>DUML01000072.1 GCA_012839895.1 Peptococcaceae bacterium | reverse complement strand
CAACAACTGATGTTAGGATAAAAGAACGCTTTGGGGACCAGTCCCCAAACCCCTGTCCTCGCCGGAGGGCAGACGGTCTGCTTGCAGACCGTTAACAATAGGATAATGAAGGTGGCATGTCAAGGGGAAAATGAACTCGCTTCGCTTCGCCCTTGACAACAAGGGAAACCCAATAGCATATTCTCGGTTTCAAGTTTGTTGCATTTAATATTGCAATTTAAGAAAACAATAATTCTTCTGCCTAAAAACTTTTACCGGTTGTAAGCGTTTGATAATTGCGGAATATATCTTCTTTCTAACTAATAGAGAGGGGGGATTATCATATGTACTCTTTGGTCGGCATGATAACTCCAACTGTTGCTGTTATTCTCTTAATTATAGCTTTAATCATTTTCGGGCCGGGAAAATTGCCCGAGCTGGGAAAAGCATTGGGAGGAGGTATTAAAGAATTTAGAGAAGCTACCAAAGATGAGCAAGGGGAAGTGAGTGAAAAGAAAAATGAAGCATCTTAATAATAGTAGTGATAAAGAAGTAACAAAAATAAATAGACGCAGATTTTTAATTGGTAGTTTAGCAACCGGTGCTTTGGCCCTTGGGGGTATTTTATTAGGTAAAAAAGACTTGCTGGCTGAGTCTGTAGAAAATCTCGGTGGGCTTAGATGGCAAATCACTATTGACGGCAAAGTGGTTAAAGAAGGATTGGTTCCCCTTACAAGTAAGGAAGAGCTCCTACTGCCTGTCCCAAACGGCACTGCCAGGATCGTCATGGATCACGGTCGGATTTATATGCCGGAAGATAACAATATTTGTCCCAAAAAGATCTGTTCTCTGATGGGTTCAATTACTAAATCCGGTGAAAGTATAACCTGCCTTCCTAATAAATTAGTGATTCGAATTCTGTGATTGAAATGTTAAGATTAAGAAATAACAGCCGCCAAGGCCAGAGGCTTATTACTGCTTTAGTTCTATTTTGGCTGTTCTGCTTTTTTGGCTGGCAGGGCTATAATCTCTATGAGAAAAACTGCCATTATCGGGAAACCCGATTTCTCTTTGATACCGAAGTATTTATCGAAGCCCATGGTTGGGGAGCCAAAAGGGCTGTGGGTGAAGCTTTCGCTACTTTACAGGAACTACACCAGAAACTTAATAAATTCTCTCCAGACAGTGAGATTTATTTACTTAACAGCAAGGCAGGCTTAGAACCGGTTGAAGTATCCGCTTTAACTTTTGACCTTATTGAGTACTCTCTATATTTTTCCCGGATAACAGACGGCGCTTTTGATCCTACTGTGGCTCCGCTGGTCAAATTATGGGGATTCGGTGAGGATAAACCCCAGAAGGTACCGGCAGTTGAAGATATTAGGCAGGCCTTAAGGCTGGTTGGATACCAAAAAGTGGTATTGGATAAGGAGCGAAGGACTGTCTACCTGCCGGAAAAAGGGATGAGCCTTGATCTGGGAGCTATCGCTAAGGGTTATGCCGTAAAGCAGGCCGTAAACATCCTTAAGAACAATAATATCTCTTCAGCCTTAGTAACTGCCGGCGGCAACATTTACGCTCTAGGGAGAAAAGAGAATGGCGAACCTTGGAAAATTGGCATACGGGATCCCTTGCAGCAAGGCGGGATTATTGGCTATGTTCAACTAGAAAACGAGGTTATTGATACTTCCGGTGATTATGAGAGGTATTTCTGGGAGGAAGGGCAAAGATATAGCCATATCATTGATCCGCGTTCGGGTTATCCGGTTCAAGGCTTAAGCAGTTGTTCGGTTCTTACGGATGATCCCTGCGCAGCAGATGCATTGGCTACGGCGGTTATGGTGCTCGGGGCTGAAAAAGGTCTGGATTTGATTGAACAACAAAAAATAATGGGTGTACTGATTACCTCTAACGGCAAGATTATTTTATCTCAAAAAATGCAGGGAAGATTTCAGGAATGGGAGGAGATTGTTTACTATAATCAGTAACCTTCGTTCGGAAATGGATAAGCTAAAATGCTTCATCCAGCAGGAATTAACTTTTAAATCCCTTTATTATCAGGAAGTTTTGGATTTACCAATGTGCAAATTAGACTGGGAAATTTGCCCGTCCTTGGTTTTTGCACTTACTTGGGGAAGCGAAGTTAAAAAAGAATTAAGTTTTAACCTGGCTTTGGCAACTCAGTATACCTATTTGGCCCATAAAATTCACAGGTACGCCTCTAAGGAAGAGCTGCCGGACCGAGACAGACAATATGCCGTGCTTTTTGGGGATTTTGTCCTGGGTAAATTATATTTCCTGCTCTGTCAAGATGATTTACACGTTTACGTCGAAGACTTTTTGAACCTCATAAAAACAATGAATGAAGGAGTAATTCAAAGGTGGAGTCTTAGGAATAAAAGAAAAACATTGGCGGACCAAGAACTAATTCTCGGTAAAGAAAGGGCTTCAATCACCGCTTTAGCGGCACGAATATCAGCATGTATTGTTGGAATGAGGGATAAGCAAATTGGGTTAAGTGAACAGGTGGGCTACCATTTGGGCATGGCCTGGGCGGGATGGGAAGAGTCTTTTGATTATGATATAATTATTAAATACTTGGCAAAAGCTAAAACTTCAATTCTTAACCTGGATGGTTATTCTAATCCAGAGTCTCTGCAGGACTTATATAATAATTTTGTCCAGTATATTGGTTTGGGTTTTTCACAGTCAATCCCTGTTCGACTTTGGGCTTGATTTGCTAAGCTTTGAAATTTAGGGGGCATCTTGTTCAATTAAATTTTAGGGCTAAAGGAAGGAACACAATATAGTTGCCGAGCCGGTAACAGGGTATGCTATTTGATTAAAACAGATAAAGATAGGTGAAACCAAAGCAAATCATCAGTATTTCCATAAAAATGATAGGTTTTAAAGATTTGAAGAAATCGGCTTTGAAATACTCTATACTGATAAGCAAACACAGATGTGTGGGAGAAAGCATCATACCTGCTGTGCCGCAAAGGTAAGCCATGGCTACTATATCTAAGCTGCCACCGGCTGATAAAGGTCCAATTAAAGGAAAAGTTACTGCAACATAAGTTTGGTCAATTGAAGTAGAAAAAGCAACAATAAAAGCTGTTAGACAGACAACTGTAGCTACAGGGATACCAGAGGTTTGTAAAAATGAGATTATTTCGTCAATTATTCCGGTAACTTGTAAAATACTTTGGAAAAAGAGAATACTAATAATACCCCATTGAATTCTAAAATTTAGAGAAGAAGAGATGATTTTTTTTATTTGACTGGTATTTAATTTTAATATAAAAATCATTATTAGAAGTACAAGACCCATAGATAAAGAAGTATTCATGTTAAATAAAAGTATCAAGAGAATGTTGGCTAGAATTGGCCCACCTGCGAGCACAATTGAATTGCATAAATCCCTGGTAGAATAACTGTCAACGGAGGAAGTCTCTTTCGGTTTTTCTAAATCTTCCAGGGGATGGTTGGCGTAAGCTTTTCCGCAAAGTAAAAACAGAATTCCGAGAACCAAAGCGAACAGGGAAAAAATTAATTGATGAGCAATTAGTTGATTTAAAGGTATCTGGGTTATGGCGCTGGCTAATAGGATTGCCGGTAAGATAGGATTGCAAAATTGCCAAATATGCCGAAACCAATAGTTGATAGAGGTGTTCAATTCCGCGGAGAGATTGTATTTATAACCTGCTTCTTTAACCATTGGGGCAGAAAAAATTGCTCCTCCTAATGAAGGTAAAAAGCCTAAAAAAGAAGGCATAAAGGCTAATAGAACACGATCACTTCCTGATATTCTCCTGGCAGCGGCTGTAAACCTTTTTAATATTCCGCTAGTGCGTAAAAGGTTCTCCAGGCACATTACAAAATAAAGTGTTATAACCATATTCCAAGTAGTAGTAGAAAGAATAGTATTTTGAGTTGCTGTTAGTAAATCTTGTAAATTAGGTTCATTAATTAGAAAGAGAAAAATTGAGGAAACAAAAACAGTATGGCCGATTTGGATGCCTTTCCGCAAAAGCATAATCATCAGGATTAAACATAGAACCATTTTAAATAAAGTAATCATAATGAAAACCTCAACTTTAGTGGCTTATTTTTTTCTTTCTAATGGACTAAAAAGACAAAATTTATTAGATGCGCAGATTTCGCAAGCATATTTGGTACTGCTGGGCATAATAAGACTTATTCCAATAGGGATAAGATACGTACAAGATTTTCCTGGAGACATGACATATGTATTTAGAAGGGAAATACCCATTTGAGAACTTTCTGTTTTTAGGATGGAAAAAACAGTGGCTTGATCCTCGAGGGGCAGATGACAGCCAGGGCTCAAACTATATCCTAACTTCTGATGAAAAAAAGAAGCTTCTTTTTCCAAGTAAGCACGCACAATTCCAAAAACTTCATCTAAAGCGGAATTAGCGTATGCGTCCAATATTAAACCATCCAGGAGATTAGTATTGACGTATAACCTTTTTATTTCTTGTTCAATCTGAGAACCGACAGTAAGAAGAATAACAGCAACTTCTGTTGCCCCGCCAAAGTACTTGCCGTTACAGGAAAAAAAATATGAATTATCTAAAACGACATGAGTTTTTGTCAAACTGGTAACCGCCAACTTTCTCCAGGTAAAGGTGCATTCCAATAGTTTCATAGCTTTTGATCTGTATTGTTTAATTTTTTGAAGCAGATTAGAACTAATTTTTACACTAGATGAACCGGTTCCCATTGCTCGATAAATATCTTCAGCTCTAAGTTCAAGCTGGTTCGAGCTTATGGTCTTCATAGCTTTACTTACCTCCTTATAAAATAAAAACAGCCTGATAGTGTAATCACTAACAGGCTGATTTATTTACTGAAGTTAACTATTAACACTTTCCCTTCTCTGGGGAAAGAAAAATAGTTAATAGATAAATAAGCGGCCTATACAGAATATTTTTTTATCTTGTTTTTAATTATATTCAAAATCCATTAATAATAAAATACTTAGGGATTGCTGAACAGATTTGATCTTTATCAATTAAGCTAGTCTGATCAGTCTGAAATAGCCTTTTATAAAATAAAGTATAAGAATCCGGAGTCTGTGCTCCAGGTTCATAACCAGCAACT
>DUML01000071.1 GCA_012839895.1 Peptococcaceae bacterium | reverse complement strand
ATATAATTAGAGTTAAGCATAAGGAAAACCTCCTGTAAATGATCGTGGTGGGTTTATTTACCCGGTAGGTTTTCGCTTATGCTTTGTTTTTTCCTGCTGGTTACCCCAACATTTATTATAGAACCTTAATCGCTAAGCTGTTGGAGCCTTTCCTTAAGGATTGCTCCGGTTTTTTTGAATAAATCTATGTCGATATCGTTAAGTACTTCTAAATATTTTTCAAAAGCCCACTTAGCCATAGCCAAATTATTATTATTCAAAAAGTCTATTGTTTCACTTAACCACATTACGGCGTAATTGATTTCATTTTCCAGGCTGACACGAGTACTGTCAAGTTTTTCTATCAGCTCTTCAAGGTTAAGATTCATGGGTATTACCTCCTTGGAGGGCTTTTCAATTTTTCACTCGGATTAATATTCTTCCCAGTACCGGCAATTCCCACAGTACATAAAAGCTCGATACCGATGGGGGCTTTTATAGCCAATATATTTTAAATTCAGATGACAGGCCGGACAGAGTTCACTGGTTATGGCTTCTTCGTCTAAGGGGTTATAAAAGGGCTTATAATTATAAGATCTTAATTTTCTCTCTAATTGAGGGAAACTTGTCCACTGATGCATAAATACCTCCACATAATATTTTAATTAGTTTTTTATTATATTTGGTTTCTCAGTAGTACTATTTCTTAGAGCCGGTAAAATATACCCTTATTCCAGCAAATAATTTGCCGGATATCTTTCTTTTTGACATAAAAATACGCTCCCTCTAAGCGCAAGTTTTGATTATTTAACTTGTCTACTTAGAAGGGAGCGTATCATTTTGCAATGATCCCTTTGATGAAGAATCTCCAGACGATATTCCCGGTTATTGATACAAAAGCCCTACTGCTTTTTTCATGTCGGCTCCGCTCATAAAGCCTTCCTTTTTCTCGATTACGATGCCTTCTTTATTTATAAAAAAGGATGCTGGAATATTGGAAGTATTATAGAGGCGAGCCACAGTCAGGTTAGAATCCAATAAGACCTGGAAGGTATAACCGTTTTCTTCTATATATTTTTTAACAGTTTCCTGGCTTTCACCGGTATTGACTGTCAGTACCACCAAATCTCGTTCTTGGTATTCTTGCCAGATTTGCTCCAAATCCGGCATTTCATCTTTACATGGCTCACACCAGGAAGCCCAGAAATTAAGGAAAACATTTTTCCCACGCAGGTCGCTTAAAGATACTCTTTTGCCTTCTATGTTAGTAAGTGTAAAGTCCGGAGCCTCACTCCCTTTGCTCACACCGGAGCAGCCGCTTAAAGTCAGCAGCAGGGTGAGCAAAGCCAGGTAAAAGATAAAAATTGTTTGGCTGGATTTCTTATTAAGCATAGAGTTCCTCCCTGAAATTGATTAATAATCTAACAATAACGTGCTCCGGAATCTTAACTAACCTAACTATTAGCCATTAACTTCTGTTTTCCATAAGCCGTGCAAGTTGCAGTATTCTCTTACTTCCAAAACCTTTTCCGGTTTAACGGCAAAGAAGGCTTCAGCTTTTTTGCCGGGATCCAGTTCGCCCCGGAGGACTTTACAACTGGTTAGCACTTCAATGAATTTAATATAGTGTTTTTCCTCCATGGGGTGATCAACACTTCCTACGGTAACTTTGATGCCGTCTTCTGTTTTTTCAACTACCGGAACATGTTTTTCTGCGCCGGTATCTTCTGTTTTGGCAATTAGTTTTTCCATTGGTTGGCCACAGCAGACCAGGGCAGGTGCCCCAGGGTGGACTATTTCCACCACATTGCCACAAATATTGCATTTGAATAAGTCCCTAAGTTTAGTCATATTTTTATCCCTCCAGTTATTTAGTTTTCTTCAACCCACAAGTATTAAACTATAAAAAATTGGGTTCTAAGATTTGACTATGTATTTTGCACTTAAATCATACAATAAATAAGTAAAGTATTCAATATCATTTAGAGAAACTACTAAATAGAAAGCCATTGAAAATATCTTTTGGCCGGCAATGGCATCTAAATCTATTAGTTATTTCAATTAGGTAATTATTATTGATAACATGTGATAGTGAATGCTAGCTTAAAGTAATAATTAATTTTGATAAGCTACAAAATGCCCTAATTTTCTCATCTATATTGTATTATTATTAAGATAAGCTCAGAAAGGAGGAAACAATTAACGAAAGGGGAAGACGATAAAAGAAGGGGGTATTGCTTATGTCGAAAGCTCTGGTTAGTGAATTGCTAAAAAAACTCGACTGGGAGATTCGAACGAACAGGCTGCTCGCTGAATTAAACAATTATCTCAACCTTAAAGATTCTCTAAGGACAGTTATGAAACATGCGGTTCTAAACAGCCTTATTTACTCTAAAATGCAGCAAGCTTATGAATCCCTTCAGAAGCTCACTCCTATTTGTTCTCATTGTAAAAACGTTAACACATCTGATGATGATTGGCAGTCTATTGAAAATTACCTTTATGAACATACAGGTTTAGAGTTTTCTCATACTATCTGTCCCCAGTGTATGGACAAGCTTTATCCGGAGATAGCCGCCAAGATAAAAGCCAAATATCGTCAACCCACGAACTAAATATTTGCCTCGATTAATTCTAAAAACGTAAAAGTAACTCGCATTTAGAACTTCGAGATTGGTTAAAAAGCTCTCTAACCCGTTGGTAGTAACGGGTTAGAGAGCTTTTCCCGTGCATAATACTATAAATTCTATTGATTTAAATATACTAGGAGGGTAAAAGCTGTTTTTATTTTTGTTTTTATTTTTATCTAGCCTTGTACAAATTTAGCTTTGTATAAGAACGTTCTTAAGTTTTTAGTAATTATAAGCTGCAACTTCGAAGAATGCTTGGGGGTGAGCACAAACCGGGCAGATTTCCGGGGCGCTGTTGCCTACCAGAGTATGCCCGCAGTTCCGGCATTTCCAGGTGACACTTTCTTTTTTGGCAAAGACCTCATTGGCTTGGAGGTTAGCTAACAGTTTCCGGTATCTTTCTTCATGCTCTTTTTCAATTTTGGCTACCCCTTCAAATAGCTCGGCTATTTCCAGGAAGCCTTCTTCTCTGGCTTCCTTAGCCATTCTGGCATACATAGAAGTCCACTCTTCATTTTCGCCGGCAGCGGCTGCAAGCAGGTTTTCCGGGGTAGTACAAATACCTTTAAGTTGCTTAAACCAAAGCTTGGCATGTTCTTTTTCATTTTCGGCAGTTTCTAAGAAGATGGCTGCAATCTGTTCATATCCTTCTTTTTTAGCGACTGAAGCGAAATAAGTATATTTGTTCCTGGCTTGAGATTCACCTGCGAATGCTTCCCAGAGGTTCTTTTCGGTTTTTGTTCCCTTAATGTCTGGCATTATTCATCATCCTTTCTCCTCGTTTTTCCTTTAGAGATTTTCTTTTATTAATCTAAAGGAATATCTTGCTAAAAAAATTGTAATGCAATTGATAATTTATTTCAATCCTATCTTAGATTATTAATAATTATTATTAAATAGTGTTGAGTTATAGATACTTGCAATATCCATCTACTTTTTCCGCATATCCCTGCATAAACATTAAGGGAGCATAAACAAATTCCTTAAGTTTATGGGGGTAAAAATAATGATCCATAGAATTGCCGAAGCCATGCTGACTTTTGGTCCTTTGACCACTGACAAGCTGCAGAAGTTATGTTATTTTGCCTATGCCTGGTATCTTACCTTTTATGGGGAGAGACTTTTTAGAGAGAAGTTTGAGGCCGGAGAGCAGGGCCCGGTCTGTCCGGAACTTGCCAAGAAATACTTGGAGTACGGCCAAGGCTTAATTCCCAAGTCCGATAAGAAATTAGGGGTTATTATTAATGATGAAGAACTAAAGGAATATTTAATAGTACTTTACGATGCTTATGGTTGTCTTAACAGCGAACAGCTAACAGAACTGGCTTGTTCTGAAGAACCTTGGCTAAACGCCCGGGAACGCTTGGCTGCCGGGGGCAGTCCGGTCTACCGGGACGAGGAGATTGTCAACTGGAATACCAGGAAAATCTTAAGAGAACTTAGCCGGGAAAACATCTGCTTTGTATACAGCGGTCAAGTTAGGATGTGATAATTCCCAGGTATTTAAAATAATAATCAATAGCGGTAAAGACAATTAAACTTAAGACCAGAGAATAGGAAGCTATATTAGAAGCATAGTCGGTATCTTTGGCATATTCCGAGGAAAAAACAAGGCTTAAAATGCCGATTGGAGCTGCGGCACCCATTAATACCGTAAGCTTGTCCATGGGATTTGCGAAGAAAAAGGAAATTGCCAAACCTATAAGGAGACCGAACAGGGAACGGGCAAGAATTGTAAAAATAACTAAACGGATTTTCGCCAAGGCAGGGCGAAAATAAAAACCCAGGGCAAACATAGGCAGGAAAACATTTACTTCCCGCATTACCTGCAATGGTTCCTGGATGGTTTGAGGTACAGTCAAATCCAAACCTGCGCAAAACAATCCTAAGGCAAAAGCCCACAGGGGAATAGAAGTTAGGATAGTTTTGATGCTGCTTCCAAAATTGAATTTGTCAGATCCGGAAAACTTGAAAATTGAGTGGGCTACAAAATAAATAGTGACGGCGTTGCCGATATCGTAAAGGATCACTCTGGTTAAGCCCTCTTCCCCATAGGCTAAGTAAAAGAACGGGACCATAAAAAGAAGGGTGTTAGTAATTAAGGGAGCGGTGATAAAAACGCATTCCGTCGCACTTGGCAGTTTAAGTCTACGGGATATCAGGAAGAAAAGTCCGAACAGGGAGAGTTGTATCAGAAGAGATGCGATTGGCAGAAGAAAGGCTTGTGAGAATTCGCTTGCTTTGCTGCTGGCTAGGAAAATTGTCGCCGGCAGAGTAACATTAAGAATCAGCCTGTTAAGTATTTGTCCGTTTTGTTCAGGGTAAGCAAAGTAAACCTTAAATAGATAGCCCATAAGAAAAAAGAGGGCAAGCTGAAAAATTACCATATGTAAAACTACTCCTAAAAACCCCATAAGAGGGTTTAATACTTTTATTATATCTTAAATTCCATCATATAGCTTTATCAATTCCTTGTCCTGATTCTTGTCTAATTAAAATTACTTTGGTAAGATTGAGACAGTTATTCTTGGATTAGCAAAAATTGAGATTGGAGCAAGACAAGATGAAACATACCTTTCTCTTTTATTCCAGGAGCGATAATATTGCCTGTAGTAAAAAGTCAATTATTTATCTATTGGTAATAATAACTGTCCTCATCTCTTTGTTCGCCTTCCCCTTGCAGCTTAGCGCTCAGGAAGAGGAGCAGCTTCCCCTGGAAGAACCTCAAACAGTAAGGGGTAAGATACTTGAAATTACCGAGGATCAAAGATTCGCCCAAGAATTCCCAGGTGGCATGGGGGATGATTATGACATTATTTATTACCAGGTAAAGCTCCAAATCCTCTCCGGATTGCACCGGGGAGAAGTTATCGCTGCCCAACATGTTGAAGATGAAAGAATGGTCTATAACCTGCATGTGGAAGTAGGGGATGAAGTATTAGTTTATCTGGAGGAAGATGAACAGGGTCAGATCTTAAATGCCTATATAGCCGAGATTTACCGGCAAAGATACCTTGCCTATCTAGTGCTTCTTTTCTTAATAACGATTCTGGCTGTAGGCAGTTTCAAAGGCCTAAAAACAATCATCACTTTAGTAATAACCGGGCTGGCAGTAATCAAGCTTTTGTTGCCGGGCTTACTGGCCGGGTATAGCCCAATTCCTTTAACCGTCGCTATCTGTGCCGGAGTTACCGCCTTAACCCTGTTTATTATCAGCGGAGTCAATAAAAAAACGTTTGCCGCAATTATAGGAACTACCGGTGGTGTAATGTTCGCCGGGATCATAGCCTTTATATTCGGTTCTCTAGCGAAAATTACCGGTTTGGGTGAAGAAGAAGCTCAGATGCTAACCTTTATTCCTCAAAGCGCCGGTTTTGACTTTGAGGGGTTGCTTTTTGCCGGCATAATTCTTGGCGCTCTGGGGGCGGTCATGGATGTTGGCATATCAGTCGCTTCGGCCATGAATGAAATTGTTACTGTCAAGCCTGATATATCAACTAAAGAATTGATCAAGGCGGGAATGAATGTTGGACGGGATATGATGGGGACAATGTCCAATACCCTGATTTTGGCTTACACCGGTGCCTCAATGCCTTTACTTTTGCTGTTTTTAGCTCATGAAATACCCTTCGGGGAATTCATTAATTGGGATATGATTTCTTCAGAAGTAATCCGGACTTTCGCCGGAAGTATCGGTTTAGTTTTAACTATCCCTCTTACAGTACTGATTTCGGCCGCTTTCAGGAATAAACAAAGCACTGATTAGCTTTGCGGCAGTGTTTTGTTAAGATTTGCCGAAATGATAATTAAGGGATGCTATCAGATGTAAGGAATGTTAAAGGATATATAGAATAAAAAATGTAAGGAATGCGATACGATAAAGGAGTTTGGGAGAATGACTTTGGAACAAGCCGGTCTCATAATTGTCCTGGCTTTGTTGGGCTTTGGAGTGCTGAAGAAGATCGGTTTTCCAGCCTCAACCATTTTAGGCCCCCTGGTATTTATAGGGACTTACCAAGTTTTGGGGGGAGGGCTTCCGCTACTCCCTGCTTTTCTAAGCAATACTTTTTTAATAATTATTGGCCTCAATATTGGAACAAGTATTAACCGTGACAACGTGGAAGATATAAAAAAAATGTGGGCACCCTCGCTGGTGATAGCTGCTTTTACTTTAGTAACCACCTTGATTATGACTTTGATCTTCCTGAAAATGGCTTTGGATTTACCTACAGCTTTGTTTTCTGCAGCCCCCGGGGGTATAGCCGAGATGGCTATTCTGGGTTTGGCTTACAAAGCGAATGTTGCCACTATTTCTACTTTTCAGGTAGTCCGCTATTTAGTAATTATTGGAATAGTCCCTTTGCTGGTGAAGTATTTTCAAAACAAAAATGCCCTCAACCTTAAGGTTGAAAACCCGTCTGATGTTTCCCTGCCGATGTTTAGCCCGCAAATAATCGGCCTGTATGTGATCGGCATATTGGGAGGCTTACTGCTTATCGCACTTGGTGTTCCCGGAGGAGGAATTCTCGGCTCAATGCCGGCTTTGGGCGTAGCGAATATAGTATCGAACCAAAAATATAACTTTCCTTCCCGGTTAATGAGATTTGCGCTTTGGGGTGTTGGAATAAATATCGGCTTAGAGTTTTCGCCTGAGATTATTATGGAAATCAAGCAAATGCTCCTGCCTATTATCGGTTTTTCTCTGGCAATTGTAATAAGCAATTTGCTTGTGGGTTGGCTAATAAGTTATTTATATCATTGGGATCTTGTCACTGCTCTTTTAAGTTCCGCTCCGGGCGGATTAAGTCAAATGGTGGCAGTTACCTATGAGATGAAGGCAGATGTCCTGAAAGTCAGTATTCTGCAGTTAGTAAGGGTCTTAACTATTTTGACCAGTGTTCCCCTGGCAGCGGCTTTAATTATAACTTAACACCAAGGGGCGAAAACTATTAAAAAACCGGAAGAAGTTGGTGATTGGATGTTAAAACTCGGATTTCTTGGTTTTGGCGAGGTTGGTTATACCTTCGCCAAAGGTATTTTGGAAAAAGGCGCGGTTTGTCGGGTTTACGCCCATGACCTTTGCCAAAACGACGGTTGGAAAGGTGAACAGATTCGCGCCCGGGCTTTGGAGACCAAAGTAGTACTTACGGACAGTGTGGAAGACTTAGTAAAGATATCGGACATTATTCTTGGAATTGTCCCTTCCAAAGCTTCAACCAGTGCCGCCCAGTGCATAGCCCAGTATCTTACTGCCGGCCAAGCCTACTGTGATTTAAGCTCAGCTTCTCCTAATGTCAAAAAAGAAGCAGCTCACATCCTTAAAAGCTGTAAGGGTACTTTTGTGGACGGGGCAATTATGGGCGCCATGGCCACTTATGGTTTTCAAGTCCCAATTTTTGTAGCAGGGGAGAAGGCCGAGGAGGTTGCCGAAAAACTGAAAACAGTTGGTTTCAATCTTACTTATACAGGCCCGGAACCGGGAAACGCCTCGGCCGTAAAAATGTTGAGAGCCAGTTTTACGAAAGGGATTGAAGCCCTAATAGTTGAGACTTTCTATGCCGCCAGTCGCTATGGCAGCCAGGAAATGCTCCTGGAAGTATTAGCTGATACTTTTGACCGCGAATCCTTTAAAGAAACCGTAAATCGCTATATCACCAGTGATGCCATTCATGCCGGCCGTAGAGCGGATGAAGTAAGCGGTGTTATTGAATTTCTTAAGCAAAGTGACATTGAGCCTTTTATGGCTACCGGTACTTATCAAAGGCTGAAATGGTCGGAAAGCTTGGGATTAAAAGAAAAATTAAAAGGAGTGACTCCTCAGGATTTTCGTGAAGTGCTGCGACTCTATCCCCAAAAAGACTCTAACTGAGAAATAACCTAAAATAAGAATTTGCATGGAACTTGCAACTAATTGTTCATTGCTTTTTGGAAATAATATTAATTGGTTTTAGCGGAAAAATAGACCTCCGATCCCAACGAGTCGGAGGTTACTTTTTGGTCCCTTAATGAAGCTTTTAACAAAATTCCTGTAGTGGGTTAGTTGGGAAACAAAACGTTCTTATATTGCTTAAAGACCGGCTAAAAAGGCTATGGCGACCGTGTTGGCCAGCTTGGCCAGAGGCCAGGGGTAAATCCCTAAGAACAGGGTAGCCGCCAGGGTAAGCCAAAGGGTAAGGGAAGCGGTGCTCCCTAACTTTAATGGTGCCGGATCAGCGGGCTCATCCCGGAACATTACCAGTACTACCCGGAGGTAATAGTAAACTGAGACCATGCTTAAGATTAAGCCCAGATAGACAAGCCAAAGATAGTCTTGCACAACGGTAATAAACAAATAATATTTTCCGGTAAAGCCTGCCAGGGGAGGAATACCGGCCATTGATAACATCGAGATCAAAAGCACTACGGCGGCCAGAGGCGCTCTCTGGCTTAAACCCGCATAATCGGCAATGTCATCGCTGCCGGTTTTATTGTAGACCTCCGATACCACTGTAAAAGCTCCTATAGTAGCAAAAACATAAATAAAGGAATAGAACATCACTCCTTTAATGCCGGCTTCGTTAGCGGCAACCAAACCCACTAGGATATAACCGGCTTGCGCTATACTGGAAAAGGCAAGCATTCTTTTAATATTGGTCTGGGCAAAGGCTGTTAAATTACCAATCAGCATGCTTAAGGCAGCTAAGAAGGCGATTAGCATTGTCCATTGTTCCTGCATTTCCAGGAAGGCGCCAAGGAAAACCCTAATTAAAACAGCAAAGGAAGCCGCTTTGGAGCCAACGGCGAGGAAAGCCGTTACCGGGGTTGGCGCTCCTTCATATACATCCGGCGCCCACATATGAAAGGGTGCCGCTGATATTTTAAAGCCAAAGCCGGCAATGAGCATCGCCAACCCTACAATCAGCAGGGGATTAAAGTAACCCTGGGCAATATTTCCGGCGATTTCCTTGATAAAAACAGTGCCCGCAGCCCCATAGACGAGGCTTAAACCGTAGAGTAGAACTGCCGAAGAAAGGCCGGCAAGCAGGAGATATTTCATCCCGGCTTCCAAGGACTTGCCGTTTGTCCTGCGGAAAGAGGTCAGGACAATAAAGGATATGGTCATTAACTCCAGGCCGAGATACAGCGTAATAAAATCTCCGGCCGAGAACATGATAATCATTCCCAGGGTAGCAAAGATTAGCGTGGAGTAGTATTCCAGGTGGTTCTCGATCTGGGAGTTGACATAGTTTTTGGAACCCAAAATAACAAGAATAAGGGCAGTAAGACTGAGAATTTTAAAGAAGGAAGTAAAATAATCGGCCAAATACATCCCACCGAGGGTTTCTCCTTGGTTACCCCAGGAAGCTATTGTGAGGGCTAAGATCACCAGCAGTCCGCAGAGACTGAAAGTGCCCAAGCCTTTTTGGGAGGACTTGGCGGGCAGGATCAGCCCCAGGGTAAAGACGGTTAAGCCTAGGATAGCCAGTGAGATTTCGGTTATCAGAAGAGAAAAATCTATATTCATGGTTATCTTCCCCCAATCTGCAGGGCAGCATTGATTTGCGTCATTATGGGCGCCGTAGCGCTGTCAATCATATCAAAAAGCAAAGAAGGCATTATCCCGCCGATGACCAGCACACTGCCCAGAACTACCAAAGGTACCATTTCCGGGCCTTTTAAATCCTGTAATCCCTTAAACTGAGGGTTGGCCGGGCCAAAGAGCGTATTAGCCCCGGCGCGCAGGATGTAGAGGGCAGTAATTATAATTCCGGCGATAGCCACCACAGCCAGCCAGCCGAATACTTCAAAGCTAGCCAGGAAGATGGTGAATTCCGGAATGAAGGTCACTAAGCCGGGGAGTCCCAGGGAAGCCATACCGGCCAGCATGAAACCTGCCGCAAGTCTTGGGGCGTAGTGGGAGAGCCCACCTAAATCGGGGATATAACGGGTATGGGTGCGCTCATAAATAAACCCGATCATAGCGAAGAAAAGGGAGGCCATTACACCGTGGGCAAACATGGCGGCAACTGCGCCGTTGACTCCGATGACTCCTAGTGATGCCAGGCCTAAGAGAACATATCCCATATGGGAAACGGAAGAATAGCCGACAAGGTACTTCAGATCTTTCTGGGCTAAAGCACTCATAGCCGCATAAGCCACTCCGATTACCCCTAAGACGGCAATATAGGGAGCCCAGAAATTGGCACCTAAAGGCAGGACATAAATCGCAAAGCGGATTAAGCCGTAACCGCCGATTTTCTTTAAGACCCCGGCGTGAATCATGGAGACTGCCGTAGGTGCGCCGGCATAGCCGTCCGGCGACCAGGAATGGAAAGGCCACATGGACAAAAGCGAACCAAAGCCTACGAGCAATAAAGCAAAGATATAAATTTGGAATTGTTCAGGGAAATCAATTTGCGCCAAAGCTTCAAAGCTCATATCCGCTGTGCCGCTTAAGGCTACTGACTTGACAAAAAGGGCAATCACTCCTACTAAAAGAAAAGCCGAACCGATTAATAGGTAAATAGTGAGTTTCATTGCGGCGTATTCCTTGGTGACCCTTTTTGAGCTGCCCCAAATAACAACCATAATATAAATCGGAATAACCACTACTTCATAAAAAAGCAGAAAAATAAAGAGATTCTGAGCAACAAAAGTACCCATTACACCGGTAATTAAGAGCAGGAGCAAAATCATTAACTCTTTGGGGCGTTTGCTAACATTCCAGGAGGCGAAAACTGCGGTAAAACCGATCAAGTTGGTCAGCAAAAGAAGAGGTAAGCTCAGGCCGTCCACAGCCATATGCCAAGTAACGCCCAGATCGGCAATCCAGGGGATAGGCCGGCCGAAATCAACCCACTGCAGACCCCCTGTCGCTTGGTCGTAGCCAAAGTAGACATAAAGGCTTATAAACAGGGATATACCGGTCCCTATAGCGGCTGTGGTTTTGTAGAATTTAACCTTTTCTTTCGGTAAAAAAACTATAATCAAAGCAGCGATTACTGGTGCCAGGAGGGCGGTGGTCAAAAACGGGAAAGTCATCATTTAACACCTCCTAAATGAGCCAGGGCATTTGCGCTATCCAGGTTAAAGGCAACGGTAAGAACTAAAACAGCCAAGAAAAAGATTAAAGCATAGGTTTGCAGTTTGCCTGTCTGCAAATATTTCAAGCCTTGCCCGCTGCCTTTGGTCAGAGCAGCCAAGCCGTTAACCACCCCGTCGACGAGATAAATGTCAAACAGGTAGATTACCTTTGCTCCGCCATCAACTATTTTCCGGGTAAACCAGGTGTAAGCTTCGTCAATATAGTACTTGCGGTAAGACAGGTTATAAAGAGCAGGGTATTTCTTAGCCAGGCTGCGGGCTGCTTGTTTATCCTGATCCTTGCAATAGAGGATAAAGGCGAGGCCAATCCCGGCCAAAGCTAAAACTACCGATAAGAGCATTAAAAGATAGGCAGGTTCCCCGGAGTGGGCATCGCCGAAGTGAATCCACGTGCTCCACAGGTTGGTCCAAGGAGTGCCGATAAGCCCGGCTACTCCGGAAAGAACCGCCAAAACCAGAAGGGGCAAAGTCATACTCAAGGGAGATTCATGGACATGGTCATTTGCTTTCTCAGGACCAAAGAAGACCAGAAAAATCAGCCGCCAAATATAGAAAGCGGTCAAAAAGGCAGTCAAGGCAGCAAAAGCGAAAAAGAGATAACCAAGGGCGTGGCCGTGGCGGGCGTACTCCCAAGTCACCAGCAGAATTTCGTCTTTGGACCAAAAACCGGCGAAGGGAGGAATACCGGCAATTGCTAAGCCGCCAACCACAAAAGTCCAGCCGGTAATTGGCATCTTCCGGATCAAACCGCCCATTTCCCAGACATCGGCTTTATTGTGCAAAGCATGCAGAACCGAACCGGCTGCTAAAAACATCAGGGCTTTAAAGAAAGCATGCGTCCAGAGGTGGAACAAACTGGCGGAAAGACTGCCAACCCCCAAAGCCAGCATCATGTAACCAAGCTGAGAAACGGTGGAATAGGCCAGAATTCGCTTGATTTCCCTTTGGGTAACGGCAATGGTAGCAGCGAAAAGAGCGGTAAAAGCACCGATAAAAGCTACCACTGTCAAAGATCCGGGAACTTCCACAAACAAAAAGAGCATCCGGCCTACCAGATAGACCCCGGCAACCACCATGGTGGCAGCATGAATCAAGGCCGAGACGGGAGTCGGGCCTTCCATGGCATCAGGCAGCCAGACATGCAGGGGAAATTGGCCTGACTTAGCCACCGGCCCCAGAAAGAAGAGGATAGCAATTAAAGTCAAGAGGCCTAAGGAGACACCTAACTGGGCAAAGTTAGGGATAACAGCCGCTAATTCTAATAAATCCAAGGTGTTGAATTGTATTTGCAAAAAGAGAATTCCCAGGAGCATCCCGAAGTCCCCGATGCGGGTGGTGATAAAAGCTTTCTTGGCAGCTTCCCGGGCGGAAACCTTATAAGTGTAAAAGCCAATTAAGAGATAAGAGCAAAGACCGACTAATTCCCAAAAGATAAACATCTGCAGGAGATTGCTGGAGATAACCAGGCCCAGCATGGAAGCAGCAAACAAAGAAAGATAGGCAAAGAACAGGGAATAGTGCGGATCACCCTTCATATAACCGGTAGAATAGATTTGTACTAAAAGAGCTACCAGGGAAACCATGAATAACATCATAGCCGAGGCCGGGTCTATCAAGATACCGGCATTGACAGTAAACCCTTCCATCCCCAACCAGCGGAGGGAATAGTGAAGAGGCTCCTCTATAAAAGCCGGGTTGGTAAAAACACCCCAAGCCAGGGAAGAGGCCAAAAGAAATGATCCCAGCATCGCGCCGATCGCAACTGCCGAACTTAATCTTGCCCAGGGGCGGGTAAGAAAAACAATGGTTAAAAAGGACAAGACCGGCAAGAGAGGAACCAACCAGGCATAATTCAGGGCAAATTCAATCATTGGGCTAAGCACCTACCTTTAAGCTTAAAGTCTTACCATTTTAACCAGTCGAGATCATCTAAAGCGGTTGTATTCCGGCGCCGGCAAAGGGCGATGATGAGAGCCAGGCCTAAACCGACTTCGACTGCGGCTACCGTAATAACGAAGATGGCAAAAATCTGCCCGCTAAAAGCCTCCGGCGTAAAATATTTATTAAAAGCCACCAGGTTGATGTTCACGGCTCCCAGCATGAGTTCAATGGAGATCAAAACGGCAATGGCATTTTTCTTGGAAAGCGCTCCGTAAATACCAATGGTAAAAAGTGCGGCACTTAAAACCACAAAGTAAGAAGGGTTAAGAGCTCCTGCCATTATCTTTCACCTCCTTGACGAGTAACAAGACTCCGGTTAAAGCTACGGTTAAAAGAATAGCTACCGCTTCAAAAGGAATAACATAATCTCTTAGAAGAATGGGTGCCAGGTGCTCGATAGTATTCTCCGGAACCTCACCGGCCTCTTTAACCCAGGGGGATTTGGCGGCCACAAGGCCAATAAGTAGGAAGAGAGCGCCGGTCAAAGGAGCGGCAATTAGAAACCTGCGGTTAACGGGATTAGATTCCCGCATATCTTTCCTTTGCACCAGCATTACGCCAAAAACCAGCATGATGCAAACCCCGCCGGCATAGACCAAGACTTGCACAGCGGCTAAAAAATCAGCATTTAAAAGAATAAAAATCCCGGCTAAACTGAAGAAAACCACAATCAGACTTAAGACACTGTTGACCAGGTTTTTTAAAGTGACCACCATTAAAGCTCCGGTCAAAAGGCTTCCTGCCAAAAGAAAAAAGGCAATCAGTTCCAGGCTGTTTTCCATGTCAGCACACCCCTGCAGCTGCTTCATTACCGGCTGCTTGCTTTTCCGAAGCAATTTGTTTATCGGCGCTTGCTTGCTTTTCCTGAGCGGCTTGTTTCTCTTGAGCTGCTTGCTTTTCCAGAGCTGCCTGCAGGACTTCAGCCTTTTTCTTAGCTACCTGCTCCGGATTAACAAACTTCAGTTTAATATCCTGGCGTTTATATTGGGTAAGCTCAAAATCTTTAGTGAACTTCAAGGCGTCTTTAGGGCAGGCTTCGGCACATAAGCCGCAGAAAAGACAATACTGTTGGTCAAAATAGTATTGGGTAACAATTTTTTTCTTTTCAACAGTTTCCGTTTTCAAGGTAATAACATTATTGGGACAGGCTGCCACACATTGGTTGCAGGCAATGCATTTAT
Organism: Peptococcaceae bacterium; assembly: GCA_012839895.1. Taxonomy (GTDB): domain Bacteria; phylum Bacillota; class Desulfitobacteriia; order Desulfitobacteriales; family Syntrophobotulaceae; genus DUML01. The sequence continues at coordinate 24,878 of DUML01000071.1, read as the reverse complement.
CATAATAGAATTCAGGTTTTCCCAGGAAACGGTCGGGGAGAGGCAAACGCACCTCCGGGTATTGGACAGTTTCTTTGGGTTTAAAAAACCTGACCATAGTTATTTTCATTCCCTTAAGCAAACCTTTGCCGAACATTAAAAAAGCACCACCTTAACTTAAAAATAAATATTTGCCTAAACCGGTTAAAAAGATATTGGCGATAGCAAGAGGAACCAGGACCTTCCAGGCAAAGCCCATGAGCTGATCGACCCTGATCCGGGGAAAAGTCCAGCGTACCCACATAAAGATAAAAACCATGATATAAACCTTAAAAATAAACCAGAACCAGGAGGGCAGGAAGGTCCAGCCGAAAGGAGCCAGCCAGCCGCCAAAAAAGAGGGTGGTTGCCATAACCGAGACCAACAGGACATTAGCGTATTCCGCCAAGAAAAAGAAAGCAAAGCCCATCCCGCTGTATTCCGTAAAAGGACCGGAGATAATCTCGGATTCCCCTTCGACCAGGTCAAAAGGAGTACGATTGGTCTCTGCTAAAGCGGCAATCAAGTAGATAGTGGCCGCCACAGGCTGGAGGAAAATAAACCAGACCTTTTCCTGGGCTTGGATAATGCCGTTCATATTTAAAGTTCCGGTCAAAATGATTACCCCTATCATGGAAAGGATTAGGGGCATTTCATAGCTGACCATTTGGGCTACCACTCGCATACCACCTAAAAGAGCGTATTTATTATTAGAGGACCAGCCGGCCATCCAGATAATAACTGTGGAAAGGGAGGCCATAGCGACGAAATAATAAACCCCGAGATTCAAATCAATAGCCGCCATACCCTTGCCGAAAGGGACAATAGCGAAAATAGCCAGAGGAGGCACAAAAATCATCAGGGGTGCCAAAAGGAACAGTTTTTTATCGGCAGCAGCCGGAATAATAATCTCTTTACTAATTAATTTCAAAACATCCATAGTCGTTTGTAATAAACCAAAGGGTCCGACCCGGTTAGGTCCAATGCGGCCTTGAATGAAGGCGCTGACTTTGCGCTCCATATAGACCAGCCAAAGGGCATTAATCAGGATAAAGCCAAGAATCGCAGCCAATTTAATGACAAGAATCAGCATATCCGCAAGGGGAGCGGGCAGCTCTACTGCAGCCATTAGATTCTTCAACCAATTCAAACTACTTACAAAGATATTTTCCAGCAAGTCTTATTCCTCCATCCTATTAGCAATCCACTTCACCGAGGACAATGTCCAGGCTGCCCAGAATGGCAACCACATCGGCAACTTTCCAGCCGCGAACCATCTCGGCCAAATAGCCCAGGTTAATAAATGAAGGGCGGCGGAAATGAACGCGATAAGGTTTGGGACTGCCGTCACTTACTATATAAACGCCCATAATCCCTTTGGAACTTTCGATCTCAGTGTAAACTTCGCCGGCGGGAGGCTTGATAATCCGCGGGATTTTGGCCATAACCGGCCCTTCGGGCAGAGAAGCCAAAGCCTGCTCGATAATCTTTACGGATTCAGCCATTTCCAAAACCCGCAAATAATAACGGTCGAAACAATCCCCGTTGGTCCTTAGGGGCACCTCAAACTCAAATTGAGGATAAATACTGTAAGGCCGGACTTTTCTTAAGTCATGCCCGACGCCGGAAGCGCGCAGCACAGGGCCGGAGAGGCTCATGTCCACAGCCTTCTCTGCCGAAAGGATACCAACGTTTTTAGTGCGGCGCTGGAAAATTTCATTGCCGGTTATCAGACCGTTATATTCGGCAAGACTAAGTGTGAATTTTTTTAGGAACTCTTTGGCCTTCGGCACAAAACCCTCCGGTAAATCTTTCGCTACACCGCCGATCCGCATATAACTGGCAGTTAAGCGCGAACCACAGACCATTTCAAACAAATCCAGGATTTCTTCCCGGTCACGAAAGGTATAAAGGAATCCAGTCAAACCGCCAAGATCACTGGCCATTGCTCCCGTTGCCACCAGATGGCTGGCTATTCTGGCCAATTCTCCGACAATAACCCTGATATATTCCGCTCTTAAGGGAACTTCAATACCCATTAATTTTTCCACAGCCTGAACATAACCCCAGTTCATCAGCATGCTGGCCAGGTAATCCAAACGGTCCGTATAAGGGATAACCTGGGTATACGTCCTGGCTTCGGCCAGCTTCTCAATCCCACGGTGCAAATACCCGGGCACGGGATCAGCCTTGACGACTGTTTCCCCATCCAGAGTTAAAACAATCCTAAATACGCCATGGGTGCTGGGGTGCTGAGGCCCCATATTTAGTACAAATTCTTCTTGTCTGACAGCCATTATACAGTTCACCCCTTTTTGTAACCCATGCTGATTAATCCCTGCCGCTCATCCATTGATAATCCCGGCGCAGGGGATGGTCTTCCCAAGTGTCGTCCAATAAAATTCGTCTTAAATCCGGGTGCTTGGTAAAGATGACACCCAGTAAATCATAAATTTCCCGCTCTTGCCAGAGAGCACCGCCCCAAAGAGGAACCATGGAAGGGACTACAGGGTTTTCCCTGTCAATCCTGACGATGATATGGAGCATATAGGGGGTACCAACCCGGCAGAGGTCATAAACAACGTTCATATATTCCAAATAATCAACTGCCGTGACATTGGAAAGATAATCAAAACCAAAGTTTTCCTTCAGGTCGCGCATAACAGCTGTTAAACTATCCACAGGCACATGGAGGTGACCGGCTTCGGAAACATTAATTTCCGGGTGAGCAGCTGCTATTTTGGCAAGAATCCTTTTTTGGACAGGTTCCGTTATTTTTGATACATTGGAAATATCATCCATATTCTATCGTTTCCCACCTTTAGCTTGATTAATTTTGGCTTTCAGCTGCATAAAAGCGTGAATTACAGCATCCGGCCGGGGAGGACAACCGGGCAAATAAACGTCAACCGGGATGAGAGTATCTACACCAGGAACTACATTATAGGAATCCACAAAAGGCCCGCCGGAAATGGCGCAGCTTCCCATAGCAATAACGTATTTCGGTTCGGGCATTTGTTCATATAAGCGAACCACAATAGGCGCTATTTTTTTGGTCACTGTTCCACAGACCAGCATAACATCCGCTTGCCGGGGCGACGCTCTCATTACTTCATAGCCGAACCTGGCTAAGTCGAATCTTGCCATATTTGACGCCATGAGCCCCTCAATGGCACAACAGGCCAAACCAAAACCCATAGGCCAAAGTGAATCGGAGCGTGCTAAGTTTAAGAGCTTTTCCAAAGGCCCCACGTTAACCAGGCGGGTAACTTCGCCGATAACGGCAGGATCAACTCCTAAGTTTTTAAGCCTCTTAGTCGTCTCTTCCCTGAATTCGTCTTTTACCTCCATTCCAGGGCACCCTCCTTCCAGGCGTACCATAAGCCTAAAACCAAAATAAAAATAAAAATAAACATTTTCACAAGGCCGGAAAAACCTAGTTGGGTGAAGCTTACCGCCCAGGGATAAAGGTAGAGAACCTCAACATCAAAAATGACAAAGATCAAGGCATAGGTGAAATACTGGGTTTTAAACTGCACCCATGTAGGGCCGATGGTAGGCAGACCGCATTCGTAAGTTTCCAGCTTAAACCTGTTTTTGCTGCGGGGATGAATCAGGAAGCTTAAGCCCAGGCCTATAGCGCTAAAGGCGAAACCTGCCAGAATAAAGAATAAAATACCTAACCAAACTGACATTTTTCTTACTCCTCTGTAAATTGTGTTAATTATTTAATAATTTAGAAACAATATAATTATCTTCTTATGTTTCATCGAAATAAATCAGTGAGAATACGGATTTTATATAGGGTATTTACCTATACCGTCACAACAAAAAGGCTGCAAATATCCAAACCCGTCTGCAAAGGTACTGTTTCCTCCTTAATTGGAGGTTCCCAGCATAAAAAAAGAAGTAAGGGAATTCCCCTACTTCCTTAAGGTTTAGTTTTATCTGCCATTAGGTGTTAATATAACCATTCTCCAGAGCATAACGCACCATTTCTGATCTTTTCTGGCAGTTGATTTTTTCCATAATCCTGGTTTTGTGGCTTTCTACGGTTTTAACGCTGATCATTAAAGTTTCAGCGATCTCTTTATTGGTATGGCCTAGAGCGATAAGCTTCAAGACCTCTTTTTCCCGGTCGGTTAAGTTAGAATCGGAATCATTCTTTTGTTTAGAGGGATGATACATAGATTTTACCAGGTTCTGGGCCAGGCCGGAGTCCACATGGACTTGACCGTTAGCCACTTCTTTAATAGCCTGGATAAGCTCCGTGTCGGCAGCTTGTTTAAGGACATAACCGCTTACCCCGAATTCCAGAGCTTCTTTCAAGTATTCCTCGTCGGCATGCATGGTGAGCATTAATACTTTAGCCTCGGAAATCTCTTTAATTTTTTGCAAGGCAGTCATTCCCCCCATGCCGGGCATGGAAATATCTAGGAGAACAATATCGGGCTTAAGTTCTTTAATCTTTTCCAGGGCTTCCTCCCCCGACTCAGCTTCCCCTACAACTACAATGTCTTTATGAGAATTTAAAAGCATCCTCAAACCGCTTCTTAAGACCGTATGATCATCCACAAGGAGGAGCTTGATTGGCGATTTCATTAATACCACTCCTTTGTAAAGGTATGCAAACGTAGATTGTTGTTCCTTGTCCTGGGCTGGATTCAATTGTAAAACTACCGTTTAAAAGCAGAGTGCGTTCTTTCATCCCGGCAATGCCTAAATGCCTGTCTTCAGCATATCCGACTTTCTCCACATCAAAACCGACGCCATCATCTTCAACTATCAGTTTGACGCAAGTGTCTCTGATATCCAATAAAACGCTGACATTTTTGGCTTTGGCATATTTAACAATATTAGTTAAGCCTTCCTGGACAATTCGGTAAAGGGCCGTTTCTACTTCTCCGGAAAGTCTTTCTTTATTCTTCTGTTGAACGTGAAAATCAATATCTATATTGTAATTGCGCGCATAGGTCTGGTTAAAGCGCTCAATGGCCGGGATGAGCCCAATATCGTCCAAGACAGTGGGACGGAGTTCAACAGCCAGGCGATGGACTTCTTTCAGAGTAGTTGAGGCTAGGTTGCGTAATTCGGAAATGGCCTGCACTTGTTTAGGATCATTAATTTCATCCTCCAAAAGTTTAAGCCCAATAATTAACGAGGTAAGGCTCTGGCCGGTTTCATCATGGAGTTCTCTGGAAATCCGGATTCTTTCGTCTTCCTGAGCAGTGATAACTTTTTTTAAAAGCTCCTGCCGGGTTTGTTCGTTGCGCATTAGCTCCTTCACTAAGGCTTCCCGTTCCGCTGTAAATTTTTCGATACTGTCTGCCATTTGGTTAAAAGTTTGCCCTAGCTTAGCGAGCTCATCATGCCCCCAGGTTGTAACCCTGGCCGAAAGGTCCCCTTGAGCTATTTTTTTGCTGGCCTCAGCCAGATCCCTAATCGGCTTGGTGACAAAGTAAGCTACCAGCAAAGCCCCGTTTACTCCGATAATAGTTAAGATAACGGTTGTTATAACTAACTGCTGGGAAAAAACTGCAATACTGGAGTCAATTATCTCCTTGGGAATATTTAAGGAAGTCATTACTTCCCGGAAGTGCCTGGTTAGTTCCAGCATGACAATAAAACAGGAAACAGCGGCAAAAGCAATTACGGTAATAACCACTTTGACCGCAAAAGGATTTGAATTAATGGACATAAGTATTTTTAAGGGCCGTCTCATTTTTTACCTCACAAAGGTCTTCTTAAAAAGTAATTATACTATATGAGCGAAAATAAGGCTTGCTATTTTACCTTTAATTATTGAATCATTAAAAAAAGTAGTATAATTAAAAAATATAAGGGTGTCCAATTTTCTTTTCATGGAATCTTTTCCTTATTTTGCCTAAGGATTTGGCCTGAATATTTATTTTTATTATAGAATGTGACTGGGAATGTGACTTTAAAAGAGGCGTTAAACAATGAAAAAAAACTTCCAACAGGAAAACTGCCGAGCATGTGTCAGTGGCTTGTGTTGCACAAAAATAATTAACCTTGGAGTAATCCGTAACCGAGAAACAATACTCCGCAATATAAATCTCCATATTCATTGCGGAGAATTAACCGCGCTAATTGGACCAAACGGAGCAGGGAAAACGACCCTTTTGAAAGCTATACTCGGTGAGGTCCCCCATACCGGGAAACTGGAATTTATTGACTCCCATATGAAAAGGACAAGCCGGTCTTTAATTGGCTATGTGCCACAAAAGCTGGACTTTGATACCAGTTCACCTCTGACGGTGCTGGATTTCTTTGGAACGGCGCATGCTAAACTGCCGGTTTGGTTTGGGCATTCTTCTCAGGTTAAGAAGAGAGCGCAAAATGCTTTAGCCGTTGTCCAAATGGAACATCTGCTTAATAGGCGGCTGGGGGCTTTATCCGGCGGGGAGCTGCAGAGAGTATTATTGGCTATGGCTTTAGATCCTGTACCTAATCTTCTCCTTTTGGATGAGCCTGTTTCCGGGATAGATCAAAGTGGTTTACTGCTTTTTTATGAACTTGTTTCCAGGCTGCGCCGTGAGTATGATTTGGCCATTATTCTAGTATCCCATGATTTAAGGATGATTGAAAAATATTCCGACCGGGTAGTATTTTTAAGAGATAAGACCATTGCTTACTCCGGCCTTCCCGGCGAAGTATTAAATAACCCCAAAGTCAGGGAGACTTTGGGGTTGGACTGGGAAAATGCTTTGGAAAATGGAAGTAAAAGAGGGAGGAGTTGTTAGAAATGGAACTCTGGTATAATTTTATCGATTTTCTCCTTCCTTATTCCTGGGCTAAGCATTTTTTTATGAAAAACGCATTACTCGCAGTTCTCTTGGTCACCCCGGTTTTTGGATTGCTTGGAACCATGATAGTCAATAACAAGATGGCTTTTTTTGCTGATTCCCTGGGCCATTCAGCCCTGACAGGCATAGCCCTGGGAGTGATTATCGGTATAAAAAGCCCTCTCTGGGCTGTTTTATGCTTTGCCGTACTCTTTGCCCTGGCCGTCGTTTTGGTTAAAAATGCCCAGACTGCATCCACCGATACAATAATTGGTGTTTTTTCCTCAACAGCCATAGCCTTAGGTATTGTAATTCTTTCCCGCCAGGGGGGATTCAGCAAATATTCCGTTTATCTGGTAGGAGATCTTTTAAGTATCAGTCCTAAAGATATCGCCGCCTTGGGGCTTATTTTCCTGGTAGTGCTTTTTATCTGGGTAAAAATGTTTAACAAATTGCTTTTGGTAAGTGTCAATCAATCCCTGGCTATCAGCAGGGGAATCAAGGTCAGGTTATATGAGTATTCCTTTGCTGTCTTAATGGCTTTGGTGGTTACGGTAGCCATCCAATGGGTGGGGATATTAATAATCAGTTCCCTCCTGGTGCTGCCTGCTGCCGCTTCCAGGAACATCGCCAATAATATGCAGCAATACCATCTTTACTCTGTGATTTTCGCTTTGTTCTCCGGTTTAGCCGGGCTGATCCTTTCATATTTTTGGGGAACAGCTACCGGGGCAACCATTGTGCTTATCCTTAGCCTTTGCTTTGTGCTGACTTTGGCCTATAAGCTGATGCGAAATTAGCTTTTATATTCTGGGGACATCTTTAGTGGCAATTACATCTGCCCCTAATCCTAAGACATTGGAAATAATAACGTCCCCCAGGGAGACAGGAGCTTGGAGGGTTACTTTTTTGATTTCAGTCATAACCTCAAAAATCTTCTCTTTAGGTATAGCCTTGGTTAATCTGACACTAACTAAAGGGAGCTCCCCGCCAGTGACTTTAACTGAAGTGGCAATATTTCTCCGGGGGTTATAGATTTCCTGCTGAACATATTCGGCACCTTTTTGACAGGAAAAACCGTCTATGTTTCTAAGAATACCGTCGTTATTAAAACTTGCTGTTATTTCACAGCTATTAGGACAAAGGATACAAATAAAGTTTCTTGTTAAATTCTCCATGGTTTCCAACTACCTTTTTTATTGTTTGTTGTCTCTATATAAATAGAAAAATAAATTTAGCGTAAAAGCGAAAGGTCTTAGTAAATATTTACATTTATAGCGCTTGTTTCAGAGTGCTTGTTATAGCACTTGAAATAAACCTTATCAAGAGATGCTTCATTAAAAAAAGTGATGTAACTGTTAATAGTTGGTGTCACTGTTAAGTTAGGAATTTGCTACCGAAATCCGGAGATTGGCGATTTCATTGGTTAAGAAATCGCTTTTAATTACTTTAATTTGAATCATTTCTGCCGGTAGAGCCTTGCGCATTTTTTTGGCTTTAAGCAGTTCACCGTTTTGGCTTATTTGGATGGAGCAATTTTGGAAAGGTTTTTTAACTCGCAAGGAAAGCTGAAAGTCCTTTAAGCCGCTGATTTTTTGAGGAACAGTATAGCCAATTAAAGAATCGGTCTCAATCAGGATTGGGCAGGGAGGAAGGGAGCCTTGCCGCAAATACTCGGCTACAGCTTCAGCCAAATTCTCAGCTTCCAAGGAAACATAATCTACTAAATCATGGACGTGGAGAGCATTGCCGGCAGCAAAGATACCTTCAATATTAGTCTGGTAATTCTCGTCTACAATGGCACCTTTTGTCCGGCTGTCCAGTTCAACCCCGGCCATTAAAGCCAGTTCATTTTCCGGGATTAGTCCTACGGATAAAATCAAGGTATCACATGCGTAATCCCTTTCCGTGCCGGGGATGGGCTTAAACTGCTCATCTACCTGGCTGACGGTCACACCTTCCAGCCGGGCTTTGCCTTTAATATCAGTAACAGTGTGGCTTAAAAAGAGGGGAATATTATAGTCATTTAAACATTGCTCGATGTTGCGTGGCAAGCCGCTGGGGTAAGGCAAAATTTCCAAAACGGCTTCTACTTTGGCACCTTCCAAAGTCATTCTCCTGGCCATTATCAGGCCAATATCGCCTGAGCCCAGGATGATAATTCTTTTGCCGACCATGATATTTTTCAAATTAACATAGGCTTGGGCTACCCCTGCCGTATAAACCCCAGCCGGCCTGGTCCCCGGAATGCTGATGGCTCCCCTGGTCCGTTCCCGACAGCCGGTAGTTAGAATGATTGCTTTGGCTTGGTATTCCTGGAGGCCTTTTTGGGAGACAGCGGTAACTTTTTTGTCGGCAGTGATCTCCAAGACGGTAGTTGACGTCTCATAAGCTATATCCATGGCCTGGACTTCGGCCACAAATCTGGCCGCATATTCCGGCCCGCTTAAGGCTTCCTTGAAACGGGTTAGGCCAAAGCCGTCATGGATACACTGCCTTAGGATTCCTCCCAGGTGGTTTTCCCTTTCCAGGATAAGAATGCTTTCTACACCCAGTTTTTTTAATTTAACGGCTGCAGCCAGTCCGGCCGGACCGCCGCCGATAATAAGGACATCTTTCTTAACCATTAGTCTCTAACCCTCCCTGTAAACATGTTTCCGCCCTGTCGAGCATAAATAACCTCTGGAGGCTCTTTACCTTTTTCCTGCATAATGAGTTCCGCGATTCTGGTTTGACAGTAGCCTCCCTGACAGCGACCCATCATTGCGCGGGTCCTATTTTTAACCCCGACTAGGGTCTCGACTCCCAGAGGGTTATGAATTGCCTGCAGAATCTCGGCTTTAGTGATGGTTTCACAGCGGCATATTATTTCTCCATAATTGGGATCCTGCTCTATTAATTCTTTTTTCTTTTCCAGGGGTTGTTCCCTAAAGCATAAGATGCCTTGGCGGTAAGGGTTAAAATCCGCTTTTTCTTTTAAGTGTTCTTTTTCTCCGACCATTTCCACAACCTTCCTGGCTAAAGGCAAAGCACTGGTCAGACCTGGGGATTCTATACCTATTAGATTAATGGCTTGAGGGGTTTCCGTTCTTTCTTCAATCACAAAGTCGGCATAGCCTCCTTGCTCTTCGCTGACCAGCTTAGGCCTAATTCCGGCAAAGTTGCGGATGAAGAATTCCCTGCGGATATAGGGGAAAATTCGGGAGCCGTCTTTAAGCAACAAATCCATGATTTTTTGGGTAGCGGCATAATTATCTCTTTCTTCGATATATTCCGAACTGGGGCCGATGAGGACGTTGCCGTCGATAGTCGGGGTGAGGTGAATTCCTAAGCCCCCTTCTTTGGGGTTGGGAACAGGATAAGCTGGTATTTTTAAGTAATCTCCGGCTTTTTTATCCAGGATAAAATACTCCCCGCGGCAGGGATAAATGGTATAATCGTCAATACCCATCATCCGAGCAATTTTATCTGAATTAAGCCCGGCGCAATTAATCAGCCAGCGGCCAATATAAGTAGCCTTGGTAGTTGTAAGTTGATAACAGGCAGGTTGATTTTCTTGGTTAGCCAGGCAAATTGCCAGAACTTCATTGGCAAAATAAAAATCCACGCCGTTTTGCCGGGCATTTTCGGCCAGGGCAATAGTATAGATAAAGGGGTTTAAGATTCCGGTGACCGGAGAATAGAGCGCAAATTCCCCGTCTACATAGGGTGCCAGCTCTTTGATTTTTTCCCGGCCAATGATTTCCAGCCCGGGGACGCCGTTTCGTTCTCCCTGTTCTTTAAGTTGGTAGAGCTTTTTTTTATCGTCTTCCGTAAAGCCAACGACAATTTTGCCGGTTCTTTTAAAGGGGATATCAAGTTCTTTGGCAACTTGGTCAAACTCCAGGCAGCCCTCAACACAATATTTAGCCATCAGGGTTCCGGGCTTGTTATTAAAACCGGCATGGAGCACCCCTGAGTTGCGGCCGCTGGTCTCCATACCGACATCGAGTTCTTTTTCCAGAACGGCAATCTTCAGATTGTAACGGGAGAGTTCCCTGGCTACAGCACAGCCTACTACTCCCGCCCCGATTATCAGGACATCGTAGCTTCTTACATCTCTAGTCATGCTAAAGGCCCCCAATTTAAGAATCATTTCACATGCACAAACTTTATTATAACAAAAATAAGGCCTTTCGGGTAAAAAAATATTTTTTTATTTAGGATATTAAAATGTTTTATTATTACAATCAATCCCGAAAAGAACATCCTTTTCGGCTCCAGAAGTAAAAGCCTAGAAAAAGCCGGATAGTGATTAAAACTTACTTGTTTAAAAATTGATATACTAGTTGAGACTCCTGAGAGATTTGAAAAGTATCGTAATGAGCGAAACATGATTTATTCTCAGGTAGTAGAAGGGCTGGTTATATATGAACGATGAAGTCTGATTATTTTGGTTAAAAAATTACTCTATTCGAAAGGAATCTAAGAAAATTTAGAGAATATAAGAAAGTGGTTGATTTCATACATATTTTATTTTATTATTTCTATTGTCATACGGGCGAATAGCTCAGCTGGGAGAGCGCCGCGTTCGCAACGCGGAGGCCGAGGGTTCGATCCCCTTTTCGTCCACCAAAACTAAAAATTACCATAACAAAACGCCTATTTTGATACAAGGGGTATCTCAATAGGCGTTTAGTTTATTATTTAGAAGTGTCTATTTAACTTTTTTAATACTATTGGCTTTAATAAATATTGGGGTAACAAGACCTTAGAAATCAAAGCCTTTCCAGACCGGCTCTCTGGTATATGGGTGGGCTTCTTCCTCTCCGCGCAAAACTCGCAGCACGGCTCCTGCCATTTCCTCCTGCTCCATTTCACCGGGGTAAACGGTGATTGGGGCAATCCAGCCACAGCGGTTGCGAATGCCCTCCACAATGTCATCAAAACGGACAAGCCCGCCAGTCAACAAAATGCCGTCCACTTTGCCGCAAAGTACAGCACTCATTGCCCCGATTTCTTTGCAAATCTGATAAATCATGGCGTTCCACACCAAAACCGCTTTCCGGTCTCCGGCTTCCACCATGCGGTGAACCTTATCCGCATCGGAGGTGCCGAAATGACTGACAAAGCCTCCGGCACGGGAGCACATGAGCCGTACCTCCTCCAGGGAATGCCGCTCAATATAGTCCAGCAAGCAAAGTACCGGTACACTGCCGATGCGGGTGGGGGAGTAGGGACCGTCTCCGCCGGAGCCTACGTTGCCGTCCACCATTTTTCCATAGTCGTGGGCATTTACCGTTATGCCGCCGTCGATATGGGCAACAATAAAACGGCATTCCTCATAACGCCTACCCATGGTTTTTGCATGGTAACGGGCTACTGCCTTTTGATTTAAGGCATGTGACTGGGCGTTCCGGTACAATCCTGCGATGCCGGTCATGCGCGCATAATCACAAAGTTCATCAATATTGGTGGGGTTAACAGTGAACATTTTCCCACCGTACTCCATACATAGCTCATAAGCCAAAAGCACACCCAGTTTTGCCGGGTGCTCGCTGCCGCCCACTGCATTCAATGTATCACGATAGAGCCAATAATCAATTGGCATAACACCTGCACGCTGAGGGTAAGCGCTTCCGCCGCGACCCACAAATACAGCTACATCCTTAGGAGTATAACCGTTCCGTTGTAGTATGTTCAAAACCACTTGTTTACGGAAAGGAACCTGGTCATTCACTGAGGGGTACTGCAGTAGGACAGGGGCGTCATGGAACTCGCTTTCCTCAAAAAGTAAAGTATCATCTTCAAACAGACTGACTTTTGTGGAGGTGGACCCGGGGTTAATTACCAAAATTATCATTTTTATATTTCCTTCTTAATATTTCAGTTCTGAAGATATTTCAGATATGAAGGTAGTATAATTAATACTCACAAAAATTAATTATAGCTTGCCTCACTTTTTTATTCAAGGAGACAAAAAACTTGTGTGTTTATAAAACTGGCAAAAACCTGCCAAGAATTGCAAATAACCTGTAAAAAATATAGCTATGCAAGTTCTTGGCAAGTTCTTGGGGTTTGGTTTCGCTAGTTACCCTTGCTTCTTACTACTGAGAAGAATACAATGAAAGAATACGATGATAAAAGCCGGCAAGGCTTATTTTAATTAATACACCTGACTACCGGTAATACACCGGACTACCGGGGATACCACAGTTACTAACAAACTCGGAAACATATAGCAGATACATGCAGATACATATTAATAATTTTTTATACCGAGGAGAACAAGCAATGATAAGAAAAAAATCAACTCAAGCCCTAGGAGTCGTTCAAGTATTTTTGGCCGCTTTATTATGGGGAACAGCGGGTACTTTTGCCAAATATCTATTTAACAGTCAAATCTCACCTTTTGATCTTGCCCAGGCCAGAATCACCATTTCTTTCCTTTTTCTCGTTTTGACTTTAGCGGTAATAGACAGGAATTTATTGCGTGTTAGTCCTAGAGATATACCCTATTTAATGGTTTATGGCATTTTCGGATTGGCTTTTAATCAATTTGCCTATCTTTTCACGATAAGTTTGACCAACGTGGCAACGGCAATTTTTCTTCAATATTTGGCGCCTGCACTGATGCTTATTTATGGCTTGATGATGAAAGTTGAAAAGCCCAGCATTCTTAAATTCCTGGCTGTGGGCGCTTCGATCCTGGGAGGCTATCTTATCGTTTTAGGGACTTCAACAGGACTGGGTTTAAGTACTTTGGGGCTTATTTCCGGTTTACTAAGCGCTGTGCTTTTTGCTTTTTATTCTATTTACGGTAAACGGGGGCTGGTTAAATACAATTCTTGGACGCTTTTAACTTGGGGATTTGGATTCGGCAGTCTGGTTTGGACTTTGTATCAATTGCCTTGGATGCCGCTTATTAATAATCCCCATAGTATAGGTCAATTTCTCTATGTTGCTATCTTCGCTTCGGTAATCCCCTTTGGCCTATACCTTAAAGGGTTACAAAAATTAAGCGCTTTCAAAGCCGGCTTAATCGCCACGCTGGAGCCGGTCATCGGCGCTTTTTCAGCTTTTATATTCCTTAAAGAAGTGCTTAACGGGATGCAAATCCTTGGTTGTGCTTTCATTCTAATTGGGATTATCTTAGTGCAGTTCAAGAATGTCAATAAATAAATAACGATTTACAATAAAATCATATTGAGAAACGATAAAAAGTATATTAAAATTGTTATGTCAACCTTAACCTCTAAACATTATCTACTTAATCCAAAATTTGGGTTAAAATGGAGGCGTTTTTAATGAAAAAAGAAACACTTTTTTTAAAAGTGGTTATTCTTTTGATCGGAATCCCAATTCTCGCATTGTGTTTATTTGGCCTGCCTTTTGTATTTAAAAAAGCGGCAGATGCTTATTGGATGATTAAACCTATTTTAATCTTTATGTATTTTACGGCGGTGCCTTTTTTCGCTGCATTGTACCAGGCTTTGAAGCTCTTAAGCTATATTGATAAAAACATAGCTTTCTCGGAATTATCCGTCAAAGCCTTAAAGGTTATCAAATACTGTGCAATCAGTATCAGTGGTTTGTATGCGGCAATCATGCCATTCGTGAATCTCCTGGCAATAACGGACGATGCTCCCGGGGTTGTTGTAATAGGGTTGGTTATTATCTTTGCTTCGATTGTGATTGCAGCCTTTGCCGCTGTTCTGGAAAAATTGTTAAGAACCGCCATTGATATTAAAACCGAAAATGAGTTAACTATCTGAGGTGAATAGTGTGGCTATTATAGTAAATCTTGATGTAATGCTGGCCAAAAGAAAAATGAGCCTCACGGAGCTTTCGGAAAGAGTCGGAATTACAATGGCGAATCTTTCCATCTTAAAAAACGGAAAGGCCAAAGCGATTCGCTTTTCAACTTTGGAAGCGATTTGCGAGACTTTGCAATGTCAACCGGGAGATATTTTGGAATACAAGAGCAATCTAAATACCTAAAAGACAGGAATGTAGCCTCTATATTTTTAAACTTTGGGGCAGTGGAGAAAAAATGGAAATTAAGCTGATCCAACCTAGAATGAGCCTCAGGCCAATGGATTCCAAATTCAAGCGGATTATGTCGCCTTCGATTGCTTTGCTGGTTCTGGCAGCACTGACCCCCAGCGAGCATCAGGTGGTGATGGAAGATGAAAACGTCAAAAAAATAAACCTTAACGACCACCCTGATTTGGTTGGTATCACTGTCAATGTGGATACCTCTCAAAGAGCTTATGAGATTGCCTCATATTACCGGGCGAAGGGTATACCGGTAGTTCTCGGGGGGATACATGTCAGCGCCAACCCTGAAGAAGCTTTGCAGTATGCCGATTCCGTATGTATTGGTGAAGCCGAAGACTTGTGGGAGAAGATCCTGGCTGACGCAAAAAATGGACAGCTTCAAAAGAAATACTACAGTCCTTACCCAACAGACTTAGGGAAAACTCCTGTTCCCAAATGGGAAATTTTGAACCGGCGTAACTACCTGTATACCAATACCGTTTTAACCAGCAGGGGTTGTCCTTTCCGTTGCGAATTTTGTTACAATAGTTGTGATTATGTACACAAGCTTTTTCGCCATAAACCTATAGAAAATGTAATCCAGGAAATTGAGAAACTGCCTACTAAACAAGTCATGTTTATTGACGATAATTTTATCGGTAATGTTGCCTGGACCAGAGATTTTATCAGGACAATTAAACCCATGGGGTTAAAATGGCATGCTGCCGTATCAGCCAACCTGGTCAATTATCCAAAGCTTATTGAGGAAATGAGGGAATCCGGCTGCCAAAGCTTATTTATCGGGTTTGAGACCATTAATCAGGAATCTGTCCAAAGAGTTAATAAATCCCAGAATAATGTTGCCCGGTATGAAGAGTTAATCGCTCTATTGCACCAAAACGAGATTATGGTCAATGCCAGCCTGGTGTTTGGTTTTGATGAACACGGGCCTGATGTATTCCGGGACACTTTAAACTGGCTGGTCAAAAATAAGATTGAAACCATGACGGCTCATATTCTGACCCCTTACCCCGGAACTCTGCTTTATAAAAAGCTGATGGAGCAGAACCGCATTATCGATTTTGATACCACCCATTACAATACTTCACATGTTGTTTTCAGGCCGCTTAAGATGACAGCGGAAGAACTGTACCAAGGTTACCTCAATATTTATAAAGAATTTTATTCTCTACCCAACATTTTTAAACGACTGCCGGAAAGCCCCAACCAAAGGATACCGTTTCTTTTATTTAACCTGTGCTACCGGAAATACGGCAAGGGGCTCTCTAAACTCATCCCTTTAAACTGGATGAACTCGCTGGGAAAAACGGTTCGGCATATCTCCTACGGGATTGAATGAGCTAGGAGTTTCGTCATGGAAAGTTCTGCGACAGTCTTTCTGTCTTTCAGGCAAGCAAAATAATAAAATAAAGTAAAACAGGAAGTATCATTACTCTCTGAAGTAGCCAATAATGATAAATAAGCGAATATTATGTGTGAAACAGGAGGAATAATAATGAGCTATAGAGAGAAGGTTATCGGCTTTATACAAAAGAATTTGAATAAAACAGCATTCTACATAGATGAAGACATGAGAAAACATACCTCATTCAAAACCGGGGGAAGCGCGGATCTACTTATTGAACCGGGGAGCATTGCGGAACTGCAGGTACTTCTTAAATATCTCCTAAGTGAAAACATACCCTATCTTGTTTTGGGACAGGGCAGCAATACCATTGTCAGCGACCGGGGCATCAGAGAAGTTGTAATCAAAATAAGCAGAAATTTAAGCCAGTGTACAGTTGAAGGAGAGATGTTGAAGGCGGAAGCCGGGGCTTTACTCTCAGATATCTGTCTAAAAGCGCAAGAAAACGGCCTGGCAGGAATGGAATTTGCCTGCGGCATCCCAGGTTCAGTCGGCGGCGCAGTCTTTATGAATGCTGGCGCCTACGGCGGAGAAATCAAAGACATTTTAGAGGAGATCCTGGTCCTAAATAAAGAAGGAGAATTAAAAACACGGCAAAAAGAGGAACTGGAGCTAGGTTACCGAAAGAGCATCATGCAAAGTAATGGGGATATTATCTTAAGCGCCAAGTTTCACCTGGTCAAAGGCAATAAAGAAGAGATAAAAAATAAAATGGCCGAATTAAAGAGCAGGAGAGAACAAGCTCAACCGCTGGAATATCCCAGCGCTGGCAGCATTTTTAAAAGGCCGGAGGGGTATTTTACCGGGAAACTCATTCAAGATGCCGGCTTAAAAGGATTTCAGATCGGAGGAGCGCAAGTGTCAATGAAACACGCCGGTTTTATTATTAATGCCGGTGACGCTTCAACAGCTGATATTATTAATTTAATCAGACATATTCAACAAACAGTAAAAGAAAAGTACGGAGTTGAGCTGGAACCTGAAGTAAGATTTGTCGGGGAATTTTAAGCTTCGCAAAAGATAAAAGGCACCACCAGGTACTGTGATGTCTCTTATCTTTTTCAAGTCGTAGCATTCTTGTTCTTTTTCTTTAACTTTATATTTTTTTAGTAAATACTATATTTCTAATTGGCTTAGTGATAAGGAACTCGAGGATGATTACAAGGAGATAGGGCAGCCAGATCTTTCCGCCAATTGAAAACTTGCCTAAGAGGACTTTCTCGTCGAATACAGGTTCCAAGGTAAGATCATAACGGCTTAAATAAGTCTGGAATTGGCTGAGAAAGGCACACATTAAACCGGTATACTTGGGATCTGCGAAACCAATCCTGGCATTAACGGTGAAGTATCTCGGGCCGCAATGCTTCAGTATTTTACCTAGGGTTAAGAATGTCTTTTTTAATACATCGCCTTTAAGAAAAGCACTAAGCTTTAGTTTATATTTTCGGGGATCTTTCTTAGCTTTTGCGCGTTTGCTTTTGCGCTTTTTATTATGGGCATTAATGTTTAGCTGCTTACGGATACCCAGCAATTCTATCGTCAATTTCCTTTTTTGCCGGGCATATTTAGTGAAGTTAATCTTGAAAAGGCCGAACAGCCAGGATAGGGAGCCTTGGATCTGAAGACTTGCCTCACTGTCCCCGGAAACCTCATAATGATAAGGTATAAGGAGAAAGGCTGCCAGGAGTACTGTTAGCCCGATTAGGACAAAGCCAAGGATAGATAACACGATCTTGCTAGTCTCCTCAAATGAAAATTGTTATATAATATACAAAATATTCAAAAAAACAGGAAAAAGTTTAAACAAAGGCATTAATTTAAAAAGTTGATTTCCAAGTGATGGAAATCGCATAAAAATTCATATTACAACGTACATTTTAATGGACAGGGGGGAGTTTAACTTGGTGGCAAGGAGGATTTTGAATTTTTTTAAAAAGTTGGACCAAGAAGCGGCGAAAGAAATATTACCCATGGGGAAGACCGGATCTGCGACTGGCAGCGGAATCTGGAATAACCGCAGTCCTTTGCCAACGTCAAACGTGATGGAGAATATCCAATATATAAATGGCGAATACATGGCTGTAGGCCACTTTGATCAACTTTTTAGCTAAATTAAAGACTTAAGGTAATAAGCCCTAAAAATCGAAGGTGGCAAACCTTTTTCAAGAAATTCTTGAATTAGGAGGGTTGCCACCTTTTCTATAATCGAATTGAAAAGGCCTACTCAATTCAATCTTCGGTTTTTTCGGATTCTTTCCTCAAAGTACATGAAGCTGTCATCCCGGCTCTCAGTTCCCCCAGTTCATTATTTATGGTAATTTCTACTGGAAACATTTGACCGGAGGAAACCGCCACAGGGCTAATATAAGTTACAATGCCCTCATAAGTCTTGTCTAAGGTGTCAATGTAGACATCAACTTTTGCTTTAGGCTTTAAGTAGCTCAGCCAGCTTTCAAAAACATTACCTTTCAGGATAACTTGAGAAGTATCGGTAATAGTGGCAATGGGCGTACCGGCCCCGGCATAATCACCGGCTTGAATGTTTAAGGAGGTTACAATTCCTTGGCCGGGACTCTTTATAATGGTTTTACCGGTTTGTTCCAGAATATACTTTGCGGTTCCTTCATATTGCAGTCTGGCATTTTCCATTTGCACCGCAGATTGGTCCAGGACAGTTTGAGCGATAGCGCCTGCATCAAAAAGCTCCTTATTTTTTTCGTATGTATCTTTGGCCGTGTCATAAGCAATTTTCAATCTTTGCAACAGTTCATCTGTTGTACTGCCTTGCCCGGAAGCAAGTTTGACATCCGTAGGATCCTGTCTGGCCAGCACGGTGTTGGCCTTGATATGCTCTCCTTTAGTCACAGAAACTTCAGTGATTTGACCTGAAACCTTAGTAGATATGTTGTAAGTGTGAATTGGAGATAGTATACCGGAAATAACGAATACTTCGGTATCTTCCGCAGTTTGTGGCCCCTTGGCCAAGGCAGCCTGCAGAGATTCTTTTATTTTCGTTTCTTGGTAAGTGCGATAACCGGCACCGAGGATAAGTAAAATTAACAGGCCGATGCCCAGAAATATCAAGTGTTTTCGTGGTTTTGGCTTCTTTGGTAAATCTATTGGGGGCTGTACCTGCGTTTGAATCTGTTCTTGCATGGAATCTCCCTCCTATTTCAAGTGTATCTTTATTTCTGCATTCATTCCCAACTTAAAGGGATCATCATAATTCTCAATAAACTCAATTTTAATAGGAATAAGCTGGGTAATTTTTGTGTAGTTACCATTAGAATTGGATAAAGACATAACTGAAAAGACGGAAGTAGCTGCATCACCGATCTTTGTTACCTTGCCGAAATATATTTTCCCCGGAAAGGCATCCAAACGTATCTCAACACCTTGGCCCTCGCATATTTTATTAATTTTTGTCTCTTCAATATTCGCAGTGACATAGACATTGTCCATGTCTGCAACTATCGCCACAGTCTGGCTGGCGGAAACCATTTGGCCTTCGGTTACACCAACCTGGACCAGTTTGCCGTTTATAGGTGCGCTAATACTGCTAACTGCACTGCCGGCTTCAATGGTACCTAACTTTTGGTTTTGGAGGACATCCTCACCTTCATTGCCGTTCCAACTGATCAACCGGCCGGATTGCATTGGCAGAATGCTTACTTTTTTACAGTCAATCCTGGCATCTATTGTGGAAACAAAATGACTATCTTGGTATTTAAAATAAGCGATAATTGCAGTGGCTCCTAAAACAATTAAAATGAGTACAGCCGCTAATTTTTTCTTATCAATTTTCATCGGCTACAACCCCCTTTTTTAATATAATGGCGGGTAAAATTGCTAGAATGGTAATAATTGAGGTAATGATAAAAATATCATTAATCGTTTGCACGTAAGAAGTCTGGAACAGTCTTATTCCCAGCATGGACATTAAATCTGAAAATGGCAGGTTGCTGCCAATACTAAAAATCTTTTCATAGATCAAGGCCCAACTGTTGGTTGCGGAATGATAGGCCAGCCTTTGGGTCATGATCACAGCCAGGATTGCAATTCCAAAAGAGCCTGACACCCTGGAAATAATATTATTCATAGCTGAGGCTCTGCCCACTAAAGCCTTGGGAATTTCAGACATTAATGCTGTCTGGACCGGCATCATGGCCAGCCCCATACCAATGGAACGGACACTGTTCCAAAAGATGATAAAAGACACAGGAGTAGCAAGGTCAAGGAAAGAAAACATATAGGTACTCCAGGCCAGCAAGATAACGCCGATGGCAGCGGGATAGCGTGGACCGAACCGATCATAGAGCGCTCCGCTGATTGGCATGGATACAGCAGATACCAGAGCCGGGGGCAGCATCAGAAGTCCTACTTCTAAAGCACCCATCCCCCGCACAGCCTGGAGAAAGATAGGGATATAAAATAGGACTCCGTACATCCCAATGGTTATTAAGACCAGGGAGATATTACCCATGGTAAAATTTAAGTTTTTAAAAATCCTTAGATCCAGCAGTGGTTCAGGATTTTTTAGTTCCCACCAGATGAATAGACCCATAAAGACACAGCTGGCATAAATCAGTAAAATGCTCTTGAGAGAAGTCCAGCCCCAGTCTGCTCCTTCGGAGAGAACAAATAAAATACAAAACATACCCGCTGCGGAAAGAAGGGAGCCCCAGATGTCAAACTTGCCAGTTTTTTCACTTTTCATCTCAGGAATCAGCCATAATCCTAATAAGATTCCAATAATACCAATGGGAAGGTTAATTGTAAAGATCCAGCGCCAGTTGACATATTCAACCAAATACCCACCCACTGTCGGTCCGATTGCAGGAGCAACCACAAAGACCATGCCGTAGCCGGCCATGGCTTTACCGATTATTTTTCTGGGTGTAATCTTGAAGATCATGGCCATAGTTAGGGGCATGATCATTCCGCCCCCAAGAGCTTGAATTCCTCTGGCGAAAGATAAGGTCGGTACATTCCAAGCCAGGGCGCAAAGACCGGAACCCACAGTAAAAATAGTCAGGGATATAAGATAGAACTTTTTTAAACCGAAATAGTCTCCCAGCCACCCTGAAGTGGGCACGGCAATACCTAACACAAGCATATAAACGGTTAGGACCCAATCAATTTCATCTGCGCCAACGCCAAAAGCATTCATCATAGCGGCCAAAGCAACATTGACAATACTGGAATCCAGCATGGACATAAAACCGCCTATGAGAATAACTGTTAAGACAATTACAAAAGGCGCTTTGAGTTCGAGAATTTCTTCCTGTTCACTCATTCTTATCCCCTATTTTCCAGTATTTCTTTAAAGGTTTTCAGTTTTTGGGTAAAATCGGTAAACCATTCGACACCAAGTTTTTCTGTCATTTCCTGCAGTGTTTCCTCCAGAGTATGCATACAATGTTCTGCTTTGGCTTTGAATTCAGGCTTTAGCTTGACGAAAATGACCCTGCGGTCTTCCGGATCGTTTTCTCGAAAAACGATATCTTTTTCTACCAATTTGTCAATCACTCCGGTCAAGGTACTCATGGGTAAATGTAAAGCCTTTGCCAGATCACTTGTTTTACATTCCTGCAATTTATGCTGGATTAGGTAGATAACCATAATCTCAGTAGAATTAAGTCCCTCATTTTCGAAGAGGGCTTTGATTCGTTTATATAATAGTTCTTTGATGCCAAATATGTAGGAGAAGAATTCCAATTCCGCATACATAACCAAACCTCCTTTCAAAACATATACTACGAAATAGAAATATTCGGTTACGAAGTAAGCGTATAACATTCAGCTCTTTTAGTCAATATATTTTCTTGGCATAAAAAAATACTCCATAAGCCCAGGGGTAGCAAGAATCGCCAAAATTTGGTCCTAAAAGGCATTGTGAATACATAATTCTTAAATTTATGATCAAGTTGGCGAAATTGCGAAACGGTAAGCAGCTACAGTTGTAATTGGTGAATGATTTTAAAGAAATTAGTATTCTCCTTTGATTGTGGCAAGATAATATGAATAATATTGCAGCATATTATTGGTTAGCATACAATAATAATAGCCAATAATTTTTTAAAGGGGTTTTCTCCAATGACTAACAAAACAAAAAATGTTACTTTTTCCTTGCCAATAGATTTAATGGAAAAGTACAAGAATTATGCCAAAAGTAACTATATAGTTTCCGTAAACGCTGCGGTAAAAGAAGCCCTTGAAGAATATGCAGTTAAAATTGAAAAGGAACAGTTAAGGAAAGAGATGATGATAGCAGCTCAGGATCCTTTATTTATTCAGGATTTAGAAGAATGCATGCAGGCTTTTGAACCTTCAGATAGAGAGGCAGCGGGGAGGCAAAACAAATGGTAGAATACCAGTGGGGAATATTCTGGGCTGATCTGGAGCCAACAAAAGGGTCAGAGCAGGCAGGTGTTAGGCCGGTCTTGGTTGTTTCTTCGGAAATAATGAATGAAGCATTGCCTATTGTATCGATACTGGCCCTGACTTCATTAAAAAAAGGCCGAAAAATCTATCCGATTGAAGTATTACTAAGTTCGGAGGCAACGGGCTTACCTCAAGACTCCATAGCTATGGCCCACCAAATAAGAGCAATATCTAAGGAAAGGTTAAAGGATAAGGTCGGCTACCTTAATTCCGATGAACTCAAAGAAAAGGTTAAAACAGCAATAAGGACATATCTCGATTTATAATCTAATAATGTCTATAATTTGATTAAAATAATAGCTGCAATTGAATTAAAAAATGGATATAATATTGCTTTATAATAGCTATAAATATTTGACATTATAGCTATACATATTTAAAATAATAGCTAAATAAGATTGTAAAATGAAGGTGACCTTATGCGTGTTAACACCACCGATTTACAAAATGCTTTTGGCAAATATCTTGCTCTCGTAGATAAGGAAGATATTATTATTACCAAGAACGGCAAGAGTGTTGCCAAACTCATCCGCTATAACGAACCGGAGTACTATTTGGTGCACGAAGAAACCCCAAAATACCAAACGACCAAAAAAATAAGCTATGAAGAATATATGGAGCTGGTTGAATCCTCTGATCAAAGGTATGAATTGATCGACGGTGAGATTTATTTGTTAGCTTCGCCTTCTTTCACCCATCAAGTGGTTGTCAGCGAAATAGCATGGCATTTTAATAGCTATTTTCGCGGAAAGGCCTGCCGATCTTTAACTGCCCCTTTGGATATACGGCTTTTCGGTTATGCCACCAAGTTTGAAGAAGATCCAAATGTTGTCCAGCCGGATGTAGTCGTGATCTGCGATCACGACAAGGTTAATGAGAAGGGTAAATATGAAGGCATTCCAACCCTGGTGGTGGAAGTCTTGTCACCGTCTACCAAAGCCAAAGATATGGTTGCCAAACTGAACCTCTATATGAAAAGCGGTATTAAAGAATACTGGATCGTCAACCCGGAAACAAAAAGCATAATTCAATATTCCTTCACTGAAGAAAGGGAACCTAACTACCCGCAAAACTACTTGCACGGAGATACAATTCAGTCTACGGTTTTTCCGGATTTAAGGATAGCTTTGGCCGATATTTTTGCTGACGTTTGAATCGGCTTTCCTCAGACTGGAGAGCGAAATACCCAACGTAAATTACTCTAAATATTGACTATAAAAGAAGGCGATGACAAAAATTAAAAAAAAGACGATGACAGAAATAAATCCTAGTTATCGTCTTTTGTATTACATAACTATCAAGCAGTTCACGTGAATAAGACAATGAAGAATATTCAATATTATTTTAACGAATAAAGTTAGTTACAACTCTAGGTTCGCAAACAGGTAAACTAACCCCCGCCATTTTACCGGCCTGGATACATTTTAAAAGCCAGGCCATATTCTTGCCGAGGGTACGCATGGTTTGCATTCCTTCCAAGTCTTGCTTAACTTCTTCCGGGGTATTCCCATGAACCATATTCCAATACTGAGAAGATACTATAGGCATATTGGAGATAGTGAAGTATTTGTTCAGCTGATCAAAAGCCGCTGTAGCCCCTCCACGACGGCAGCTTACTATTGCCGCACCTGGTTTATAAGCAAAGTTTTTTCCGGCGGCGTAAAAGACCCTATCTAAAAAGGACGTGATCTGGCCGGATGCCCCGGCATAATGAACCGGAGAACCAAAGACAAAACCGTCGGCTTCTGCAGCTTTTTCTATGGCGGTGTTTACAGGATCATCGTTAAAGGTACACTTACCGGATTTAGTCCTTACGCAAGTTCGACAGGCTGTGCAGCCACGGATAGGTTCTTTCCCGACCTGGAAGATTTCTGTTTCTATGTTTTCGCTTTCTAATTCTTTGGCAACTTCGCACAAAGCCGTATAGGTACAGCCTTTGGCGTTAGGGCTCCCGTTAATAAGCAATACTTTCAATTTAAACACCTCAATTGTAATTTAACATTAGATTATTCCTGTGGATAAATAATACCACTATTTAGGGTAATTGATAGTGTCAAGAAGTTTGTGTAAACTACTTCTTGTATGTATAAGTTAGTTTTCAAACAATTCATTTAGTTCGGCCTGAACTAATGCAAAACCTTTATGTACTCTGGAACCATATTTTT
>DUML01000070.1 GCA_012839895.1 Peptococcaceae bacterium | reverse complement strand
AGTTATGCCGGATTAGTATTTGGTCGTTATTTGCTGTAGCATTGATTATTAGAATGTCTTTATCTCTTTCTCCGGTTCCCGTGTCATTGATAATTATTACATAATTGCTGTTACCGACAAGGTTAATCAGATAGTTGTCGCTGCCATCCTGACCATTGAGGTTAATTGTGGAGCGCTGTCCTTCATATTGGCTTAAAACAGGTTTAAGCTGATCTAAGATAATACTGTCATCCCCGGCACCGCTCTCCAGAACAGTATGGGGCAGCGAATAATCCGTTTGGATGGTAATGCTATCGTTATCGCCCTGACTGCTGATGCTTAAATTGGAAGCCAAAATCTCGCCGTTTAGTTTTAAGCTGCCGCCAACTCCCGGGTCAGCATCGGTAGTGCTGTAATCTATCATTAAAAAGATTTGACCTTTGGCCTGTAGCAGGGAGCCTGTTTGCAGTTCCAGGGCATCCCCTGCTCTGAGGACTAGGAAGGAATTTTTGGACCGGATCGTAATTCCATCCAGGATTAGGATATTCTCCCCGGCTGCGTCCGTATCAATCGTTGTCAGAACTATTTGTCCTTCAGCCAGGATATTTTCCCAAACTTCCAGACTGCCGGCTGTTTCCAGGTGAACCTCATTAGCAGACTGAATTCCCGGCAGCTCACTGATGTTTCCGATTATGAGGTTCTTAGTATTACGCAGCCAGATACTGCCGTTTTCAGTATCGGCCTCCAGATAATTTACCGAAGTGCCCAGGAAGTTGTCACCGGCGCCAATCGCGCCAGCCGCTCTAAGCCTGACCTTATCGGCAATGATATTGACGCCGCCGGTCTTGGCGTTAAAAATGTTTCCACGGCTCACCAGATAGACAGTATTATCCGTGGTAACAGAGGAAAGTAAGAGATCGCCGCTAACCTCCCTGATATAGAGGTTATTCTTGCCGGCAGCGGTCAAGGTACCATAGTCGCCCCTTTGGGTATCTATATTTAAATAATTGTCGTTTGAGCCGATGGCGCCGTTCACAGCCTGAAGGATTATGCTTTGGGCGGCAATATCCGTTTCCTCATCCTGGAAGCTTCCGTAGATCGAGCCCTCAGCCCTTAAAGAAACATCTCCGTCATTAGCTGTAATACTATTGATATACATATTACCGTTCACTTCGCTCAGGTAAATGTCCCCAGCGGATGTAATGACGTTCAGATTTCCCGCCGGACCTATTCCCTGTTCCAGAAGGTCAAGCTCCAGGAAGTTATCTCCTTGTCCTATGGCAGTACCCTGCAGGGTGAGAGAAGCCGCCACTATATTTTCTTCCTGGTCGGCCCGGGCATCACTGATCACTGCTGCCGACTTAAGATTAACTGCGCCGGTTGTATAGATGAAATCCAGGCCTAAAGCGCCGCTAAATTCGTAACCGTAGTAATTGCCCATAACACCCTGCAGATAGATATCATATGCAGAACGGGCCCGGAGAGAATTGTTGCTTCCATGTTGGATAGTCAGCGGTTTGGCAGCATCCCCAAGGGAACCGCCGGCAGCTTCCAGAATAATATCGCCGCCTCTGATCTTGACCGGGTCTTCTCCTGCAGCAGATATGCCTCCGGCAGATTTGATCCGGATAGCGCCCCTGGTCTGCGAACTGACAGTATTGATATTTAAGTTCCCTTCGGAAACAAGATAAACGGAACCTCCGGCCAGCACCGTAACCTCACCCGTGGACTGTAAAATAATACTCTGGGGAACTTTGATCTTGAGGTAAGCAACACTGCTGCCTTCCTCAACCGGATTCACAGGGTTGCCTGCCGCATCATAAAAAACTACGTCCCCGGGTTCAGCAGCCGCCAGCATAACCATAATTTCTTCCGTTAGCTGGATCTGGCCGTCAATGAATTTGATTTCTATTTCCTCGCTATTACCCACATCCAAAAGAACTTCAAGAGTTATATTTTTGCCAATAAGGTTTGGCACATTAACCCGGTAGTTGGTATCCGCTAAACGTTTCAGCGCCGCCTCTTTCAGAAAAGCTGCGATATCTTGAGCTGTATTACTGCCACTTGTATGGTCATTCCAGAAACCAAACAGGGCTTCATTGCCGGCGTAATCTCCCCTGTTGGGATTAAGCAGACTGCCGTTTGCCACTTTCAAGGTGATATCTCCCAGGGCTTGCCCCGCTTGGCAGACTACCCTGATAATCTGCAAAGAATCGCTTATTTCTTTCAGGTTGATATTTAAAGCAGCTTGAGCTATCAGTCCGCAACCTTCACCATTGGCAGTATCGATTCTTAAGGAGGTATGGGCCGAATTCAGCTCGCCTTGGATGGAGCCATAGGCTGTTAGTAATTCGATTAATCTCCCCTTAACCAGGGAGGTATCTTTATTGGCTGCCGAAATACCGGTCCGGGCTTCCAGCTTAACATTTCCGTTATGGGCAATAACCTGGCCAAGAATTAAGTCCCCTTTGGCCTCCTTAATAGTAATATCTCCATTAAAGGTTTCCGCATTTAAGACGCCGTCTTCGACCAGGGCAATGTAAAGGGGCAGGTTGCCGCCTATTCCTCTGCCCGCTGTCAGAGTTAAGTTGCGGGTAGCAATCGGAATATCGGAATTGGAGGTGATCGACCCCTCCGTACTTAAGGTAGTATCGCCGGATTCATTTTTAACCGGACCATCGATGACAATGCTGCCCTTGGAGTTGATAAGGATTGTTCCCTGGCGTTCGCCGGCGAACACAATTTCTATCGGGTAGTCGGCTCTGATACTGTGATAAAAGACATCGATATATCCTTCCCGGTAGGTATATTCTTCATAATAATACTTAGGAGCCAAAAACCAGGACTGTTCTGACCAATTGCGGTACCCCCACAGCACTCTACTGCTGGAACGGCGCTCGTACCAATAAAGGTATTCTTCATCTGTTTTATCCGGGCGGTAGGTCAGATATTCGCCATTAGGCATTAAGACCGGGGAGCCAATATTCCTTGTACTTGATTCATATAGATTATCGGGATCTTTAGCAAGCCAATCCGCTCCCAGCCAGGACTTGGAACGGTAAGTATAAATTTCTTCCAGCATCTTCTTCTGACCTATTACCCATTCATAACGATAGCCTTCAACAGGATTATAGGTGGCACTACTGCCGTCAACTGAACTGTGGCTGATTATCTCCTCACGCTTATCGGTCCACCAGGTATCCGTGATTACCTGGTAGGTGCCGGTCTGGGCGTTATACTGCCGTTTAAATCTGGTGGTTAAAAAGACCTGATCTTCACCGTCCTTTTTCTTAGCGGTATCGGTAATAACTACCGTTCCCGGACTGCCAAAGCCGGTATCCAGCCCTTTAATAATCAGGTTGTAACCGGTCTCATTGTTCACGCTGATTCTACCGAAACCATCCAGAGCAATAATCTTGCCTGTGCCGGTACTGATGATCTGGCCGAAAAGTTCCACATAACCGCCGCGGACTGCCAGCGGATCTAAGATTATGGCATTCTGGACAGGGTCGTAATATAAGTTAAGGCCTGTCACATTTTCCAGCAGCGGATAATCTTTATAGTTTACGGACTGCATTAAACCCAATCTGATCAAGGTTTTATAGCCGGTGATTTTGGCACTGGTCTCTGAATCTAAGGTAACCTCATTCAAGGCGCGACCGGCTTCGATCACTCCGTTAATGTTCAGGTAACGGGCGGCGATAAAGATATTATCGGCCCGGATTGCACCGATGTTCGGGTTATTTTCATCCAGAATACTATTAATTAAATTATTAATTTGTTCTTGCACTAATTTATAGGGATTCCAAGACCAAAACCAAAGAGGAATATCAGACTCAACATAAGGATAGGGAAGGCGGGAAAATCCCTGGAGCCATGAGGCCAGCTGACCCCAGTGGGCCCTAGGAGATCCGCCGACATTGAAAAGGGAGTCAGTATAACCCTGCATGAAGCTGCCGCCGGCATTAATATTTAGGATTCCGGCATCAATCGAACCGTACATGGATATTCCGCCTCTGCCGATAATAGTCACTTTTCCGGGATTGGTTTGAACGCCCACGTTCCTAATACTACCGTTTACTTCAATACCGGGAGGATTCAACCCCCCATAAGTGTTTTCTACATAAATTTCGGACGCAGGATTAGAAGAAGAGGAACTGGTATTAATAGTAAAATCAGCTTCCTTCTCCTCATCCTTAGATTTATTTCTGGTGTTAATCTCGGCGTTTAAGTCAGTCCCAAGTACAGGTTCATAATTATAGTACAATAAGCCCCCCTCACGTTCAGGGATAAGCAGACTGTTCAGAACCAGATAATGCGGGCTGTGGTTAATAATTTTAATTAAAGCAGGCTGTTTGGCAGCATTTAAGGTACCATTGCCTATTAACCAACCGTTTTCGGCCAGCACATTGATATTGGGCTGTTCAGCTTTGATACTGCCGACTATGATAATATCTATCCAGACGATGGGAAGGGGTTCATTTGCGGAAAAGTTAAAGCCCATGCGTTTCAGTTCCTGCTCCAGGAACGCAGCCTGGTTGGCAAAGGCTAACCCGGCCTCGGTGCCGGCGTATTCGACTGCCAGGCTCTTCAGCGTATTTATTTCATTAAGAATATGCTCAGCCAGGATCGCTTTATCACGGGTGACAGTGATTCCGTCACTTATCTCTACTATTTCACCGTTTTCATCAATAATCAGAATCTGCTGACTGCGCAGGCCTACTTCTACCGTGCCGTCTACCCGTACTATGGGTGTAACGTCTACAGATCCTGTTCCACCTTTTATTTCAGCGCCGTAGGCGCTCTTGATCCAATCTTTGCCGCTGGCTTTACCTTCGGCAACAGTCGGACCTTTTTGGGCTATAAGGTTAGTATCACTCACACTCTGAATTAAAGAACCTTCTTTAATGTCGATTAAGTTTGTTAAATCTATCAGAGCGTCAGCGGAAGGGTCCGTGGAAACGGGTGCAGCCCCGTTATTATCAATATCGGTGCGAGCTTTGAGGTTTAAATTATTCATTTGCTCGGCGCTGTTTTGACCGGCCATTAAATTTACCATGCCTTCTGCAAATAAATCGGCATCGTCGATAACTATTTCGTTGTCAGCATCTACCTTGGAAAGAGTTTTGCCGCTGGCTGCACTTGCTGCCCCCCAAGTTGAAACATTCACTTTGGTTTCAATTTCAGCCCAAACCAAGGCAGAAAGATAGATGTCCCCTACACTTGTCAAGAAGACATTCTTGCCAATATTAACTGCCGTCTTAACATCCGCCTCGATCTTAGACTCGGCTTTAGCCACGGCAATCGCACCGCCGGCAGCCAATTTGACCCGGTCTTTGGCCAAAATCCAGCTAAAGGCATTGAAGTTAAGGCTGCCAGGTGCAAAGGGATCACCGATTATCGTTAGTTTTGCCCGGTCACCTACGGTAATATTGGTATTAAAGTTTATAGTAGTATAGCTTCTGGAAGCCGGAAAATCAGCTATTCCACCCGAACCGGATTCGACATTATTCAGATCGCTCAACCAATCTTTAACTGCCTTATTGCTGGCCTGGGCCAAAATATTGTAGGCATTAATTATCGCATCAGCACCAATCAGCACCTCGGCATTGGAATCTACGGTGTTCTGTGCCAAGCCCCCGCTGCCGCCCACAAGTGAAGCGTTTATGGTGTCAACCCGAGAGTTAAAGGAGATCACATGATCAGCTAAGAGGCTGAATAAGCCAACATTAATTTGGGCACCGCTGCCGATGGCCGCAATTGTGCCATAGTTTTCGAGGCCAAACAGATCGTTTAACCAAAAAGATGGACCGTTATTATAAGAAGTATGAGCTTCGGCAGCCAGTCCGGATAGGGCCCCGCCGCCACCGGCTATAGCCTCAGCGTAATTATATTCAGCACCATAGGCTGTAATCCTTAAGTCATTTCCTCGGATAAGGGCGTTATTGCCTATGAAGGAAATAATGATCGAGGTGGTATCAACTCGAGCGGTATTTTTAGCAACACTTAGAAGGCCGCCAACATTTATTGAATCAGTATAAGCCAGCTGTTTGGTAGAAGCCAGGGCATTGACTTCAATAACTCCTAAAACATTGAGATTAGCCCAAGTGCCAACATAGGCAACTACTATACTATTAACATTGACAGTGGCATAAATTCCATTGACAGCAGCTAAAACACTTCCGGAGATACCGTCAGCATCCGCCGTAGCAGTAGTCCCTGTTGACCCATCAGGCAGTAAAGGCAATAGCTGACGAGCGCTTATTCTCAGCCCGGATTCATAGTCACCGTCTATGGTTATAATTAGGTTATTGCTTATTTCTTTCTCTAAAACGTCCTGAACTGTCAGAATTAATACTTTGCCGTCTTCCGAAATGGCTTTAATCACGTAAATGCCATTATTGGAACTTTCAGCGTCTAAAGTTGAACCGTCTATGGTAATAGTTTGGCCCGGCATAAAGCCGTCATCTATCCAGCTGCCGGTATCCCGGATGATTCGATCATTGGCCTGGGCAATTATGCTTACTCCGGAGCCGGGAGCAATTATTTCATCAATTAATTCTTCTCCCCGGTAGAGGACAAGGGTTGTGCCTCCATCTTTGATTTCTTTGATTTGATAATAACCGTTATTTTTCTGGGTCCCGTTAACATAGATTATATCCCCGGGAGCAAAACCGTCATCCAGCCAGCTGCCGGAAGAGCGGGAAATCTCCGAGGGTATCTCCTTAATGGCAGTACCACTGTCCTGAGCGTTTCGGACATAACCCATGGTATCCAGGATTGCCGTTCGCCCATCGTTTTCGAAACCTATAATCTTATAAATTCCGCTGTTATAACCCTGGCCAGAGGTGAGAATTGTAAAATAATCACCTACGGCAAAACCAAGTTCTGTAAGAGATTGACCCGATTCACCGCCGTCATAAGTAACCCTGTCATTAGCCTGGCTGTCTTTAAACCTGATGATTATTTTCCTGGCCGGTTTCTCCAGAGTTACTGTCGCAAGATTCTCAGGGTCAATTTCTCCCACGAAGGCATTGAGAGAAAGAACAGCCTCGTCAATACCGGTAATTTGATATTTTTGCTCGTAACTTTGACCCTCATCATCTGTCAAGGTAAATGTTATATAGTCACCTGTTAATAGTCCTAGGTCAGTCCAGCTCCAACCTGTCCCGCCGTCTTCCCGCCTTAAAGTCAGAATACCGTCGGTGTTATCATCCAGGGTAAAGTTTCCTGCGAGTTCCTCAATCAGACTGGAACCGTCGGCAACTTCATCCGCCAGGACGCTGCCCGGTGCCAGGGTCAAAACTTTGCCGTCAGGACTGATGGCGGCAATCTGGTAGTCCTTGTCGTTATACCAGGTTCCGGTAACCGTAATCAGATCGCCGACTTTAAATCCGTCCTCCCACCAGTTGCCTTCAGTTCGGGTGATAGTAGAGTTAGAACTGTCAAATATCAGCTTCGACTCATCGGACATGACCACTCCCCGTTCAAAAGTGAACTGTCCCTCGATGATAATGGTATTGCCTTTAAACTCCAGTCCGGGTGCCCCAGTGAGTTTACCCCGGCTGATGAGGGTTAAGCTTGGATTGCCGCTTACAGCCTGGGGACCGGCGATTATTCTGGCATAATCCCCAACCCAAGCTGTAACTTGTGGTTCGACTGTTACTTCAGCCCTGGACATTCCCACATCAACAGCACCGGTAACAGTCACGTTCTGAACTTTGGTCGCTACATTGGGAGTTACTTCAGCATCAATCTGGATATTGGTCAGAGCAACCACGTCGGTATGATTGCCGATATAAGCGGATATAACCGGTTGGACATCCGCCAAGGCAAAGTAGGCATGAACTCCTCCGACCAAAGCCGCTGCCGCCGACATACAGAGGACATCAGCTTGATCGAAGGATTCAGCTTTGATTGTTATATTTTTAGCTCTCAGATATCCATAATCACCAAAATAGGCTTTAGTGTTTTCGTTGGTATTTATATAACCGAATGTGCCTCCGGCAGACAGCATACCCGCCGCCGCATTGTTAGGTCTGGAAGTTAGATCATTTTCGTTGCGGGCATGAATCGTAATTTGCTCTCCGGACACTATTTCAGCTCTGGAAGCGGCGCTCCCGGCGTTTTCCACAAAAGCGGCCGTAATTTTATTCGCGGTATCAAGATCAGGAGCAAGAGCTCCGTTTACATCTGCCCCTTTAGCGTTGGAAATTAACTCGGCAACTTGTAAGCCCAGGCTGTCACCCGGTAATCTGCTTTTGGTATTTCCATTCTCATCCTTGTACTCTAAACGGCTGTTGGGAGAAATATCACCGTTGATCTGATCCCTTAAAGAGCTGTCAAATTCCCCTGAACCTTCACTGCTAATGGGCGAGCCCACACAGATAATCGAAACTGCTCCGGAAATGCCAAATAAGCCACCTCCGATGGAGTAAACTGCAGAATCTACTACCTTTTCCGACAGCGCCTCCAGGTTAATATTGCCCCGGGCATAGACCTTAGTGCCGCCGCCAACCATAGCGACAGTTCTATTGAGAATACTTATATAATCAATACTTGCCCCCAAGCCTAGACTTAAGCCTGCACCTAAAGCCCCGCCGATGGTCTCAACTTCTGTCCGGTTATCGGCCTGGATTAATACAGTCTGAGTTGAAGGCACGAGAGGTTCAGCCGTGCTTTCAGTAGGAGCATACATTCCACCGGGGCGAAAACGGGAATCTTGATTGATTTCTGAGTCTTTATCCTCGTCACTTCCAACTGACGCTTCCGTGGTTGTTTCTACCAATATGACTGAAACTGCCCCGGCTACACCACCGCCGGCGAGTCCAACACCGGCTGTCCCAACTTTAACCGCAATATTGTCCCGGGAACGGGCTTTAATTTCTATAGCCTCCCGGGCATTTAGCTTCGAACCCTTCACCTCAGCCCGGGAAATATTTTTCAAGGAACTGACAATAACCGTACCGCCGGCACCGACAAAACCCGAACCGGAAACAGTGCCGCCGTAAATATCCATCTTAACATTATGGCTGGAAAATACTTTGATTGAACCCAGGGAGTAGATTTCCGATCTTTGGATATAAGCCTCGTTGGTATTTTCAGTTACAATAACAGATACTGCCCCGGCCAGGGAAAACATACCGGACAATGAGGTTCCGGCAATAATAATTGAGAGTTGACCGGAGTCTCCCAGGGGGTGTAAGCCGGTTAGAGCTTTAACTTCCACACCCTTTAAAGCATAAACTGTGGAATTCTTAAGGTACGCACTGGTGGTATTGGTAATAATAGTGGCATCAACAGCTCCGCCTACGGCAGCCCCGCCGGCAGCAAGACTTCCCGCATAGATCCTCGTACCTGTACTTTGGACGGCTCTGAGAATAACCCATTGACCTTTGGAGCCGTCGGTATTGATAGTTGAGGAATCAATATAGGCTTCAGTCCGATTTTCGATTATATTGGTTGAAACCTGGCCGCTGATACCGCCAAAACCTGCTCCTACCGAGCCGGAGTAGACGGTAATAGCTTCTTGGTTAGAGGCAATAACGATTAAACCGTTTACTTCCTGAGCTGAAGTTTGGCGGTTACCATCCTCATCCCAGTCAGGAACCCCAACAGCGGCACCGTTACCTTGGGCCTTCACTATGGACTGTTCAATATACGCTTTGGTGGTATTCTTTAAAATATTGACGATATCTGCCGCTCCAAAACCGACTGCTCCGCCGCCGAAAGAACCGCCATAACTGTTTGTAGCATTAGAGGATTCAGCCAGCAGATAAACATTGCCTTCAGCAGTAACATCAGCATTTATGAAGTAAGCATAAACCTGATCAGTTATTAAATTGATAACAACTGTGGCCGAACCGCCGAAGTAGGCCCCGAAACTGCCCCCGGCACCTATAGTGCTGATAGTCGCGGTAGACCGGCTTT
The DNA here is from genome assembly GCA_012839895.1 of Peptococcaceae bacterium. GTDB lineage: Bacteria > Bacillota > Desulfitobacteriia > Desulfitobacteriales > Syntrophobotulaceae > DUML01. The sequence continues at coordinate 60,919 of DUML01000070.1, read as the reverse complement.
GAATTATGACATCTCCGCCGGCTCTAAGTACAGTTTTGCCGGCCTGAGAATCTCCTACATAAGCTTTAACTGTATTGGTGATTTCATTATAAGCTGCTGCCGCCCCTAAACCCGCGGCCCCGGAGAAATTGATTTGCCCGGATACGGATTTAATGGAAGATATATCCCTGGCTTGCACTTTAATACTGCCTTCGGAGTCAACATTGCCGGCAGTCACATTACTGGCGGAAATAAAAGCCAGAATGGTATCTTTAACATAGTTTAAGGAAACCGAACCTGCTGCGGCAAAAGTACCGGCACCTGCGGCGGCTGCCGAAACAGTTTCAATCCCTGCCAAACAATCGGCACTTAGAGTTATATCCCGGGCAGCACTGAGAGTGGAAGCAAGGACATAAGCACTGTAAGTATTTTCAAGATGGTTGACCGCAACTGCAGCCCCAATACCGGCCGCTCCGCCGCCGGCAACCGCTCCGGCAATAGCTTGAATGTTTGTCAGGCTTTCCGGACTGTTGGGCTGAGTTTCCAGAGAATCTGCCTCTCCTTCATCATCCCCTCCGCCGTCAAAAGTACCCACTTCTCCCTCGGCCCATTCTGCTTGCAGGGCACTCTTGGGAATAGTAGTCCTTTTTTCAGTCAAAGCTTTTAGGATAATATCCTCTCCGGCCTCAACCCTCGCATTTTGGATATAAGCCGAAACCGCGGTTCTCAGATAGTTGACCGAGACTGAACCCTGAAGCCCTGCTTTTCCGCCTACACCTGCTCCGGCGCTGATATTGAAAATAGCGGCATTAGCTTTAGCCGTAATATTTACGGAGCCATTGGTTGATTCCACGTGAGAGTTGTAAATAAAAGCTCGGACTTTACTGTCATCGGTAAAGGTTGGTTGGTCATAAGAAAAATTTTGAGATTCAGATTCTTCGCCGGCATCAGTATATTCATCATTATTAATGTATTTATCAAAAGAAGTAAGACTACCATTACCGATAAAGATAATAGCAATAGCTGCCCCTACCGCCCCGGTGCCGGCACCGGCAACATCACCGGCAATAACACTGACCGCAGAGTTATCTATGGCATCTAATATAATATTACCGCTGGCTTTAACCAGTTTTCTTTCAGTCTCAGGAATTCCGGCTGGACTTAGGCAATCCTTAATGTAAGCGGCAATCTCAGTATTAATAAAGTTTAGGGAGACTGCGCCGTATACTGCGGCTTTCCCTCCGCCCCCGCCGGCGGCGCTGATACTTTTGATAATAGCATCAGACTGAGCCAGCAGCCGGATTGTACCGTCTGTTACTACTACCCGGGAATTTTCAATATAACTCAAAACTCTGTGAGATATTCCTGAACTTCCGAAGCCGCCAATATAATTGACAGCCAAAGCAGCACCGATAGCAGCTGTTTTAGAGCCCCCTACAGCGCCGGCAATAGAGCCGATTTCAGACTGATCTTTGGCACTTAGGCTGACTGCCGTTTGGGCCTCGACTTTGGAATTTATGATATAAGCACTAACGCTGTTATTGATAGTATTTATACTGACCGAGCCGTTAATTGCTGCCTTGCCGCCTGCACCGCCACCCACAGCAATACTCAGGATGGAGGAGTCAGCTAAAGCATTTAGGCTTAAGGAGCCGGCCTTAAGGATAGTTTCCTGTACGGCTGCAGTTCCTTCTCCGATATAAGCCGCCAGGGTATTGGCAATTTCATTATAGGAAGCCGCTAAACCAAGGGAAGCCGTCTTGGCAAAAGACAGCCCGCCGGCCACAGCCAAGATAGATGAATTATTGACAGCATTCAGGGTAACTGCCCCGGCTGCCATAATCCCTGTACTTTTCTTTCCTATTATATAGGCCAGGGTATTCGTCTCAATTGTATTAAGGGAAAAAGACGCGGCCAGAGCCATATTTCCCTTACTGGCTCCAACGGCAGCCGTTATGGCCAGAATCTTATTATTGGAGCGGGCCTCAAGCTCTATCTTGCCGCCGGCAGTGACATCGGAGTTTTGAATTGAGGCTTTAACTGCATTCGCTTGTCTAGGATTACTTTCCCCTGGGAGTTCGGTATAAATATCATTACATGCTACGGCGGTTCCGAAGCCGGCCTGGCCGCCGTAAGCCAAAGCCCCGGCAATAGCGAAAATACTGGAATTGTCGGCAGCCGTGAGAGTAACATTAGCGGCGCTAATAACCGCTTGGTTAATGATGGAAGCTTCCGTCACACTGCTGATAATGTTGACACTTACCTGCCCGGCAACACTGGCGCTTTCGGTACTGGTTGAGCCTGAGCCGCTGGCTGTAACGGAAATAATCTCTTCTTTGGACTCGGCTTCAAGTGTCAGGTCTCCAGTCAGATTAAGGTCAGATTTATCTATCAGGGCTCTGGTAACGTTAGTAATGGTGTTTTGGGTGTACGAACCGGCTAAGCCTACCGAAGTTCCATCTTTAGTTACAATAGCCACAGACCCGCCGGCAGCGATTATTTTGGTCCGATTGCGGGCAGAAATGACCAGGTTGGTGGAATGTAAAGAAGCCAGACGGATATACGCCAGGACTGTATCATTGAGGTTATTGAGAACAACTTCTGCTGAAACGCCAACCCCGTAATTGCCATTACCCTGGGGAGCGGATTTTTTATTTCCTGGATCAGGAGTTTTTTCCATACTATCAGCGGCGGCCAGGCCCACAGACAGTAGATAACCGTCATTAAGGGCTTCAATGGCCACCGAGCCTAAGGCATTTATAGTCAAATCCGGTAAGTCCGGCTTATCCGACGCTGTATCCTCAAGGAAATTGCCGACAACTGACTGGGTATTTCTGGAAATATTATTTATGGCCACGGAAGCGCCAATACCGATATTATTGGAGACAGCCACCCCGCCCGCCAGATTAATAAGAAAGCTCTGATCATTAGCCCGGACGAGAAGACTTTCAGTCCTACCCGGCAGCGCCTTAGTGCCGACCACTATTCTCGCGCCGTTAGCAATCTGGGCCAAGGTTGTATTATCTATATTAATGAGAGAGAATGTTCCGTTTAACCCGAAAGTTCCGGATTGACCTCCTGAGGCGCAAACTGTAACAACAAAAACATTATTATCGGCAGTTACTTTCAGATTGTCGCCATAGAGGAGAGCGCCGTCTTTAATTTCCGCTTTGGAGATATTATTTAAATCAATAAGCACTACTGTGCCGCCGACGGCTGCTGTCTCCCCACCGGCACCCGGTCCGCCGAAATGAACTTCCGGTTTCCAGGTCTTACCCGGTCCTGTAATCCCAGGGAACTGGATATTACCACCGAAATTAATTAACTCATTAGTGCTTACGGACTCCACCGCCACCTGTTGGTCTCCGGTACGGTAATCGGCAGCGGAATTTTGGTTAACTTTAACATCACTATCAAAATAAGCATGGGCTGTATTGTCCAGGTCAATAAGAGTTACTGCCCCGCAAAGACTGACATTAGCCCCATTGGCTGTACTTTGGGTCCAAGTATTGACGAGATTATCCGCCAAGCCAAAGTTGCTGTCCAGGTAAGTAGTTAGAACTCGGATAAATTCCAGAGTCCTATACTTCCAAGCAGAACCGAGGTCTTTCCAAAGAACAGTATTACTGAAATCAACCTGGTCCAAATCCACAGTTAAGGGATCAGTTCCTATATATTTATAGAGATTACCGGCTTCACCGCCTGCACTGTGGCCTTCTTTCACTTCGATAATGTCATCGGTGACAACGGTTTGCCGGCCATCATCTGTTGAGGTAAAGACTTTGTTCCAGATCTCGATAATATTTTGCCCGTAAGCAAAATCATATTCATTAAGGGCTTCCGCTTTAACCGTTAAATCTTTTGCGGCATCAACCGCCGAGCCCTTACCTACATAGGAGACGACCTCATTCGTAAACATCCCTATAGCCACTGCCGCTGAGCCGGCAAATTTAACCCCGGTAGCATCTTCACTGCCGCCCGCCGGATTCCCACTTCCACCGGCCGGAGGATTCGAAGTATCCGCCGGTTCCTTGACAGTGGCAATAGCTATCATATAAGGTTGGCTCTCAGCCTTGGCGTTAACGGTAATGAAACCTTTAGATTGAACAGCGGCTTTCTGGGCGGCTTCCGGGTTGCCTATTCTGGCTTTAACTAAGTTAGTGTCACTATAAACGGCAACAGCCGCAGCCATTTCAAAAGCTCTGGTTTGGTCGCCTGTCTTGTCGTTAGCTTCTTCAGACTTCTTGCCGACTAAATCCTTAAGTCCCCCCCAAATAAAGCTCTTAACCTTGCCCAGGATTTTAGACTTAGTTTCCGCCAGGATGTCATTCTGACAGTTGGTATTCACCCCTGCCGCCGCATTTACGCCGTTTCTGGTCGTAGGAATACCCACCACACTGCTATTAATTTTTTGTTTCTCCATCAGAGCGTTGACAGTAATATTACCGGTTACATCCGCCTTGCCGTCCAAGTAGGCCTGGGTGTCACCATATTCATAGGAAACAGCTACCGCTGCCCCTAATTTCCCGTCGGGACCGGTAGCGGAAACGCCCATAGTGCAATTTCTATCAATAGTTTTGGCTTCTAAGGTTAAGCTGCCGCCGACAGAGAATTCCGAACTATCCGCCGCCAAAACATAGGATTTGGAATTTAGAACACTAACAGCAACCCCAACTGCCACTCCGCCAATAGCTGTACTGGCACTGCCGTTGGCCAGAATAGTATTGTCGGCTAAGGAGCGGAGAGTGCAGTTGCCGCTGGTGGTGATCTTACCTTTAATATTTATCTGGGCCTCGGATTCGCCAATGGCAACCGCTACTCCGGCACCAAGCCCAAAGGGAGCCGTTCTGGCATCAATATAAGCTAAGGATTCTGCCAGGAGAGAGAGGGCGAAGATTTGGCTGCCAACTCCCAAAGTTATTAAGGAAGTGGCTTTAGAAATAGCAACTCCGCCGATTAAGGAAAACTCCTCCAGAAACTCTATCCCTGTTTCGATTCCCCAGTCCAGCAGGGCATCTTCTGTGGGGCCACCTTCACCCGGAACTATATCACTGAAGATTACAGTGTTATCGGAGATAGCAGTAAGAGTAACTACCCCTCCCTGAATATGGGCTCCGTCTAAAATATTAATTTCGGTTTTTGTAATATCATTATTGTAATGAAGAATATCCTCCCAATCATAATCGGCAATTTTATGGGCCCGGAGAGTAATATTTCCGGCCGTATAGGCCGACCCTTCCGGGTTGATAACATGAGCCAGTATTTTAGCGTTTTTGCCAATAGTAATTTCCGGCGCCAGCAGGAGAATATCGCCGGAATCTCCGCCTGAGATGCCTGCTGCCTGGTCAGTTTCCCCTTCGGCCAGCCGGCGGGTGGAAATTGTTACTCCCTCGTTAACGGTGATACTTGTAAAAGGTTCTTCTTCCGCCTCTCCATTTTCACCATTGGGAGCCCTGATCTCTATATCCTGGCCAGGGGAATAAATATCCCGGTCAATAATAACCTTATTATCAAAACTGCACCAACCGGAAGTTATACTGTCGGCTACGGGATTCTCCTCGCCATCTACTACCCAATTCCCGCTTTCATCTTTTTTCTGCGGCACCAAATAGAAATCAATTTTATGTTTGGTGTCATCAGTCTGGCTAAAACTCCAGGTATAGGATAGATAACCCTCGGCACTGGCCGTAATCCGATAGTCGCCGATTTCAAAAACAAAATTATAAGTACCGTCAATACAATCATACGGCAGCCCATCTCCCGCGTTACCATAAGCGACGTATTCACCGTCAAGCAATTGCTCCAGGCTAACAGTGGCCTCGGCGATAGCCTGCTTGGTAATGGCGTCATACACCGTGCCATAAGGGTCTACCAAAGTATTGACTGTATTGTTTTCCTGGTTTGCTTCTTGGTTATCTTTCTGGTCTGCGTCTTGCTCAGCGTCTTGTGCAGCGTCCTGCTCGGAATTTAATTCTTTTTCGTCGCTTTCTTCCGAATTAACCTCAGCATCAGAGTCCCCTTCAGCCTCTGAATCTTCATCTTCGGCAGCACCACTCTGCTCGTCGGCTGCATTATCTTCGGCTGCATTATCTTCGGCTGCATTATCGTCAGTTGCAAGACCGTGGGCTGCATCATCCTCTTCCCCCGCCTCGCCGTTTTCAGGGGAGCCTTCTTCCTCTGCTTGCACTTCTTCAGCGGCAGGTTCGCCGTCAGAATCACCGCCTCCGATTGTGCCTTCTACGAAGCCGCCGGTTGTGCTCTCCTGGGAGCCATCGGCTGTGCCTTCCTCGTCCGGGCACTTGCCGTCAATGTCACCCTGGCCCTCTTCACCGGAAGGGCTTCCTTCCGAATAAAAATCCCCCTCACCCTCCTGGGATGTTTCCTCACTGGAAGAATCCCCGGAAGACAATTCAGCAACCGAATCTTCGATTGCAGCATAGGCTTTGGAGGCGGGAGAAAAAAATAAAAGGAAGAGTGCTCCCACTGCTATCAGGAAAAAGATTAAAATACTCTTTTGGACCTTATTATTCCGCCCGGATGCCAGAAAGACACTCATCCTTATTCCCCCGTCCTCTTAAGATTTCTTTTCGATCCAGTCCTCGGTTATCCCCAAATTTTTAACTACTGACAAGCCATTAAGGCTTTTTTTGATACCAACGAATTAACAAGCTTATTGGGCAGCTATTCTTGGCCTTCACTTTTAAGTTAATCCAAGACTTTGATAACTTCCTTTTTTTGACAATGTGCCTTTGTCTAGGGAAATCAAGGCATAGTAATGCATCTTCTTATTATACGCCTCATTTTTTTATTAACAATGTACTAAAGTACAGTCCGCCCCAAAAAATTAAGAGCTCAATTGACATTCTGGAAAGGTTGCATTTACTTTGACATTTCACCATTTTATGGGAAAAGGTCTGCCAAATGCTTCCTTTAGCATTTGGCAGACTTTTTAGTTGTATTGGCAGTGATCTTCATAAGATCCATGCTGATGAAGTACGCTAGCTACTTGGAAAAGAGAGGGGATATGTTTACAGCCTTATTATCTGAGGAACGGGTATCCGTTATTTTTAGCGGGGTCTATATCCCAGATGCTGCCAAAATCCCAGCCTGCGAAAGTGGTTTGATCTTTCATTTCCGAAGTTTTCACTTTTTCCCTTTCCCAATAAAGTACTCTCAACTCCTTGTTTAATTTTTGTCGGAACATACCTACTCTTTTTTAAATGTAAGAAAAAATTAAATTTTTTTGACCTCACCCAAAATGATGATTTCAACTAAAAAAGCCCCTCACCCGTTAGAGTGAGAGGCTAAAATGGAGCCTTTTAAGATTGTACCTAATTCTGCAGTAAAGTGCTAATAAGCTCCGAGCGCGAGGAAACCTGATATTTGGACAGGATATTTTTGACATGGGTTTTCACGGTATTTTCGCTGATACAAAGCTTAGTTTTGTCTATATTATAACATTAAAAGCCTTGGCAACAAGGAATTTTTACTCCTGCCGGCTCCTTTTGGGCACAAGCAATTGACACCTCAATTGACATTGTAAATGCAATCCTTGGTTTGCTTTTGATTGCATTTAGTTTTTATCTATCAGCCCCATCCGTGCAGCATAGGCTATGACTTGAGCCCGGTTTTCCATCTGCAATATTTCAATAATTCTTTCCATGTGATACTTTACGGTTCTTTCGGTTAGACCCAACCTTCCCCCTGCCTCTTTATAAGTAATCCCCCGTGCAACCATTTCCAGAATTTCTTTCTGCCGGCTTGTCAACAAACTTTCCCCTGCATCTGCGGCCGAAGGGCGGGAAGTTCCGTTATCCTCAGCACCGCTTGTTTGAAATTCTCTTAAGATCTTGGCGGCCAGCCCGTCAGAATAGGGTATTTCTCCTTTCTCCAAGTCCGAAAGAGTATTAATCAAGGCTTCAGCGGTAGTGTTTTTCAGGAGATAGCCTGAAGCTCCATATTTAACGGCAGCCAGAAGGTCTTCATCTTCCTCTGAGGTAGTAAGCATAATAACTTTAATTTCCGGCATTTCGGCCTTGATTAGTTTTAAAGTCTCAATACCATTAAGATCAGGCATTTTGATATCCATTAAGATAATCTCCGGTTTAAGGCTCCTGGCCAGGAGAAGGGCTTCTCTGCCGCTCCGAGCGGCTCCAATAACATTAACGCCATGAGTTTCCAGCAGATATTGCAGTCCTTCCAAAAACAGAGCATGGTCATCCACGAGCATCACTTTGCTAAGCACTTTTGTTTTCCTCCTTCAGCGGTACCAAAATATTAATTCGGCATCCTTTTCCCGGTGCGGACTGAATTTCCAAGCGCCCCCCGATTGCCATGACTCGTTCCTGCATAATTTTCAAGCCAAATTTAGTCTCAGAGTTATGCTTGAGCCCCTCAACCTCAAATCCCCTGCCGTCATCTTCAATAGTCGTGCGTAATTCTTTGCCCTCCGGGGAAAAAGCAATTCTAACTGTCCTGGCTTCAGCATGTTTTCTGATGTTATTGAAAGCTTCCTTGGTTATGCTCAATAAATTAAGGCGGGTCATCGCTTCCATTGCTTCGCCTGAGAAATCTTTGGCGACAACAAGTTCGACCCCCAAACCGGTCTGTTCTTCAAAAGCCTTGATATCCTTGGCTATGGCCGCCAAAAAGTCCTGCTCCGCCGCGAAAGAATCCCTGGCACTCTTGATAAACTTCCTGATCTCATCATGGGCGGCTTGGGTAACCTCAATTAATTTGTCCAGCTTGGCGGAAACAAGATCTATTTGGGCTTGTAACAGTTCCTGTCTGATTCCCTGGGCTTGCAGATTAATAAAGCCTAAAACCTGCCCCAGGTTATCGTGCATATCCTTGGCCAGGTTTTTCCTTTCCTCAATGGCAGTCAGGCGACGTTGTTGCTTGAAAGACTCCTCCTCAGCCTGCTTTTTTTCTGTAATATCGTGGACTACCAATAGTCTGCCGATCATAATCCCCTTGCTGTCATTCAAAGGAGATATCAGCGCTTCAAAAATCTTAACCCCTCCATTAACAGTCAGCGAAAATTCACCGCGGCTAAGGCCGGGGTCGCTACACACTCTTAAGATTTCAGGGATCTCAGCACAAACTGCTGCGACTGCCCAGCCCATAACTTGCTCAATTCTTAGGCCAACAATCCTTTCAAACGCCGGATTCATATCCAAGACCCTATCCTGGATATCCAGAACCATTATTCCGGCTTTCATAGTTTCAAATACTTTAGCTCTGGCTATCGGCAACAAATCAAGCAGTTTGTAACGGTAAATACCCCAAGCAAAAATTAACCCAGCCGGGGCAAAGAAAACCGGTGCAATATCAAACCTGGTCACCGGACTGATACCCAATATATACAGCAAATTCGGCAACATAATTAAAAGCAGGCCAGCCAACAGAGCAACTGCCTGCCTGTTATAAACAGAATTGGTAAAGAAAATAGCCCTAATCAACAAAACACAAGCACTAATATTTAACAGATAAGCATAAACAGCATGCAGATAAAAGGCAGGACCGTAAGTTTTGGCAATAACCGGAAATAGACCGTTGTGGTCAAGATAAACATTATATCTTATTAAGCCGTGCCAATCGTTTGTCCACACCAAGATAACAATAAGCGTCGGTATAATTGCCAATCCAAGGATCTTCTTACTCCTAACTAAGTGATCGAATCCTGTAAATTGCATACTAAAAGTCAGTACTACCAGGGGAGAAAAACAATAGGCAAAATACTGGACATTAGCCCAGAATAGCTTCGTTGGCAGATCCACTGCAGCCATTTCCAGCGCGTTGCCTGCCGACCAGATTACGGCTGCCAGCATACACAAGATAAAGTTTTTAGTTCCCTCGGCTTTCCGCTGAAAAAAGAAAGAATATATTGCCAGGGCAAAAGAAATTACAGCAGAGGCGAGCAAGGGCCAGATGTAAGGAATATATTGAAAGTCCATAACTCCTCCAACTACCTGATAACCATACATCTATTTTACTGCATCGCCTTCTTTACAGATAGGGACTTTAGTCAAAAAAACTAGAAAAAAAAGGAGACTGTATAAAGTCCCTTCTTTAATCTCAGGAATAAGTATTTTTTACATTACTTGGTGAACCGTTTAAGCGAAGAAACAGCGTGGGCGCTGTTGATACAGCGTTAAACCGTACCGTGGTTCAAATCGGGAGAGTACCCGGAGGTTTATGTTATTCCGTGGCATAATCATCAAAATAGCCTTGAATCAGGACGATTGGTGTTCCTTTGTCACCGCTGCCGCTGGTTAAATCACACAGGCTCCCCAAGAGGTCGGTAAGCTGCCTGGGGGTTGTCCCCAGGGATTCAACCCTGCCTACCAGGTTTTTATGCTTGGCCCGGATTTTTTGCTTCATGGCCTCTGTTTTGGCCTTGCCCTCTAAATTCGCTAATTCATTATCGGCAATATATTTTATTTTAATCTCATTGGGCGTTCCAATTAGGCCGGAAGTATAACCCGGAGAAACAACCGGATCGGCCAGCTCCCATATTTTACCCCGGGGGTCTTTAAAAGCGCCGTCGCCATAGACCAAAACCTCAATTTTCTTGCCGGTTTTTTCATAAAGCACCTCTTGAACTTTATCGACAAAAGGTTGACAATCCCGCGGGAAAAGCTTTAAGGAGTTCTCAGTGGCTTTATTGGAACCAAGTAGGCCATAATCAGGATTAAAGCCGCTGCCGTTAACCGGCTCGGTTAAAATCTCATCCAAACCGTAAACTCTCTCCGCCCCGGCCTGCAGCAAAATCTTTTTAGTTCTTTTTCTCTCATGAATATTGGCAACGAGAATTTCCTTCGTGTACTGCAAAGCTACCCGGGGATCATTAGCCAGGTAGATCTCAATATTATTGTTTACAGCCAGATCCTTGTACAACTGCACATAGTCGATTCCGGTAAAGGGATGCAGAAACCGGGCTCCAAATAATTGACGGTATTCAGACTCTTTAAGAACATCAATATAAGGATTCAAGCCTTTTTCATCCATTAAGTCAATATCCATGAGAGAGTTGCCCACTTCATCGGAGGGATAATTCAAGAAAAGATAAATCTTTCTACCGCTCAAAGCAATCCCTTTCAGAATCAAGGAAAATCGATTGCGGCTTAAGATCGGGAAAAGAACGGCAATATCCCCGGTAAACTTCCGGCTGATATCTTGGGCGATATCTTCAACATCGACATAATTGCCTTGGGTGCGGGCGACAATAGACTCGGTAATGCCAATAACATCCCTATCCCTTAGTTCATAGCCTTCGGCCTCGGCAGATTGGAGAACTGAATCTACAACCAGTTTTACCAGATCGTCCCCCTCTTTGGCAATAGGTGCCCTGATTCCTCTTACTGTGGTCCCAACAGTCCTGATCTTGGCCATTGTTTTTCCTCCTCTGTACAAGGTTCATTTAGCCTGGTTATTATTGAATTTTGCCCAAACATCATTATAGTATATCACGATGTCAAGAAATGTAAAGAAAAAAACATTTGCCCTTCCCCAGACATAACATAATAAAAACACCTTTCGGAAGGGAAGAAAGCAAAGTGAATATTCGAGTCAGGCAAGGAGATACTCTCTGGTCTTATAGTCAATTATTGGGAATACCTTTAAATCTTTTACTGGACGCCAACCGGGATCTTAATCCTGCGGCTTTAAGCCCCGGGCAAACTGTCCGCATCCCGGGCTACAAACTGGAAACCTATACGGTAAGGCAAGGAGACACTCTCTGGCTTCTCGCTCAGCAAAGAGGATTGCCCTTAGACGCCTTGTTCTTGGTCAATCCCTCGGTAAACCCCAATGCTTTGCAAATTGGCGAGCGTTTAAACGTTCCGGTTAGAGTGACGGCGCCTATAGTGGTGGGAAGGCGTACTTATGACTATGCTGCTTTACAACAGGATTTGGCTTTACTGACAGAACTTTACCCTTTTATAGTCCGCCGGCCAATCGGGCACTCGGTAATGGGCAAAACCTTGGAAGAAATTCAAGTGGGGCGCGGCAATAAAAGAGTGCATATTAATGCTTCCTTCCATGCCAATGAATGGCTTACTACGCCCATCCTCATGCAAACTTTAAATACTTACCTCTTAGCTTTAACCAACAACCAGGCTATTCGGGGGCTGGCTGTTTTACCTTATTATAATTCCGTGACTCTTTCCCTTGTACCCATGGTTAATCCGGACGGGGTTGACCTGGTCATCCACGGCGCCCCCCAGGAGGAGCCCTACCGCAGCAGTGTCCTGGCTATTAATAGGGGAAGCAGCGACTTCTCCGGTTGGAAAGCCAATATCCGGGGTGTAGACTTAAACAACCAATTCCCGGCTTTTTGGGAAAGGCAAGCCAGTATAAATGTCCGGGAGCCTGCTCCCCGGGATTTCCCCGGTTATCAGCCCTTAACTGAGCCGGAGGCCATTGCCATGGCCGAGTTGACAGGCGGGGGCAATTTTAACCGGGTTTTGGCCTACCATACCCAGGGAAAAGTTATTTACTGGGGATTTGAAGGGTTTGAACCGCCGGAAGCAAGGGTCATAGCCGAGGAATTTGCCCGGGTCAGCGGCTACCAGGCTATCCAGTATGTGGCCAGTTGGGCCGGCTATAAAGACTGGTTTATCCAGTATTGGCGGCGGCCCGGGTTTACAATTGAATTAGGCAGAGGAATTAACCCCCTGCCTCTTAGCCAGTTTGACGAAATTTACGAAGAACAGCTGGGAATCTTTTTAGTCTCTCTTTATATGTAGCGTTTTTTCTTTAGTATTTATTTGTCTAACTCCATTTTTTGTCTAATTTCCTTTCTTTTATCTCACTTTTCTTATTCTTTTATCTCGCTTCTCTTAAGATTTAATTCTGTTCCTTTACTTTTTCAAGAAAAACCAGGGTGAAATAACTGGTGGTCTCAATATAGTCATTCTGGAGGATTAGGCCGGAATTGGTATTATCCAAAACGGTAAATTCCTTCAGGCCTCTTTTTTCCGCCAGCCGGAAAGCAGTGGCCAAGGAAGCAGGCGAATCCAGGTGATCGTTGCCTAATTGAAAGAGGTTGGGGTAGTCAAATTTAGTCATGTAGCCCAGGGTTTCCCGGTCCTTGGCCTGAGCTTCGCTTCTGGTGAGATAATGGGAAAAATCCACGGAAGCTATTAAAATGCCCTTATCCTGCAGGTAGGGATCCAAAGCCTGCAGGAGGTTATCAACCTCCTGCAAGCTGACATTATGATGGAGGATAAGGGGGACGATCCGGGCTTCCGGCAAAAAGTGCTTTAACAAGGGAAGCAAAGCGCCAACAGAGTGTTCCCGGGAGAGCGCCTCCTCGTCTCTGACCGCCAACCCCTTGGTCAGAAGGCCTCTGACTATATCCTCTTCTACCGTTACAAGACCCTCCGGTGTCTGCCAACCCGCTAAGCCGGTTATAACTTTGCCTCCTTGGTTCTCATGGTTGGGGCCGACAATTACCACGAGTTCCGGTTCTTGCTGAGCTAAAACTTCAAAGGCTTGGACAAGCAAGCGCCCGGCAACCAGGTGGTGAGGGAGGACGGCACTTACTATTCTTCCTGCCGGCAAAGGAGGTTTTGTGGTCCGCTCCGCCAGGAGAGCATGCAATTCCGTCCTGGTTACAAAGCTGGGGTGGTTGGGGATCCCTAAGCTAACGGCAGATTTTTGGGGGCTAAGTTTACCGGAGCCGGAACTGGAGCCGGGCTGCCCGGGAGCGGATTTTTCACTGCAAGCGGCTGCCAGCATAAGGACAAAGAGAAGGATAACAACTGTCATCACCGGCAGCATAGCCTTGATCTTAAAGTTATTCAATGCTTATTCGGTCCTCTTTGCCGCTGGTATAGACGGCATTATTCTTAATATTGCTTAAAACCGGCGCTTCACAGCGGAATTCCCCTGGGGATATTACCCGGGCTAAATAAGTCAGCTTGGTTTCGCCTTTACTTACTAGGAAAACAAGTCTCTGGCCGTTAACTTCAGTGGGATAGCTCCAGTTCATACTGCCATAGGGTTCTTTTTGACCGGAGTAATTATAGGGCCGGGGAATGTGGACAAGACCGGCGGGAAGGACATCAATTATTTCGTAAAGTCCCGCAGGAGCTTTATCTCCAATGTTAAAAGTCAGGGTCACTTGAACCAAATCAGATCTGCCTATGCTATTCGTAACGGTCTTATTAACCACATAACTGCGGCTGATGGCCAGGTCCTCAGCCTTACCCTGTTCGCCGGCTTTAATGGGCAGGCTGTATTTGCTCATAACCCCTACTTTGCCTTCCACCCCGCTGAATTTTATTTTGTTCAGTTCCTCAGGCAAAAGGGTTAGCTCAAAGATTTCACCGGCTTGCAATGTCTTGGTAACTTTTTGGCCGTTTAACTCGTAATTGAAACTAACCGGTGAAGACTGCATATATTTCAGGTTAGCCTTCAGGATTTGGATTTGCTCCACAAGGTTTAAGATCTCTTGACCAGGGTTTTCCAAAAGGTACTGGTAAAGCTTATGCTTTTCAGACAAATCCAGGCGGGAAGCGAGAAGGGCCATCTGGGTTGTGGCGGCAATGATTTCATCCTGGTCGCGGCCAACATTAATTCTCAGCACCGAGCCAAGGTCTTCGGCATACTGGCTGAGGAGTTCCTGGGCAATTTTTTGGGCATACGCCCCGTCCCCAATCTCCAGGAGGGCCAGAGCCAAATTAATTTTTACGGAAGGTTCCAGGCCCTCATTCCTAAGATATTCATTTATCTGCAGGAGCACCGGCTCTTTCAAAGCAGCCAGGCCTAAGAGAGCTAAACTGCGGTCTTCTCCCTGCTCTTGGGCTTCCAGGATACTGTAGAAATAACCAATCAAAGCTCTCTCATCAAAAATACCCTTTGTACCGGAAGCTACCATAGCCGATAAGGCCAGCTCGCTTTCTCCGTAAGGCAGGATGCTTATTCCCCCGTCATGCTGTTGGTAAACCAGCAAAGATTCTTGTTCGTCATCCTCGCCAAAAATGTTTTCCTCAAGGAAATATTCTTTAAGGAGTTTCCGGGCTTCCATGGCAGCCAGCTTTTGTTCCAGGCGGCTGCCGTTACTACCCGCCAATTGATACAGGCCTCTCAGGTATTGGCTTTTTTCATAGTCACTAAAAATTACGGTGGTGGGTTCCAAGGGGGAACCTTGGACTACAAAGTCGGATGTTAAAACATCCTGGGTAGTTACAGTCCGCTGCTGGAAAGACTTAGCCACCTGGAATTCCAGGGCCAAGCTGTCCGTCAAACCGCCGCTTACCCCGGCGACTGTCAGGCGGTAACTGCCTGCTTTGAGGGCCGGAAGCTTGACATCCAAAGGCTTAAAGGCTGTCCCGCTGACTTCCCAGGTCTTTTCTTCGGCCTGGCCTTCAGTGTTATTGTCGCCGGCGCCCACCCCGGCCAGTTTGACCATATAGGAAACAGGCTGGCCTTCTTTTAGTTTTTCCCCGTAGGAACGAAGGATCACCACCGGGGAATCACCCTCCAGGTAGGTTTTATTTAAGGTCAGGTTAATAAAGAAAGGCAAGCGTACCGGGATTTGAGCCGTGCCGCTTCCGGCCTGCAGGTCTTGAGTAACGGCATGGTAAGTTACCCGCCAGGAGGTCAGATTATCCGGGAGCTCAAATTCCGCCCTGGCTTTCCCGTCCTTATCGGTTGTTACGGTTGTAAACAAGACCGTGTCCCGGAAATCCTGTCGTTCTGAGCCCCCTTCCCCGCCTTTTTCAGCCCCGCCGGGAGAACCGATATTATCATGGGATTTCCTGGTCTGGAGGAAGAGATAGTAATAATCTCCATAAAGGCTGTCCAGGAAATTCACTCTTTGGTCCCGCAAAGCGAAAAGGGCTTCATCTACCAGGTTCAAGTTAACCTGAGCGCCCGACACCGGCTGCTCTTTAGGATCCGTTACCTGAAGCTCCAGCCGGACCTTTTCCCCCGGCCGGTACTCTGTTTTGTCGGTCTCGATCTTCACTGCCAGGGCTTTTGTCTCACGGGCAAAGGGCACGGTGACGGTATTGGCTTCCATGTAGTGGGAGCCGTCAAAGTAAACTCCGCCAACTGTCAAGTTAGGTATATGCCCGGATTCAAAAGTAAAATTATACTTGGAAGCGCTGCTCACTTCGTAACTGTCAATAAATTTCTGTCCCCGGTAAAATAGGATAGTTTGGCCGAGTTCAGCTAATTCTCTGTCATTAACCATCATGGTTACTTCAACTTTTTCCCCGGGACTGTAACCCTCTCCTCCTTTATCCGTCTGGAGATAAAAATGCCGGTAATCGGGGTAATTGCTCCCGCCCCCCAAGTAGATTCTTTTTTTGAACTCTCTGCCATCAGAATCTTGGGCAATAAGATCAAGGTAGTAGGAGTATTCCGGGTCAATTTTGCCGGTATAGTTTAAATGTCCCTCAGCATCGGTCAAGAGTTCAAAAGTACCCACTTGTTTACTGCTATATTCATAACGGTAATCCTTAACTTTCTTTTTGCTGATAAAGTCATAGCGTTCCCCGGCTTCCACCGGAATCCATTCCTCCTGGTAAAGGACGGCTTTAACCGGGCTATTTACAACCGGGTCTTGCAAGAAGTTCTTTTCCGTCAAATATTCACCCTGATTAATTTTAGTCAAATCCACCGTACTTAGTTTGCCGGTGAGAGTATAGCTGTCCCTCTGACGTTTAGCCTCGCCGGTTAAGAAAACCTTGCTCTTAAAGACATAGAGCTGCGCAAAGTCATATATTTCCCCCGCTTCCGGCAAGTTGGCTGTCACATTGAGGTAGACATTGAGGTAAGACTGGTACTCGTCGCCTCCGGCTATAGGGGTGTAAGGAAGGGTCGCTTTGCCTTCCTCATTGGTGGTCAGCTTGCCGGTGCTGCCCTCCAGGTTATAATTAAGCGTTAAATCCCGGACCGGCGTCCCTTCGAAGAAAGCGGCCTGAAGTTCGAAGTTAACCTTTTCCTCCATAAAGACAGCCTTTTTGTCCTGGGTTAGGCTGATCCGGTAAGCAGGCTTATGATAGGTCTGAACCTCAAACCCTCGGGACAGCAATACTGTATCCCCTGTTTTCAGTTGGAGGTAATAATAGCCGGGTTTAAGAACGGGCAGTTTCATTTCCCCGTTAAAGGTTTTATTCCGAACCGTAACCCTCTGGGTCAAAATAGGGCTGATCTCTGCTCCTTCATAATAAGGGCCGCCACTGCCCATTAGTTCCAGGGTAACCTCCTCTTTGCCGGAAGGCGTTCCCTGGCTCCTTTCAGCCAGCACGCCCCAGTAATGCAGGGTATCTTCCGGCTGGTAAAGCTCCCTGTCCAAATAAAGGTATTTCCAATAATTTATTGCCAGGTTTGTGGGCTGCCAGTAAGGCCGGGCTTCCAAGGGAACCAAAGTTTCTCCGGCTTCGCTTTTGACTAGAGCATAATCCCGCTCTTTGCCCATTAATTGCTCTTGAAGCAGCACAACACCGTTTTGATCCCCTTGTACGGAAATATTCCGACTTGGGATTATAACTTGCATATTACCGACCGGTTTTTTAGTTTTTAAATCGTGAGCCCAGAATATGGTACTCTCTTCCCCCTGGGCAAGATAAACTGCCAAGTCAGTGACCTGGAACCAAACCTGTCTTAAGCAGTCTCCGGCTTTGAACTCGGCGGCATAGTAACCGGGCGCCAGCTCTTCCGGGAAAATAATATAATGGCTGTACCGGTCAGTTTGCAGGAATTCAGTTTGGTATTGGGCTGTTTTATACTCCGCCGGGAGTTCTTCCCGGTAATTGTTCCAGGCCAGATAAGCCCAACGGGGAATCTTATCCCTTTTGGCCAGGGAAGCCTGGAAAGCCCTGTGATCGGGATAACGGTAGAGGTCTATTTGCAGGGAAGGAATAGTCTCGCTGTTTACACCCTTGGCGTATTCGTAATAAAAATACACCGGGAAAGCCGGGACATCGGCCGGGCTGAATTCGGTCAGCGAGGTATCCATATCAAAATTGAAAGCGGGTTTACTTTCTTCAGCCGGAGCTGTTTCAAAGCTGAAGACATAATCTTCTTGGAGAGTTTCGCTTGAACCCGCTAAAAGAAACCCTTTTTTAAGAGTAACGGTATAGATGGTGGAAGGCTTTAACTCTTCCGGCACAAATACCAAGGTCTTTTTGTGCTGTTCAAATCTGCCCTTCACTTCAGGTTGGATGCTGAAATAATTGGCAATCTTGTTAAAGTCATAGTTTTCGTGGGTAAAAGTCACTTCAATCCCCGTATCCACCGGGACATAGGTACTTTCATTGGCGGGCAAAGTCCTTAAGACCTTGAATTGGGACTTGGTCTGAAAAGCCCAGCTTAAATTTTCCTGACCCTTGCCTTCCGGATCGAAAGCCAAAGTATAGATCTTATTGGACGTCAACTTCTCTTTCGGGATAATTTTATACTGGCGGCCGCCGTTCAGCTTTTCCAACTCGTAGGCAAATTGCGGCTCAGTCCGCAAAGCTTCCTTCACTGTTTTTTCCGGCAAGGGCTCCTCACTGCTTAGTAGGAAGGCAGTCTCAGGAGATATCCCCAAGGAATCGGCGTCCAGGGCCTTAATGCTGATGCCGGAAGCCCGGACGGGTTCGGGATTTAAAACCAATTCACCCATCCCAAAAAAAATGGCAGTAAGCAAAACAATTACCAGGGACAAACTGACAACTGCCAGCCTGCCTCTACCACTGCCAGGGCCTTTTTTCAGCCAAAGAGATGCCAGCAAGGCTTTTAAAGATGCCTTTTTCTTTGTTAAGTCCTGCCCAGAAGCAATTGAGGAAGGTTTTTGCCGCCCATTCTGCTTTTCTTCTCCTAGAATTTTTGGTTTTGGGCCGGCCGCGGATTCATCTAAAGGGGAGAGGGTTTGTTCCTTTTGGCTTTCTGTGGAATTTAGCCTATTTAATAATTCTCGGCGCAATTCATCCTTAAATTCTGTTCTTAAGGGAACATTTCCCGCGCCTTGCAATTCTTCCAATTTAGCGCCTATTTCTTTTTCCAGTTCCGCCAGCTCCCTATCCAATTCCACTGGATCCTTATACATAGCGCACCATCCTTTCACGCAAACAGGTTAAACCCCGGTGCAAAAGCTGTTTGACCGCACCTTCGCTTTTGTCCATGACCTGGGCGATTTCCTTGAGTGAAAAGTTTTGCATATAACGTAAGATTAATGCCTGCTGTTGCAAAGGCGGCAGGTTTTTCAAAAAATAAGTCAATTGTTCCTTTTCCGATTTGCCCAGCAGGACTTCTTCCGGTCCGCAGCCGGCATCGTTTAGAGCATATTCATCCGTGAACTCTACTGTTTTACCCCTTTTGCGGTATAAATCAGCTAGAGTGTTGGATGCTATCTTATACAGCCAGACTGCCACCGGAATATTGCGGTATTCATAGTCCTGGATATGCTCTAAAGCTTTAAGGAAAGTCTGGGAGGTAATTTCTTCGGCGTCATTTTGGTTATGAGTACGGTAATAAGCGTAGTTGTAAATACGTTGAAAATAGGTTTCGTAAATCTCCAGAAAATCCTCTTTGTTGCTTTGAATCCGAGCAATCAGGTCTTTCTCCGCGGCGGCCAAGTTGCTTGAACTCATTGGGCCCACCCCTCCTCTTAGATAACCATTAACCTTATGTATAAACGCACAAAAGCCAATAAAGTTACGTTCTTACTTACAATAAATACATTATTTCTTTATATAGACGTTAATTCCCTTCAGATTGCTTAAGCCTGGAAAACAAAAAAACTCTTACCCTGAGAAAGGTAAGAGAGTAGCTTTGGATCCGCTTTTGTTCAAAAAACATGCCCCGCCCAAAAATTGGGCAGTTTTTTCGTAAAACTTACTTTGTACCAGCGGAGTTGTTTGTGTCAGCAGAGCTTCCTCCCGGCAAAGCCCAGCAGCCCCATGCTCCCTGAACACCTTTTGACCCTTGGCTTAAAGCCCCTTTTATTCCTCGCCCCAGTCTTACATTCAAACTCTGCCCCTGGGCAAGGCCAGTGCCCTGACCAAGGCTGCCGCCTGCTTTGCGGGAATACATTCCACTACCATCGCAAAGAGCTTGTCTCTTCTCCATATTTTGAATCATAAACTCGGCTTGTTCCTGAGTAAGCTGGCCATTGGCAACCCTTTCCTGAATAAAATCCTTCCTATTAGCCAACAAGCCGGCCTGGAATTCTTCCAAGACTCCTGCCTCCGCGGCAAGCTGACCGAAAGATGCCCCTGCAGCCCTCTCGGTATAGGCTTCCTCTAGGGATATACCTTTTAATTCTGCATAGATTTCAGCAGGGGACTTCAAAGTGGTTGCCAGAACTCCTGTGGCCCCCAGAAGCAAAAGACAGGCAGTTATTACGGCAATTACAGCTTTCTTCATTTCCTTCACCTCCGCAAATAGCTTCTATCCTAATTCTAGACGGAAAATGTGAAGAAGTTATGAAGAATGCTTGAAATTAGTATGAAATATTAACAAAGTTGGCGGTCATCCTGTTGTTTGTCAAATTTGTTTTTTGCATTAATCTATTTTTTAATCTTATTTTTCACAAGGTAAAGCCATAAGTAGTAACAGAAGAATAACAACTGAAAAAGCTTGATCCTTTTTAAAGTAATTAGATTAATAATGTGAAAATTTCAATTTTTGTGGCTATATTGTATAATATAAATTGTACGGAAGGACACAAATATATAGGTGGGATAGCATGCTTTTAATCAATAAATCTAAGTTCAATCATTATGTTGATCTTAGAGAAGAATTATGGGAAATCCTGCTTAAGAACGGTTACTCCCGCAAATACGGAAGTTCGGAAGCTCTTTTGGTCCAAAACCAGCCGAAGACCGGGATGATTTGTGTCGTCAAAGGTAAAGTGAAATCATCATATGTTTTTAAAAATGGCAATGAAAAAATATTAGGCATCTTCGAAGCCCCAACAATTATTGGCGAAGATTCCATTGTGGCAGACCAAAGCAAGGAATATAAAAATAATCAATATAGTGTTATAGCCTTAACTCCAGTGGAAGCCGTATTTATACCGGTCTTGAATGCCCAAAAAATAATTTTGCAATACCCGGAAATTGCTCTTTGTCTGATGAAATTATTAATTCACAAGATGCATTCCTTGGGCATCCAGGTCGGAGATTTATTAACCCGTAATATTTCGCAGAGAACTGCCCGCGCTTTAGGATTTTTCACTGAATTTACCGAAAAGGATAAGGATGGATATTTGTCAATTACCCACGAAGAATTGGCCGGTTTTATAGGGATTACCCGCCCCAATGTTACCACCTGTCTTAACGAATTTGCCCTCCAAGGATTAATTGAAATGAAACGCGGCAAAATAAAGATACTCAATCCCCAGGCTTTAAAAGAGTTCGCTGATTATTGAATTGTGATGATCGCTGCCTTCAGGCGGCGTTTTTTTTATCGAGCGGTTTTTACCTGTTCAAAATTTCTTCTAGCAAAATTTAATCTTAAATTTAAGGGCTCAATTGTCCTGCCGAATACAAACTTCTCATGGTTAAAATATGTAAAATGATCTTAAGAAAATCAAAAAATTAAAGCTAACGATAGTTCTTTTCCAAGTAAAACTTTTAAATTAATTAATCTATTTAGAAAGGAGATTAAAAATGTTAAATCCAAAATTTGAGCCGGTACCCGATTTTGAAATGAAAAGACGTCAAGAGGCTATCCTTGCAGTAATGGCCGAAAAAAATGTTGATGCTATTATTATGTACAATTATGGCGATATGGTGGCCGGAATATTGAAATATGTTGTGGATATTACCCATGCCTATTCCCTGGCCGCCATCCTCTGCCCGGAAGGTATTGCTCTCTTTCGCAACGGCAATAACACACCCTATGACGCAGACCTTCCCTTTGTAAGTAAAGGTGAACAGCTCCCGCAACGTATTTGGACCCATATTTATCTGCCTGGTATTACTTACCTAACGTATTGTTATGCGCAAGCCATGGACTATTTTATTAAAAGCCGCGGCTTCAAAAGAATTGGCTGGGCAGGATACAGTTTTATTCCCGCTCCACTCTGTCAATACCTGATTGAACACAATCCCTCGGTAGAATTTGTGGACTTCACTGCAGAGGTGGACGAAGTCAGACTGGTCAAATCAGAATGGGAAATCGAACGCTTAATGCGCTGTGTGGATTTGCACGATAGACTTATGATGGCTTGCCGTTCACTTATCCGCCCTAGAATAACAGCCCATCAGCTGAGCGTCGAACTCATGGATGCTGCAGCCCAATTAGGAGCCATAGAATTTAATACCACCCTCATCAACCATTGGCGTGATGATGCCACCTTGGATCATGATACCCCAATACTTCCCGGCGACTATCTCTGGGTACTGATTGAAGTTGCCGGAGTTGGCGGCGAATGGGGCGAATGCGCCAGACTGTTCCGGCTGGGGGAGGAACCGGAGCAGAAGTATGTTAAAATCTCCAATGACCTTCTCAAAATACAGGATGCAGTGGCCGCTGCTTGTAAGCCCGGGGCTATTCCGGAGGAGGTATTCCTGCTTAATAATAAATTGCTGGAAGAATACGGTTATTACCCGGAAAGACGAATTTGCATCCACGGCCAGACTTACGATATAGTTGATCTTCCTCTCTTCTCGGAAGGCGACAAAAAACCCCTCAAGGAAAACATGTTCATCGCCATTCATCCGGCCTATTATGCCGTTGACGGTGAATACAAAAAAAGTCCTTCCTTCAACTATACTGATAATTATCTTATTGAGAAGGATGGCGCAAGGCTTCTTTCCAAAACGCCGCGAGAGATTATCACAGTTGGCTGCTAAGCGGCATTATCTTCAGAAATTATATTCATACTCATAATAAATGAATAACGTTATCACCGACGGCCTGCTTATCGTTAATCCAGTGCTCAATTACCTTATTAAAGCTTTCATATTGAGCCCATGGATAGGTATGCAGGCCTTTCTTGAGGAGTATTCCCTCAGAAACCGGCAAAATCCGGGCTAAATCAAGGACTGATTGCCTCATTGCTTCCGGTTCCTTTTCTCCGGCCATAACCAGAGTTGGGACATTCACCTGTCTCAACCCCTTAGGCAACCCTAAATTACGGTATAACTCATCATAGATGCGAAATAAAGTAGCCGGTGTTAACTGGCGAAATTCCAGCAAACATTTATCTTCCAGAGCTTTTTCCGGGAATTTATATTGTTTTACCAGAAAAGGACCTAACAACTTAGATCTTAGCATAGCCGCCATTAACTTATAAATAAACGGCTTATGCAACATCTTCATGAACGGTATCGGTCGAAAGAGCGCGCTGGCAACAACGGCACTGGTTATTAGTTCCGGCCTGGTAATCAATAATTCCACGGTGATTTTGGCGCCTAAGGAATGCCCAACAATAGCAGCCTTCCCTCCATTAGCCCGTTTTTCAATTAATTCGGCAAGGAGGGAGGCACTTTTTTTAATGGAAAATTCCCCCTCATTCTTTCTTTTTCCGTGTTCGGGAAGATCAGGTATCAGACAGTGGTAATCCTTAAAGTATTCTATTTGTTTGGACCACACCCAACCGCTTATACCGCCGCCATGAAGGAAAACAATGGTGGGGGCTGTTTTATTGCCGTATTCTTCAAAATGGATAGCCATTTTACTCTCCTTAATATTGGGACAATTTGCAGAATCTCCAGTTAAAAACTGTTTTCTTATAAAACCAGCGGTTACCCTTGCTTGATCAAAGGTAATTTGATGGCAACTTTTGTGCCCAGACCTAACTCGCTTTCTACTTCCACCGTACCCTGATGGGCTTCCACTAAGGCTTTCGCAATTGTCAAACCGATACCTGCTCCTCCGGACTCCCGGCTGCGGGAAAGATCACCTCGGTAAAATCTTTCAAAAATATGAGGTAAATCTGCGGCGGCAATTCCTTGCCCGCTATCTTTAATCTCCAGAAGGGCCCAGTTTTCCTCGCGCTGAAGAGAAACAGTGACTCGGCCCTCCTCTGGCGTATACTTATAGGCATTGGAGATGATATTAAGCACAACCTGGCGCAACCTGTTCCTATCCCCTTTAAGGGTAAGTCCTGGGGCGATTTCACTTGTAAAGTCAATGTTTTTCTCGCGAAAAATTATTGCTGAGTTCTCACATATTTCTTCGACCAGCTTACTGAAATCAACCTGGGTACTGTTAAATTCAATTTGAGCACTTTCCAGCACGGATAATTCATTTAAGTCATTAATCAACCCGGTGAGCCGGATTAACTCATCGTTACAGTAGGAAAGCCTTTCCGGAGTTGCTTCCCAGATTCCGTCAATCATTGCTTCCAGCTGGCTTTGCAGGGTAGCCAAAGGAGTACGCAATTCATGCGCTATATCAGAGGTCAAGCGCTTCCTAAGTTTATCCTGTTCATCCAGGGTATGAGCCAATTTTTCAGTGGCTAAAGCCAATTCCTGAATCTCTTTAGTCTGTGTAAAAACAGGTTCTAGTCTTTCTCTTCCGGCTGGAACGCCTGGGCCGGTTATAACCTCAATATTGTTTTTAACCACCAGCAAAGGTTTGAGAAATTTACCGGCTAAAATTTTACTTAGAATAAAAGCCAGCAGGACGGCAAGTCCTAAAGCCAGAATAAAAACCCCATTCATGGCAAGTAAAAAGGCTCGATCCTCGGCCGCTGAGAATGCAGTCTTTTCTCTGCCGATAACCACTTTCCCCAGTTGGCCTTCTGCAACTTTAAGCGGGTACTCCCGGTAAAACAAATCTAAATCGGTTCTACCCATTCCCTGGCCGTTGCCCGGATCTCTGCCCATTCCCGGACTGTTTGCCTTTCCTTGGCCTTTACTTCTTTCTGAACCTTGGCCGGCTTCCTCCCCAGATGCTCTTGCTCCATAGCCATGCCCCATTGGCCCATGCATATTACCCATAACCGAGGTATCTAAGAGCAGGGAACCATCGGAAGCATAAAGTTTGATCACTGCCTCCTCACCTCGGAGAAACTGCCTCAACCCCGGCATGACTCCCATGCTTTGGGCTGCTCCCGTCTCGAGAGAAGCTGAGAATAGGTCCTCCAAATATTTAACAATCTTTTGGTCACTTTTTAATTGCGCATTTTTTACATAGTTGCCAAAAAAAATTGTCATGCCGAAATTGCTTAAGAGGAAGATTACCAGGACGGCCAGGATCGTAATGATAATAAAATATTTTCTTAATTGTTGAGAGATGGAAATCATAGCTTATCTCCCTGAAATTTATAGCCTATGCCGTAAACCGTAATTATGTAGCGGGGTTCTTTGAGGTTATCCTCAATTTTTTGCCGGATGTTTTTTATATGGGCATCAATAGTCCTTTCATAACCAGCAAACGCATAACCGAAAGCGGCATTAATTAACTGGGCGCGGGAATAAGTTTTATTCGGATTTTGGGCCATAACCAACAATATGCTGAATTCATTAGGGGTAAGGCGGAGTTCCTTTCCCCTTTTGCTTACGGTATGCTCATCAATGTTAATTTCCAATTCTCCATTGTTAAAAATAAGTGTATTCTTTGTCTTAGTCTGGCCTTCGGTACGGCGCAAGATGGCTTTGACCCGCATGACCAGCTCTCTGGGGCTGAAAGGCTTAACCAAATAATCATCGGCACCGAGAGCCAAACCCGTAATCCTGTCTTCTTCCCCGCTTTTGGCAGTTAGCATCAGGATGGGAACATCGGACTCCCGGCGAATCTGTCTGCAAATCTCTTCCCCGGAAAGATCCGGCAACATAAGATCAAGAATTATAAAATCAGGCCGGAGAATCGGAAATAACCGTATAGCTTCTTCACCGTTGATTGAAGTAAATACTTCAAATCCTTCTTTTTGTAGGTATTCTTTTATAACTTCTAAAAGTCTCACTTCATCATCGATTACAAATATTTTCGGCATTATCCAACCCCCCGGCTGTCCTGTGGTCAGCCTGCTCTACTCTAATACTTCTACTTTTGTTCTAAGTGAGGTAAAGCATTTCATCTTTGTAGACAATCTCTTTTCCACCGTACTATTAGCTATCCCTTATCCGCCGCCATTCTTTTCATTTCTTATATTTTTCTATTTTCAATAAATTATTTCATTATATAGATTATTTACCCCTTACCGTAAATACTGCTTTAAATATTGGCCGGTATAAGATTGGGGGCAAGCGGCCACTTCTTCAGGGGTTCCGGTGGCGACTATCTCTCCGCCCCGGTTGCCTCCTTCCGGGCCCAAGTCAATAATGTAGTCCGCTGTTTTAATAACGTCTAAGTTGTGTTCTATGACTAGGACTGAATCCCCAGCCTCAACCAAACGGTGCAATACTTCCAGGAGTTTATCTACATCGGCAATATGCAAACCGGTAGTGGGCTCGTCCAGAATATAAAGAGTTTTGCCCGTACTGCGGCGGCATAGCTCCGTAGCCAGCTTAACCCTTTGGGCTTCCCCTCCGGACAAAGTAGTGGCAGGCTGCCCCAGTTTAATATACCCCAGGCCCACATCCTGCAAAGTCTGCAGCTTCCGGGCAATCCGCGGGAAAGAAGCAAAAAAATCCAACGCTTCCGCTACCGTCATGTCCAGAACCTGAGCAATATTTTTACCTTTAAAGCTAATGTCCAAAGTTTCCCGGTTATAACGTTTGCCCCGGCAAACTTCGCAAGGAACATATACGTCAGGCAAAAAGTGCATTTCGATTTTTATTATACCATCGCCCCGGCAAGCTTCGCAGCGCCCACCTTTAACATTAAAGCTGAACCTGCCGGGCTTGTATCCTCTGACTTTGGCTTCCGGCGTCTGGGCGTACAAATCCCGGATTAAATCAAACACTCCAGTGTAAGTTGCCGGGTTGGAGCGGGGGGTACGGCCGATTGGGGATTGGTCGATATCGATAATTTTGTCGATATGCTCCAATCCTCTTATCTCTTTATATAAACCCGGACGGGCTTTACTGCTGAGTTTAAGCTCAGCCAGCAGTCCTTTATAAAGGACTTCATTAACCAGGGTACTCTTACCTGAGCCGGAAACCCCGGTCACACAGGTCAAAACCCCCAGGGGGATTTTAACATTAAGGTTCTTTAAATTATTTTGGGTGGCTCCTATAACCTCTACCCATTTGCCGTTAGGTTGCCGGCGGACTGCAGGAACCTCAATTTTTTTCTTGCCGCTTAGGTATTGCCCGGTGATGGACTGTTCGCAGGCTTTTATGTCTGCAATCGTCCCCTGGGCAACAATCTTTCCTCCCTGGGCTCCGGCACCCGGACCAATATCAATAATATGGTCTGCCGCCAGCATAGTATCCTCGTCATGTTCCACTACAATCAAAGTATTGCCAAGGTCCCGCAAGCTTTTCAAGGTAGCAAGTAATTTGGCATTGTCCCTTTGGTGAAGGCCAATACTGGGTTCATCCAAGACGTAAAGAACCCCGGTTAGGCTCGAGCCTATCTGGGTAGCCAACCTGATCCTCTGAGCCTCACCGCCGGATAAGGTGCCGGCTGCTCTGCTCATTGTTAAATAATCTAGCCCGACATTAACCAAAAAACCCAAGCGTTCTTTTATCTCTTTCAAGACCTGGCGGGCTATGGTCATTTCTTTCTCACTCAATTCCAAGTTGTTGAAAAATTCCAGAGATTCCGCCACGGTCAAATTAGTCAGCTCATAAATATTTAAATCTCCGACGGTGACAGCCAAAACCTCCGGTTTAAGCCTTTTTCCCTCACAGACCGGACAAGGCTTTTCAGACATATAGGTTTCAATTTCTGCTCGGACATAATCGGAAGTGGACTCCTGGTAACGGCGGTTAAAATAAGGAATTAGTCCTTCAAAAGGGGCCCTCCAGCGGCGAAACTCGTCAAAGGCGTTATAATAATTAAAAGTAATAGGGGTATCCGAGCCGTAAACGAGAGCCTGCCACTGCTCGTCTGTTAAATCTTTTACCGGGGTATCCAGGCTGAAACCAAAGGCTTCAGCCAAGCCTTGCAAGAGAGCGGGATAATAGGAAGCGCTGGACCTGGCCCAAGGAACAATAGCCCCTTCCCGGAGAGATTTACTGCGGTCCGGGATAATCAGGTCAATATCTGCTTCCAGGTTGGCACCCAGGCCGGTGCAAGCCGGACAAGCTCCGAAAGGGCTGTTAAAGGAAAATGACCTTGGAGATAACTCTTCCAGGGCAATTCCACAGTCGGGGCAGGCAAAATTTTCGCTAAAGAGAATTTCCTCCTGGCCCAGGATATCCACCAAAACCGTCCCTTCCGCTAATTTCAAGGCGCTTTCCAAAGAATCGGCCAAACGAGCGGAACTATCCGGTCTTAAAGCTATCCTGTCCACGATAACCTCAATGGAATGTTTTTTATTCTTATCCAGGATTATGTCTTCGCTTAAATCCCGGACCTCGCCGTCTACCCTGACCCGGACATAGCCTTGCTTACGGATTTGATCCAGTACTCTGGCGTGCTCTCCTTTTTTGCCTCTGATGATGGGAGCCATGATTTGCAGGCGGGTCTTTTCCGAATAAGTCAACAATTGATCCACCATTTGCTGAACAGTCTGCCTGCTAATTTCCTTGCCGCATTTGGGGCAATGAGGATGACCAATCCGGGCATAAAGCAAACGGAAATAATCATAAATTTCCGTTACCGTCCCCACGGTAGAACGAGGGTTACGGCTCGTTGTCTTCTGGTCAATAGAGATAGCCGGGGACAAACCCTCAATGTAATCCACATCCGGCTTGTCCATTTGCCCTAAAAATTGGCGGGCATAAGCCGATAAGGATTCCACATACCGCCTTTGCCCTTCGGCATAAATTGTATCAAAAGCAAGGGAGGACTTACCTGAGCCGGATAGCCCGGTAATGACTACCAGCTTGTCCCTTGGGATATCAACATTTATATTTTTCAAATTGTGGACCCGGGCACCCCGGACCTTAATATACTCTTGAGCCATAATAACCTCCGAGCTGTAAACTCAAAATTCGTTAATGTCTGATAGCAAACGATATTCAAGAATGATATTCCAAGAATGATATTCAGACCTATAAATTCTAGAAAGCACTTTAATAGTCAGGGAAATAAGTAAGATTTTCCGGAAAATAATTTAATAGTCCGGCAGACTACTAAAACGTCTAAGAATATAATAATCTGGGCAATAAAGCATTAAAAATTAAAATTTGATTAGTCTATAAAAACTCCAAACGAGGAAACGATATTATTTTACTCTTATTTAAAATTAAAGTCTACCCCAGCAACTGAGATTGTTCTTATAGGTATTTTCAGAATGACAGATAGCTTTAGAGATGAAAAATAGTTTTTCAGAATGACCAAAAGTTTTAAATGACCGGTGGGATTTCAGTATACAAAATTTGGGCATCGTTTTACCGGTTCCTTTTTCTGCTGCGGTATTTACCGCCCCCTGCAGCTTGTTTGGTACTATTTTTCTTCCAAGCCGCTAGAGGCTCACCTTTCAGTTCAATAATAAGATCCCTCAGCTCGGCAGCCCGTTCAAAGTCTAATTCTTTAGCAGCTTTCAGCATTTCCGCTTCTAAAGTTTTCAGGAGGTTCTCCTTCTCTTCGGAGCTAAGAGCTCCCTTACCGCCGTAAGCAGCCTTCTTCTCGGCCACTATGGTGGCTTCCGGCACTTCATGTATTTCTTTGCGGATGGTTTGCGGTGTAATACCATGTTTCCGGTTATATTCCTGCTGGATTGCCCTGCGCCGGTTAGTCTCGTCAATAGCCAGGCGCATGGAACCGGTTATAGTGTCGGCATACATGATTACTTTGCCGTTGACATTGCGGGCAGCCCGGCCAATAGTCTGGATCAGGGAACGTTCCGAGCGTAAGAAACCTTCCTTATCTGCATCCAAAATGGCTACCAGGGACACTTCCGGCAAATCCAGCCCTTCTCTTAAAAGATTAATTCCCACAACAACATGGATTTCCCCTAAACGCAGCTCTCTTAAGATTTCCATTCTTTCTAAAGTAGAAATATCGGAATGCAAGTACCTGACCTTCATATTCAGTTCTTTAAGGTAAGCAGTCAGATCCTCAGCCATCCTTTTGGTCAGGGTGGTCACCAAGACCCTTTCATCCCGGGCAATGCGCCGGTTTATTTCCCCAATCAGGTCATCGATCTGCCCTTTAGTGGGTTTGACAATCACTTCCGGATCTATTAAGCCAGTCGGCCGGATTATTTGCTCCACTACCTCCCCGGAGTGCTCCAGTTCATAAGGCCCGGGGGTGGCGCTGACATATATTTTCTGAGGAGTGAGCCTTTCAAATTCCTGGAAATTCAACGGCCGGTTGTCCAAAGCCGAAGGCAAACGAAAGCCATGTTCCACCAGGGTCATCTTGCGGGAACGGTCACCTTCATACATCCCTCGCACTTGAGGGATGGTCTGATGGGACTCATCAATAAACATTAAGAAATCACTGGGGAAGAAATGCAACAAGGTATAGGGGGTTTCCCCCGGCTGGCGGAAAGTAAGATGCCGGGAATAATTTTCAATCCCGTTACAATAGCCCATTTCCCTGAGCATTTCCAGGTCGTAGCGGGTTCTTTGCTCCAGGCGCTGGGCTTCCAGCAGCTTGCCTTGAGAACGGAGTTCTTTCAGCCGCTCTTCCAGCTCTATTTCAATGCTTTCGATAGCTTTTAGCAGTTTCTCTCTTTCGGTAACATAATGGGAGTTAGGGAAAATGGAGACATGCCTTCGCTCCCCTAAAATTTCTCCTGTTAAAATATTAATTTCATAAATATGCTCAATCTCATCGCCGAACATTTCCACCCGGATGGCCTTTTCACTGGAAGAGGCCGGGCAAATTTCCACAATATCTCCTCTAACCCGAAATGTTCCTCTGGCAAAGGAAATATCATTGCGGTCATACTGGATTTCCACCAGCTTTCTCAACATTTGGTTGCGCTCGATTTCCTGTCCCTGCCTTAAAGAGAGAACCATATCCCTGTACTCATCCGGTGAGCCCATCCCGTAAATGCAGGAAACGCTGGCTACCACAATAACATCTCTTCTTTCGAACAGCGCTGCCGTGGCTGAATGCCTGAGTTTTTCAATTTCCTCATTAATGGAGGCATCTTTTTCAATATAAAGGTCACTGGCCGGGACATAGGCCTCCGGCTGGTAATAATCATAATAGCTGACGAAATACTCCACAGCATTATCCGGAAAGAATTCTTTGAATTCCATGTATAACTGGCCGGCCAAGGTCTTGTTATGGGCCAAGACTAAGGTAGGTTTCTGGACCCTCTCAATAATGCTGGCCATAGTAAATGTTTTGCCTGAGCCTGTTACTCCTAATAAAGTCTGATGTTTCTTCCCGCTCAATACGCCCTGGCTAAGCTTGTCCACAGCTTGAGGCTGGTCTCCGGATAAGCTGAACGGGGCACGCAAACGAAACTCCATATCTTAACCTTCTTTCCGGTTAAATTAAAATAAATAAGATTAGAACGTATGTTCTAATGATTATTATAATATTAATTTTTCTATTTTTATAGCACCTTTATTATAGCACCTTAACGGCACTTTAACATTGGAGGCTAGAGGCAAAAGCAGGCTTTAATCCGCCTGGCTCTTCCTTAAATCCGCCATAATGCCGCTCATCAGCTCACTGCGGAGTTCATCTAATCCCCGATAACTAATGCATTCAGTGATTAAGCTCTTGATTTCAGCTTTAGTTTTTTTGTAAATCTCTAAGCATTCTTGCAATGGTTCACTATGGGTTTTCCTAAATCCCTGTTCATTTAGCTTGCAAGGATTCCCTTTCCAGACAGTCAAGTTTTTATCCGGGAAGACAATACCAATCAAAGTATAGGGTTTAAGAGGATGGACAATTATTTCCAGCACTTGTCCCAAAGCCTTGACTTCCTGAAGAATGTCCTCCAAGATCTGCGAAGACTTGTCTCCCTCAAGGCAAATACGATCATATTCTTTGATAAAGCGCGGAGCAAGGTTTAGCCAACCATCCAATTGCAGGCTGTGTAAGAAATAGAATGAGACCCGGTTTTTCTTAATCTTCGCAACTATTTTGGCTATCTCATCCAGCTCCAGGTTTTCTTCTTGCTCTTTAACCTCCAAGTCCTGTTTTAATGTAGAAATGTCATCGATCGTAATTACCGCTTCTTGGGGCAGCTTAGCAAGCAAGGTAGTTTCAGGACGGTAATCCTCTTGTAGACACTTAATTATTTGTTGTTCGATATGGCTAAGGCGAGCATTTAGGGCTGCTATTTTATCCTCATATATCTCCAATTTGCTGCGCCGGCAGATGGCATTTAAATCAATCTGCCGTTCAGCCGCAGTGACTAGGTTTGACAATAAAAACTCGTCTTTATCGAGGACAGCTATCTTTTGTTTCGGGAGGAATAGCCCGGCTACGGAATCTGGTTCTTTGGCCGAACGAATATAATCTAGATCATACCCCCTGTCCAGCAGCTGAATCCCGATAAGTTTTATCATTGTTGATTTACCCGTTCCGGCTACACCTGTCAATAAATATGTATATTCTACCTCTCTTAGCAGTTCCGGCAGTAAAGAGATGTAACCGTAAGGAGTGAAAGCTTCCGTAAAATAATGGCGTACTCCGGCTGCATTTCTCACCGTTATTTCCTCCCAATTAAAGAATTTTTGTCATATTCTATGCACGCAAAACTGCCGAGGTTCTCCCCGGCAGTTTCATTTTTAAGCTTAATTTAACTTATTTTACTTTCTCAAGAAGAACTTCTACAGCTTTGGCTAATTGAGGGTCAAATTCGGTAGTGGTAGGTAAGATTGTAGGTTTTTCCCCTTTACCTAGCTCGACTTTGATATCCGGCTCAATACCTTTTTGATGAATATCATTTTTCAGTGGGGTAAGATATTTATTGGTTGTTAAGCGGACGCTGGTCATCCCGTCTAAAGGAAACACAGTTTGCACAACGCCTTTGCCAAAGGTTTTAACTCCCACCAAAGTACCGCTGCCATAATCTTTAATAGCCCCGGCAACAATTTCCGCTGCCGAAGCTGTATATTCATTAATTAAGACCACAAATGGCTTATTGACAAATTGAGCGGTAGATTTTTGGGTCTTGGTATTTCCTTTCCGGTCCACAATATGGACAATATCATCTCCAGGTACTAAATAACTGGCGACTTTCACGGCTGAATTGATTTCGCCGCCGTAATTATAACGCAAATCCAAGATAAAACCCTTGTATTTATCCAGATCTAATTCTGCAAAAGTCCTTTCCAATTCCTTTCCAGTTTGCATGGTAAAGTAGGAAATATCAATTACAGCTATCTCCGGGTGGCCAGGCAATACCGCCGCTTCCACTGTCGGCAAATCGATCTTATAACGAACCAGCTCCACGGTAAAATCCTCTTTAGTTTGTGGGCGGTATATCCCCACTGTTACCTTTGTGCCCGGTTCACCCCGCAGGATGGCAATAGCCTCATCCTGGCTGAGGGTAGAAACATCGGTATTATCTATTTTGGTAATAATATCCCCGGCTTGAAGTCCGGCTTTTTCCGCCGGTGAATCTTTAATCGGGCGCGCAATTACCAATTGAGTAGGATCAGCTGTGCTTATATGCACGCCAATTCCGCCAAAAGAACCTTGAATTGATTGCATTAAAATTTTATTCTCTTCGGCGTCTTGAAAAGATGAATAGGGATCGAGAGCCTGTACCATCCCTTCAATGGCGCCGTCAATCAGTTTGACCCGAGGGGTATCCTCCAAGTACCGGCTTTCAATTAAATAAACTATTTTAAAGAGCCTGCCCAAATTATCATAATTAGAAAGGATAAGCCCTCCCAAGAGGAAAACAAATCCCGTACAAAGTATCAGGCCGACTGCAGCGGCCTGTAAGAAAGCTTTTTTCCAGTTAATTTTCTCCAATAGTCTACCCCTTCCCAGTTATATCTTAATTAATTATACGCAAATTTTACTTAATAATACGCCAGAGGGGAAGTAGGAACACCGTCTTTACGGACTTCGAAGTGCAAATGGGGACCTGTACTCCAACCGGTGGAACCAACATAACCGATGACCTGTCCGGGCACTACTTCCTGACCGTAAGAAACCGCCCTGGAAGACATATGGCCGTACAAAGTGGAAAGGCCGTTCCCGTGGTCAATAATAACAGCATTGCCGTAAGCACCGTACCAGCCGGAGAAAATAACAATTCCGTTACCGGCCGCAACTATTTTCGCCCGGTTAGGCGCACCGATATCAATACCGGTATGGAGGCTCTGTTTGCGGGTAATAGGGTGAATGCGGTAACCAAAGGTACTGGTTATATATTGATAGCCTGGCGTAGGCCAAACAGTGATTGAACCGTTAATGCCCTTATTCTGTTTTTGTAATTCCCTGATTTTGCCCTCCAGTTCTTTGGCGTCCTTCTCTAATTTTTCAATCTGGATTAACAATTCTTCCTGGTCTTTTTTATTTTCAGCCAAAGCAATTTCTTTTTTGGCTTTGGTAGAAGCCAAATACTGCTTAAGAGCTTCTGCCTCGTTTCTGAGTTTTTCCGCTTCTTCCATTTTAGCAATAAGTTGGACTTGCTTATCATCCAATTCTTGCTTCTGCCGGCGGATATCCGCCAGGATAGCTTGGTCGTTTTCTACCAAACAGCTTAGGTATTCAACACGGGAAAGAAAATCCGAGATATCCGTAGACTGGAACAATACTTCCAGATAACTGACCTGGCCGTCTTCATAGATGGCGCGCACCCTTTTGCGTAATGTTTCCTGGCGACCTTCCAGTTCCTTTTGTTTTTGTTCCACTACTTCTTTAATAATCCTTACATTTTCCTGAGCCTCGGCATAAGCCTTTTCCTTTTTTTCCAAATCTTTTTCGGCAGCAGAAATTTGTTGGGTAAGCTGCATAATTTGCTTTTCCGTTTGCTGGGCTTTGATGGTCAAATTATTTAACTGCCCGGCGGCCCTGCTTTGCTGCTGCAATATTTCCTGCTGACGTCGGATCGCATCATTGAGTTCATCAGCAGAGACAGGCCATACCAAGCAAAAAACCAGCAAGACAGCAATAATTATAGTTTTTGTTCGCGATGCAGGAAACATTTTTCTCCTCCTTGAGCAGTTTTATCAAAACTTCAGATAGGCTCGTACCGAAAGTAAACTGGCTACAGCCCCCATAGCCATTCCGCTTAAGAGCATCAAAAGCAAAACATTGATAATGAACTGCTGGTTAGCTACCACAGGTATAAAAGCCAAGGTAGTAACAATGTACTGTAAGAGCCAACTATAACCAAGTCCAACAACAAGAATAGCCACCAAAGCGCCTGTTAAGCCGATTATCAGCCCTTCGATCAGAAAGGGCCACCTGATAAAAGCGTTACTGGCCCCTACTAAGCGCATAATCTGAATCTCTTTAGCCCGGGAATTAACGTTGGTCTTAATACTGAGGGATATTAACAACAAAGAAGCAAAGCTAAAAGCAGCCACTACGGTAATTCCCACCCAGCGTAGCCAATGGGTAAAATTAATAAGCTTTTCCAGAATCCCTTGGCCATAACGGACTTTGCTGACTCCCTCAATAGCCATTATTTTGTTGGCAATCCCCTCCACTAAGGTGGCATCGGTAGCTGTTATGGTGAACTTGTCCGGAAAAGGATTAATACCTCCCAAGTCTTCCAAAAGGGAATCGCTTCCCATGGTCTCTTCAAATTGCCAAACCGCTTGTTCTCGAGTGGTAAGCACAACAGAAGCAACCCCCTCCATTCGCTCCAACTGCTTTTGCAAATCACTGAGCTGTTCCCGGGAGTAATCTTTTTCTAAAAAGACAGCAATTTCCAGTTGGGACTCAAAAGTTTTGGCAACTTGAGCTGTATTTGCCAGGAAAAGGACGGCACTTCCTAAAAGTATTAATGAAATAGTCACTGTCAAGACAGAAGCAAGGCTAAGCCAGATATTCCTTTTCAAGGACTGCAAAGCCTGCAAAAGTATATAGCGTGCAGAATCAAATGCCAATTGTTGATGCCTCCCCTTTGCTGTCTTCTACTATCCGCCCCGCTTCAACTCGGACTACTCTTTTTTTCATCATGTCCACAATATGCAAGGCATGAGTGGCCATAACGACTGTAGTCCCCATTTTATTTATTTGATCCAAAAGTTCCATAATACCCAGGGCATTTTCCATATCCAGATTGCCGGTAGGTTCGTCGGCAATCAAAATTTTAGGACGGTTCACCAAAGCCCGGGCAACGCAAACCCGCTGCTGTTCTCCCCCTGATAGCTGGGAAGGGAACGAAGCCATTTTGCGGTCTAAACCAACCAATTCCAAAGTTCGCAAGGTATTCTCTTTCACTGTTTTTTTGTTTTTCCCCAGCACTTGCTGAGCA
Source organism: Peptococcaceae bacterium (assembly GCA_012839895.1). Classification (GTDB taxonomy): domain Bacteria; phylum Bacillota; class Desulfitobacteriia; order Desulfitobacteriales; family Syntrophobotulaceae; genus DUML01. The sequence goes on along the minus strand of DUML01000070.1, from coordinate 24,633 downwards.
AAAGCAACATTCTCAAAAACCGTTTTGTTGGGCAAGAGTTTGAAATCCTGAAAGACAACACCGATATTCCGCCTGACCAGAGGCACTTCGCGAGGCTTAAGTCTCATCAGATTAATGTTATCTATAATAACCTGCCCCCGGGTAGCTATCTCTTCCCGGTAAAGGAGTTTAATCAAGGTTGATTTTCCGGCTCCGCTGGGCCCTACTAAAAAAACAAATTCTCCCTTGTCTATCTCCAGGTCAATGTTGAGCAACGCTCTGGCCCCGTTAGGATAAATTTTGGACACGTTTTTTAGCTTAATCATTCCGTCCTCCCCAAAGTTGTTCCCGTATCCTGTGCAAGAGCACAAAGGCTCTTTTCTTACTTCGACATATTACTTAATTTTCCTGTTATAAAAAACTAGAAAAATTAAACAATCGTTAAAAAATATATTTTTATGCGTAAAAAATAAAAGGAAGGCAGGTCCTCATAACCAAGTTCTGCCTTACCCTTTACTATAATTAAATACTATTTAAATACTGTGTTTTCTTATTAATACCCTGGCTACAGCTTTAATAATATCTTTGGCAGTTAAGCCATATTTAGCCAGCAATTCATGGGGCCGGCCTGATTCACCGAATGTATCTTTTATTCCGACCCGTTCCAGGAAAACCGGGTAGTTCTCACTTAAGGTTTCAGCTACGGCACTGCCCAAACCGCCGATTATACTATGTTCTTCAGATGTCACCACAGCTCCGGTCTCTTTGACCACCTCAATAATGGTTTCCGAATCGAAAGGCTTCAAGGAAGCACAATTGACAACAGCCGCTTCCACCCTTTGCTCCAATAATATGTCTGCCGCTTTTAACGCTTCGCCGACCATCAAGCCATTGGCAATTATAGCCACGTCTCTTCCCGGCCTTAAAACATTAGCTTTACCTATTGTAAACTTGTAACTGTCATCAAAAAGAACTGGCACAGCTAACCGGCCCAGACGGATATATACCGGGCCCTCATAGGCTGCGGCCGCTTTAATAACCTGATAGGTCTCCTGGGCGTCAGCCGGGACCAAAACAGTCATATTGGGCAAGCCGCGCATCAGGCTTAAATCTTCCACAGATTGGTGGGAAGCCCCGTCTTCGCCAACACTAATCCCGGCATGAGTAGCCGCAATTTTCACATTGAGCCGGGGATATGCCACGGAATTTCTAATCTGCTCAAAAGCCCGGCCGGTAGCAAACACAGCAAAAGTGCTGGCAAATGGTATTTTGCCCGCTGCGGCCAAACCTGCCGAAAAGCCGATCAAATTCTGTTCCGCTATTCCCATGTTAAAAAAACGTTCCGGAAAAACCTTGGCAAAATCAGCCGTTTTGGTCGATTTGGACAAATCGGCATCAAGCACAACAAGATCTTTATTCTCCCGGCCAAGCTCTACCAGAGCTTGGCCATAAGCGTCACGGGTTGCAATTTTTCCATTTTTGACTAATCCAGCTTTAACACCCATTGATTTCCCCGCCTTTCAACTCAGCCAGTGCAATTTCAGCCTCTTCCGGGCTGGGAGCAACACCGTGCCAGCCTACCGCATTTTCCATAAAAGAAACACCTTTACCTTTCACGGTTTCCGCAATGATCATGGTTGGTTTCCCCTTTAAGTTTTTAGCCAGGTCAAAAACATTGAGGAGTTCTTCAGTATTATGCCCGTCAACTTCCAAAACATTCCAGCCAAAAGCTTCCCACTTGGCTTTCAAAGGCGCGGAATTGAGGACATCCTCATTACGGCCGTCAATTTGCAAGCCATTATGATCGAGAATCCCGACTAGGTTGTCCAACTTATAATGAGCCGCAGCCATAGCCGCTTCCCAAACCAAGCCTTCGGCAATCTCCCCGTCTCCCAATAAGCAGTAGACCCTGTAATCTTTTTGGTCGATTTTCCCGGCTAAAGCCATCCCGGCAGCAGCGGAAATCCCTTGTCCTAAAGACCCGGTGGACATGTCAACTCCAGGAACTTTCTTCATATCCGGGTGGCCTTGCAAAAAATGGCCGGTCTGTCTTAATTTCAGCAGTTCTTCCCGGGGGAAAAATCCTCTTTCCGCCAATGCCGCATAAAGCACAGGCGCAGCATGCCCTTTGCTGAGCACAAACCTGTCCCTATCCGGCCAATCAGGCCTGGCCGGATCAATCCTCAGGACTGAAAAATACAGAACAGCCATAATATCCGCAGCCGAAAGACTGCCTCCGGGGTGGCCTGATTTTGCTTGCACCAGCATTTCAATAATATCCTGGCGGATTTTACAGGCCATTTTTTCGATAACCGTGGTCATTATAGTTGTTACCTCCTAAGATCAATTGGTATTTGCTTGTTGGCTCTGGCCAGCCTTTTGCTGCAAGTAAGCGGAAATAAAGAGATCAATTTCTCCGTCCATCACCGCATTTACATTACCGGTTTCCACATTGGTCCGGTGATCTTTAACCATACTGTAAGGGTGGAAAACATAGGACCTAATCTGGCTCCCCCAAGCAATTTCATTCAGTTCTCCCCGAATCTCGGACAGTTCTTGTTCTTGTTGTTTTCTCTTTAATTCCAAAAGTTTGGCCTGCAAAATGCGTAAACAAGAGGCCCTGTTTTGAATTTGCGAGCGTTCGCTTTGGCACTGGACAACAATCCCGGTAGGCAGGTGGGTCATTCTCACCGCCGAACTTGTTTTATTGACATGTTGTCCGCCCGCCCCACTGGAACGGTAGGTATCCACCTTAAGGTCTTCCGGATTAATTTCTATCTGCGTATCTTCACTGACCTCCGGGATGACGTCAACGGAAGCAAAGGAGGTATGCCTGCGGCCGGAAGCGTCAAAAGGCGAAATTCGGACCAAGCGGTGAACTCCTTTCTCACACTTGGCATAGCCATAGGCATTTTCACCGGCTAGGGAAAAAGTGACACTTTTAATGCCGGCTTCGTCACCTGGCAGCAAATCCAAGGTTTCCACCTTAAAACCCCGGCGTTCGCCCCAGCGGACATACATCCGGTAAAGCATCTGCACCCAATCCTGAGCTTCTGTGCCGCCGGCTCCGGAATGCAAAGTTATTATTGCATTATTTTTATCATAGGGGTCACTTAACAAGACCTCTAACTCTAATTGAACCAAACGTTTTTTTAACTTGGCCACTGCTGTTGCAATCTCATCTTCCAGTTCCTGAGATGAGTCGTTTTCCTCCACGGCCAATTCCCAGAGGGTGGCCGTGTCTTCTATTTCCTGTTTTAAACCGTTGTATATATTTATTTTATCTTTTTGCCTGGCCACTTCTTGCATTACTTTCTGGGCTGCCACCGGGTCATCCCAAAAACCATCCTTATTCATCTCTTCTTCCAGCTTTTCAAGTTTGGCAAGTCTCCCTGCCAGGTCAAAGAGAAACCCTCAAATCCGCTAAACGCATTTTTAAGCCTTCAATTTCCTTCTTCCAATCAGACAGCATTTTTTCCACTCCATTTTTCTTTTTACTGCATTTGGTCAGCTTTATTTTAGCTTTACCTGCCGCAACATTTTTTATATTTCTTCCCGCTTCCACAGGGGCAAGGGTCATTACGTCCGATTTGTTGTCCAACACGGTGAGGCTTCTTGGGTTGATCCGCCTCTTCATAGCGGTTTTCCGAAACCTTTTGAGGTTGCTCCGGAGCCTGGACGGCAATCCGTGGGGTAACCCGCATAATATAAGTGGCAACGTCTTCTTGTATTGCCTCAATCATTCCCTGGAACATTTCAAAAGCTTCATTGCGGTACTCCACCAAAGGATCCTTTTGGCCATAAGCCCTAAGACCAATACCTTCCTTCAGGCTGTCCATAGCGACTAGGTGATCTTTCCACCTGGTATCTACTACCTGCAGCACTACCGCTCGTTCGATTTCCCGCATTAATTCCGGACCAAACTGGGCTTCCCGGCTGTCATAATACTCCCGCACCCGTTCTTTCAGCAGTTCTTCCACATCTTCTTTTGCCAGGTTGCTGATTTCCTCCACTGTAAACCCATGATCGGGAAGAATTACGTTTTCCACATAGTCCAGAAAACTCACCAAATTCCATTCTTCCGGATAAGGGCTTTCGCTGCTGTAACGGGCGATGGCATTGTCTATAACGGTATCGATCATGTTCAGGATTTGTTCCTTCAGGTTTTCGCCGGTTAGCACTGCCCGTCTTTGAGAGTAGATAATCTCTCTTTGCTTGTTCATGACATCATCATAATTCAAAACATGTTTACGAATTTCGAAGTTGCGGTTTTCAACTCTCTTTTGGGCATTTTCAATACTTTTGCTGACAATTTTGGATTCCACCGGAATACTGTCATCCATACCCAGCCTATCCATCATGCCGCCAAGGCTCTCCCCACCGAAGAACCGCATCAAGTCGTCCTCAAGGGAAATATAGAATTGGGAGGAACCAGGATCGCCTTGACGCCCGGAACGGCCTCGCAACTGGTTATCAATCCGGCGGGCTTCATGTCTCTCCGTGCCGATGATATGCAAGCCCCCCAGTTCTTTAACCCCTTCACCCAGGACAATATCAGTACCGCGCCCGGCCATATTGGTAGCGATAGTGACCATCCCTTTCTGACCGGCCTTGGCAACGATCTCCGCCTCTAATTCATGGTATTTGGCATTAAGGACTTGGTGCGGCACACCTCTTTTTTTGAGCATTTCGCTGAGTTTTTCCGATTTCTCAATGGACACTGTCCCTACCAAAACAGGCTGACCTTTACTATGCCTCCTGATGATATCCTCAACAACGGCTTTAAATTTGCCTTCTTCCGTCCGATATATAATGTCCGGGAGATCCTGGCGGATCATGGGCTTATTGGTAGGAACCTCAACTACATCCATCCCATAAATGTTTATGAATTCCTGCTCTTCAGTCTTAGCCGTACCGGTCATTCCCGCCAGTTTCTTGTACATCCGGAAAAAATTCTGGAAAGTGATTGTTGCCAGAGTCTGGGATTCTTTTTCAATTTTGACATTTTCTTTAGCCTCAATAGCCTGATGGAGACCTTCACTATAACGGCGGCCAAACATCAGGCGGCCGGTAAATTCGTCCACAATAATAACCTGGCCGTCTTTAACCACATAGTCCCGGTCCCGTTTAAAGAGGGTATGAGCCTTAAGGGCTTGATTAACATGGTGGGCGATTTCATTATGGAGGTCATCATAAAGGTTATCAACTCCCAGCATGGTTTCCACCCGGGAGACCCCTTTTTCGGTCAGGGTAACAACTCTGTCCTTTTCATTGACATTATAATCTTCCCCGTTTTTCAGGCGGGGAATAATTTTGGCCACCCTGTAATAAAGCTCGGTAGGTTTGTCCGACTCACCTGAAATAATTAACGGGGTCCGTGCTTCATCAATGAGAATGGAGTCGACTTCGTCCACAATAGCGTAATTTAATTCCCGCTGCACAATAGCATTAGGACTAACGGCCATATTATCTCTCAAGTAATCAAAACCAAATTCATTATTTGTCCCGTAGGTAATATCGGCATTATAGCTTTGCCGGCGCTCCTCATGAGACAGACCATGGATAATCAAACCAACCGACAACCCCAGGAAATTGTAAATTTGTCCCATCCATTCAGCATCACGTTTGGCCAGGTAGTCATTCACTGTAACAACATGGACGCCCTGCCCGGTTAAAGCATTAAGGTACGAAGGCAAGGTTGCAACCAAAGTTTTACCTTCCCCGGTTTTCATCTCGGCAATTCGGCCGTCATGGAGCACCATGCCTCCAATAAGCTGGACATCGTAATGCCTTTGGCCTAAAACCCTTTTGGCCGCTTCCCGGACTACTGCAAAAGCTTCCGGCAGGAGGTCATCAAGTGTTTCGCCATTAGCCAACCTTTGCCGGAACTCAGCGGTTTTTCCCTTAAGCTCACTGTCGGTTAGCTTTTGGATTTCCGGCTCCAAGCTGTTAATTAAATCTACTTTTTTTTGATATTTTTTTATATCACGAGCGTTGTCGTCGAACAAATTCTTCAGAAAGCCCATTTTAAAATTAACCACCTTTCTCATTGCAGCCAAGCTAGCAATCCTATCCTTATATTTTAACACTCCCTCCCTAAAGGTTCAAATAAAAAACTCTATTTGGTAATGGAGTAGCAGGAGGTTAAATTGCGATAGCTATAGCAGCAAGGCGTGGTGAGCGGGTAAAGCAAAAAATACTAAGTTTGCCAGGAAGAAATCAAGGGGCCATTGCTTAGCAATTGTAGGCAATGGCCCTTCCAGACATCAATCTAATTAATTTTGAATCGCGCTTTATAATTCTGGTTCCAGCAAACCATAACCGCCGTGTTTGCGGCGATATACTACATTCATTTGTTCGGTATCGGCATTTCTAAAAACATAAAAGCTGTGGCCAATAAGATTCATCTGCATAACCGCTTCTTCTACGGACATTAGTTTGGCCGGAAACTTCTTGCTCTTAACGATAGCATCGGGTTCCTGAATCTCTCCGTCAGTGTCCAAAAGAAAGCTGGGCTCCTCTTTAGCAGTTTTGACTCTCTTTTTGCCAATCCTTTTCCGGTATTTTTCCATTTGTCTTTCCAATTTTTCAACTACCAGGTCGATGGAGGAATACAAATCATCTGTTTCTTCCTCACCTCTTAAGATAAAACCATTGAGGGGGGCAGTTACTTCTACTTTCTGACGCTCTTTCTCAACAGACAGGGTCACTACGACATCTGTAAAATCGTCCGAGTACTTCGCAAGTTTACCGACACGTTTCTCAGCATACTCTTTTAGGGCATCCGTAACTTTAATTTGTTTACCGCGAACAGTAATATTCATCATCTCAACCCCTTTCGCCTGATATATATAAAATATTCACCCCAAATCTTTAAATTCCTGCCACTTTTTTCTTAACATACATTTATTATTGCCCAAAAAAATGAAAACATCCCGAGGATGTTTTCTGGCTAAGTTAAAACAACGGATAAACAATATTACAGAGTAACGATAAATTAAGATAATTATAGGATTTTACTTAAGAAAGCCTGGGTACGGGGATTTTTCGGATTGTTGAAAACTTCCACCGGATCCCCTTCCTCCGCTACGACCCCGTCATCAATAAAGACCAGTCTATCGCCAACCTCCCGGGCAAAGCCCATTTCATGGGTTACAACCACCATGGTCATACCTTCCCGGGCCAAATCCCGCATAACAGCCAGGACTTCGCCCACCATTTCCGGATCAAGGGCAGAAGTTGGCTCATCAAAGAGCATTACTTTTGGTTTCATGGCCAAAGCCCTGGCAATAGCTACCCTTTGTTGCTGTCCCCCGGAAAGCCGCCGGGGATATTCGTTGATTTTGTCTGCCAGCCCAACTTTGTTCATCAGCTCCAAGCCTATTTCCAGAGCCTCTTTTTTACTTGCCTTGCGCACAATCTGAGGTGCCAAAGTAACGTTCTCCAAAGCGGTCATATGAGGAAAGAGATTAAAGCGTTGAAAAACCATCCCAACTTCCCGCCGGATAAGATTAACATTAGCATCGGAATTAAGAGAAATCCCATCAATGATTATTTCACCGCTGGTTATATCCTCCAGCTTATTTAAACAGCGCAGGAAGGTACTTTTGCCGGAGCCGCTGGCCCCAATAACTACAACTACTTCCTGTTCCTTAATATGAATATTAATCCCTTTTAGCACTTCCAAGCGGCCAAAACTTTTATGCAGATTCTTAACTTTAATCACTCTTGCCCAACCTTCTTTCGGTATAGTTTACGAGCAACGAGAGAGCCATTGTCATAAAGAGGTAAATCAATGCCACCGTCAAATAAATGGGCATAGGCTGAAAAGTCCTGCCGACAATAATCTTACCCGAATAAAGGAGATCTTCAATAGCGATAAAAGCCAAGAGGGAAGAATCCTTAAGCATAGCGATGAATTCATTACCCAAGGGGGGTACAACTACTTTAAAAGCCTGGGGGAGAATAATATAGCGCATGGCTTGATATTGAGTCATCCCCAAAGAACGAGCCGCTTCCATTTGCCCCGGATCGATGGATTGAATTCCGGAGCGAAAGATCTCAGCAGTATAAGCCGCACAGTTCAGACTTAAAGCAATATACCCCGCAATGTACTGGTAGTTATCTGGCATGGTAAACCCAAACAAATGAGGAACACCGACGTAAATAAGTAGTATTTGGACTAGGAGAGGTGTTCCCCGGAAAAAATCTATATAACCGACACAGAAATACTTTAGAATCGGTATACGGCTCATTCTTCCTAAAGCGAAGAACAGGCCCAAGATGGAGCCCAAAAAAACTGAGACAACGGTAAATTGAATGGTTATCTTGGCTCCCCTTAACAGAATTGGCAAGTTCTCTATTCCTAACCCCCAGTCTATAACCACATCTTCATCCTCCTAAACGGATCAAAATTAAACTTTTCTTCGACATTATACCTTTATTCACAGGCTAGTTCAAGATTAGCTATCAAATTATCAAAAAAACTTATATTAGGAAAATTTCGCTAAACTTCTTATAAAAAAAGAACCCGCCGGACTAAGGGGATAATGCCATGATAATCGGCTTAATCTCCTTAGCGGCGGACTCATTTTGTCTTATTCGTATTTAGCAATTTATAAACTTTGGCTAAACTTTGGCCGTTCAGCCAACCATTAATTTTTAAAATTCAGGAACTTCACCTTGGAACCACTTGCTGTAGATTTCAGCATATTTGCCGCTCTCTTTTAGTTTTTTGAGGCTGGCATTTACTTTCTCACACAATTCGGTGTTTTCCAAGTTGAAACCTATCCCATAATACTCGTCACCGGTATCGGCAGCAACGTATTTGATATTGGTCCCGGGATTGGCTTTAATGAACTCTAAGATAGCCTGGTTATCGCCGACAACCGCATCCACCCCGCCGTGGAGCAGAGCATTCAAGGCATCAGGCATAATATCGTATTTTTGAGGGTTTAAGCCCACATCTTCTAATACAAATTGCCCGGTGGTATTTAACTGTACACCTATTTTAGCATCTTTCAAATCGGCAACTTTGGTATAATTTTTGCCTTCTAAGAAAGCAATATACTGCTCGGCTTTAAAATAAGGGTCGCTGAACAGGATGCTTTTAGCCCGGTCTTCACGGATTGTCATAGCCGAAATAATGCAATCATACTTTTTGGCTTGCAGGGCCGGGATCAGACCGTCAAAAGCTGCTGTTTCAAACTCAACTTCATACCCCAAATCCTCGGCAATTGCCGTCATTAAATCAATGTCAAAACCTTGGGGGACATGCTTTTCATCAAAAAACTCAAATGGTGCATAAGCAATATCTGAGCCAACCTTAAGTACTTTTTTAGGTTCTTCCCCTCCCTGCTTATCGCCTGCAGGAGCGGGTTTATCGCCGGCGCAGCCGACCAGTGCCAGGAGACTAACAATCAGCAATAAGACCAGAGCTTTTTGCCAACCTTTTTTCATTTTTCCCCTTCCTTTCCTGTTATCCCAAATTCTTTGTAAGACAACCATCTTACTGTTGAATAATTATACATCACCAGCAGGTCTTTCTACAAGACTAATTGGAATTTTTTTAAAATCTGCAAAGCTCTTAAGAATTTTGAGATTTATAGAAGCTTTAAGGTTATGCACAAGGACTTGTGGATATTGTGGATAACTTTGATTATTCCGCTTTTTTTCAGTTTTCAAATGTGGATAATTTTGTGGGCAGTACTTTCCTCGATATTTGGTCCCTTTGTAAATGGTTCCGAAGTCCTATTCTTTCGCCACTTTTCTCCATTTTCACTTATGCATATTTAATATTTGACAATTATATCCTTCATAGCATTAAACATTACCCTTCTTTGCCGGCTCCAAGACAAAAGCCATAAACTTTTTCCACACCGTTGCGGTGCAGGATGGCGGCACATTCCGCCAATGTAGCCCCGGTAGTAGTGACATCGTCTACCAGCCAGACTGTTTGCCAAGTAACTTTTGCGCCGGGTTGAAGGCTAAAAGCGCCTTGCAGGTTTTCCAATCTGGCCTGGCGGCCTAAGGTGCTTTGGGGGACAGTGTCCACAACTCTGTCTAAAACATTGCAATAGGGAATCCCTAAGTAACGGCTGAGAAGGGAAGCCAAGACCTCAGCTTGGTTAAACCCCCTCTGGGCGAGGCGGTTAGGATGCATAGGCACAGGGATAACAGCATCAGGGGGCGGTAAAGACTTGACAGCCCAGGCCGTTAATTCCGCTGCCAAGGCCAGCAAGAGATAGGGTTGGCCTTTGAATTTTATCCTATGAATAAATTCTTTCCAAGCCCCTTCGTAGTGGCCAAGGGCGGTAACTCCCTGAAGCCCCTGGGGACCTTTGCCGCTTAGACAATCCTGGCAATGGGTTTTTGACTTGCCAATTATTTTGCCGCAAGTAGGACAACGTCTTAATTCCGGAAGGAAATACTTTTCTTTGCATACCCGGCAAATTGCTTTGCCTGATTTTTGCCCGCACAGCAGACAGCATTCTTCGTCTTTATACCAGATTTGAGCGGTTACCTGCTTAAGCCGGGGAAGGAGGTTATCAAACACAGAGGAAACCTCCCTTCCTGGCCAGAGTGTTTTGCTCGACAATCCAATCCCGGGCAGTAGCCATGGCCTTGGTTTCCTGAGGAGCGACAAATACCGCCCTGCCGCCGGGGTTTTCAGCGGTTCGCCCAACACGTCCAGCCATTTGCACTAAAGACCGCACATCATACAGCTCATGCTGGGCATAAAGGACAAGTACCTGGAGTCCGTTAACGGTTATTCCTCGTTCCAGGATAGAAGTACTGACAAAGATGCGGCTTTGTCCCGTTAAAAAGTCAGAAACTTTCTTTCTTCTCTCCGGATCAAAACTCCAACTGCCGGTCACAGGCCAATCGGCAAATACTGCCTGAAAAACTTTAATCCATTCTTTAACTAAACTGACAGTGGGCAGGAAAACCAGCAAGGGGCCTTTGTCGGCCAGCTCTCCCGCCAGATCTTTTAAAGCCGGCAGGTACTTGTCCTTAAGAATTTGGCTTGCTTTTAGGTTATCCCAGGCCGGCAGTCTGATCTTTATAACTTCCGGCACAGGCAAAGGGTTGCCGTGGTGCCTGGCCGGCAACCTTATAAGGCCAGCCTGCCCGGAGCTGACCTTAGCCAGGATTTCTTCCCCCGGGGTGGCTGTCAAGTAAACCAGGTCGCCGTCTTTTTTTAAAGCTTTTTCTAAACCATAAGCCAAGACTTGGTTCCCCCGGTAAGGATAAGCGTCCATCTCGTCAAAAATAATGAGATCAAAAGCCTGCCAAAAACGCAAGACTTGATGAGTGGTGGCCACCGTAAGCTGGGAATTTTCCCAGTTTGGCGGCGCAGCCCCGCTTAAAAGCCGAAGCCTATAGGCCGGGAAATTTTTTTGCAGGCGAGGGTGAAGGTCATGAACTACATCTTGGCGGGGAGCCGCAAACAAGACATTTCTCCCTGCCTCCAGATAGCGCTGCAGCAAAGGAAAACATATTTCCGTCTTGCCAGCGCCGCAGGCCGCCCAGACTAAAACTTCTTTTCCTGAGCCTGTCGTAAAAAAGGAGATTAACTCTTTGGCTGCCTCTTTTTGGGCAGGAGTGAAATCTACTGACCATTGACTTGTTTCTCCTAAATCACTGCTCTCCTGAATCTTTGATTCTTTTTCCTTTTTTAGTTCGGCTTGCACTTTTAACTCAGCTTGCGGCTTTAACTCGCTTCTCCCGCTTAAATAAACCTTGCGTGGAGAACTTGCCGGGGAGGTATAAAACCTAAACAGGACTTGCAGGGAAGTTAAACTGCCAATACTCTTACAACCTTGACAAGTTGCCGCCGTCCCATACAAAGAAGGCCACTCTGCAACTTGACTGCTACCGCAACGCCTGCAGCGCCAGCCGTTCTTTTCCCGGACTACAGCCTCGATCCATTCTCCTCTTTTCCGGATCACCTCTTGGTGTAGAAGCTGTAAAAACTCAGATTCCTTTAATTTTAGCTTTTGACTCCAAAAGATAAATTCTCCTTCCGCAATCTGCCTGCCATCTGCCATCCTGCTAAATTCCTGTAACAGTTCCTCACTGCCCAAATGTTTCAACCCTTCAGTCCAGATAAACTGTTTTCCGGCATGCCACTCAAAATCCTCTTTCAGAACAGAACCGTCTTTGTCGAGTCCCCTTTGGATAAGCCGGATTATTTTCCTTTCTTTATCATTTTCTTTTTCACTTAAGCAAGAAGACAAAGAAAGGGGCTGTAAATAGCGCTTTAAAGCTTCCAGCGGGAGCCCTGGTCTTAAGTACTTGAAACTGCCAAGCCAAAGCTTGTCCACTTCCGGAGCAGGAGAAAAAGAAATCTCCCCCTGAGCTTTGAGAAGAACATAATAAAGCAATAATCTTCCCCCTTCCTTGAACTCAAAACCGAAAATTTTATATTTCTTAAATCTTTACTTATAAATCTTTAATCTTTATTTATAAATCTCTAAATCTTTAAATCTTTATTTTATAAATTTTGCTTTAAAATCTCTAATTCAAATCTTCAGACCGGCTCTTTCCGATTGCTTCCCTTGGTTGATTTTTCGGATTTGAAGTTAAATCAGGGCTTGACAAGGAAAAATTAATGGTTAAACCGGGAAAGCGTCTTTCCAAACGGGCTTTAGCTTTCTCCAATTCACTTTTACAAATATTAGGCTTTGTGAGCCGGACTCCCACATTCATAATTAGGCCGGCGCCGGCTTCTTTACTGGATTTCCGGATTATGTACACTTCCTTTTCCAAATCATCCACCTGAAATTCCCTGGCCTCAAAGTTAACAATGAAAGCAGTCCTGGCTTTTTCTTCCTCAAGGCGGCGTATAAAATTATTAATTTTTGCTGCCAACCCGGAAGGAAGCCTCCATTCCCAGTGCTTGGCCAGGACCCAAAAGAAAAGTATAAGCCCTAAGAGCAGCAGATAACCCCAGCTGTTTAGGTTCATATTTTCTCGACCTGCCTTTCTCCCATTGCCTGTTGCTTCTTATTCTATGCGGGAGAAAGACTTTCGGTTATTTAATCAGCCCTACCAAGAGCCAGAAAAGGATCCCAAGAAGGCCAAAAGAAAGATCAACATCAAACAAACTATGTAACCCCAAGAAAACAACGGTAGTTTTTAAACCCACAGCAGTCAGATCCCGGCTTCGCCGGAGCTCCTTGAGATAGCCCAAGAGCCCTTTCCCGGCCCAAAAGCCTAGCAGAATTACACCTAATAATCCCTGATTCAGCAAGATCCGGCAAAAAGAGGAATGAGGGTCAAGAGTCCAATAAGGAGCAGTTTGGATTAACGGGAATGCCAACCACCCCCCCGCCTGAGGGAAAAAGTGGCCATACCAAGCAATTTTAAAACTGTCCAGGTAATAGAGCATCCTTTCGGCCAGGCTGCTGTCCGTCCAGGTAAGCAAATGCTGGAAAGCGCCTTGGCTGCGCCCTATGGTCTGCTGGACAAAGAAAACTAAAAATATTAATATTATAATTTTACCTAAAAGACTGACACTCCTTAAATCCTCTCCTTGCCTATGGTGAATCCACACCGCCGTTTTATAAAAGCCCAGGAGGCTTGGGGTGGAAACAGTGTTGACCGGCTCGCTTTGTCTTAAAATTAATCTTTTTAACCCTAAAAGAAAGAAACAACCGGCGAGCAGGATCAAAGCAGCCCTGGAACCGGTACTGACAAAACTCACCCCAAAAATTATCAAATAAACTAAATTAATCTCCTTGGCAGCAAGGAACATAAGAAGCAAACAACCCAGAAAAGCCGCCGCAGCGTTAGGATAGCCGAAACTTAAGGCAAAGCGCCCATGGGCAGTTGGGCCCGGCCATGCCCAAATACATTCGCTGCCCGGCAGCCAGGCCAAAAGTATAACTATTAAAGCCGCCCCTTTAATCCTGTGAACAAGTTTAGCTCTTAACCCAGGTTTAGCAACCAACCGGCGACCCCAAAGATAGGCAGCCAGAAAAGTAAGCCAGCGGAAGGCTTCCAGATAACCTTCCACCCAACGCACCGGCTGGAGAAGGCCGGCTAAAGAGAGTACAACCATCAGCCCCAAAATAATCACCGGTTGAAGCTCATATTCTTTTAAAAAAATTTGGTAAAATTTTTTATAATCTATTTTCTGAAAATCATCCAATTCTAGAGAATCACTTGACTCTTTCCACTCTCGGTATTCTTTCAACCTATAATACCCAAAAGCAACCATAAATGCCGTCCCCAGGATAAGCCACTCCCGGGCAAAGAACATTCCGTGACATAGAAGGGCTATAAACAAAAACCCGGTTAATACATCTTCTTCCTTCCAAGAAAACAAGCTTATCCCCCCGCCGACGCTTGCAAGTCCAAAAATATTTCTCTATCATATTTATAGCAAACAGGGAGAGATATGCTTATTTTGCTTAACTTGAAGGAGGCTAAGCTATGCCCAGGCGGATACTGCACCTTATCGGCGGCGGAGAAATCGGCGGCGCTGAGCAACACGTTCTGAATCTGCTTACAGGGTTGCAAGAAGAAAAAGTTCAGCCGACCCTTGTCTGCCTGATCGCCAATTCACCTTTAGCCCCTGTGGCTCGCTCCCTGGGAATTGAAACTAAGATTTTTCCAATGAGATTCCCCTTTGACCTTTTGCCGATCTTTCCTTTGCTCCGTTATTGCCGGAGCCGGCAAATAGAGCTGTTGCACTGTCACGGAGCACGGGCGAATTTAGTAGGAAGACTGGCAGCCAAAGTTTTGGGTCTCCCCTGCATTTCCACCCTCCACAGCCGGCCGGAAAATGACTACCCTTCACCACGCAAAGGAAAAATTGCCACCGCCCTTGATAAGCTGACCTTGCCCTTGGTTGACGGGGTAATTACTGTCTCCGACTATTTGTACCGGTCAGTTTCCGCTTCGTTGCAAAGGAAAAGGCTTCAAATCCCGGTCAGGACTATCTATAACGGCTGTCCTACTCTCGACTTTACAGACCGGGCTAAATTGCGAGCTGAATTCCGGAAAAAGATGAATATAGGGGAACACTGCCTGGTCATTGGCACAATCGGGCGCCTTCACCCGGTTAAAGGCCAAGTTTTTTTAATTGAAGCTTTTCGGCTGCTGGCCAAAGAAAATCCCAATCTCCATCTCCTTCTAATCGGGGAAGGGCCTTTACGTTCCCAATTGGAAAGCTTGTTAAAATCCTATGAGCTTCCTTACACTTTAACAGGATTCCTTCCGCAGGCCTGGAAGGCTTTACCGGCGATGGATCTCTTTGTCCTTCCTTCCCTAAGCGAGGGAATGGGACTGGTGCTCCTGGAAGCCGCCCAAGCTGAAATACCTATTGTGGCTTCCCGGGTAGGTGGCATTCCGGAATTATTCACAGACAGAAAAGAGGCCCTCTTAGTGACTCCGGGCGATCCCTTGGTCTTGACTCTGGCTTGCAGTGAAATTCTCCGGAACCCTGCCCTGGCCAAGAACTTAACGGTCAAAGCCCGTGAAAAGGCCGAGCAGTATACTGTGGCCAAAATGGTAGAGGCTACAACCGAGTTTTACGAAAGAATTTTAGCTTAAGTATTTCTGACGAAGCACTTTTAAAACAAACAATGGCAGAACAGCCTGCCTGCCCAGCCTTGAAGGCTGCGTAAGCAGCCGGTAGAACCATTCTAAACCAATGCGGCGGAAAAAATAGGGAGCTCGCTTAACCTCCCCCGCCAAAACATCAATCGTACCTCCCACCCCTACATGGACTTGGGCTATACCTTTATGGGCAGCATTAAAATATTCTTGCCGCGGCGCGCCTAAGCCAACTAAAAGTAAATGCGGGGCAAAACGGCCGATCCTTTCCAGCACAAAGGATTCTTCATCGGCAAGGTAATAGCCGTGTTGACAGCTAAATACGATACCAGGGTACTTTTTGGTCTGTATTGCTACCGCCTTTTCGGCAACTCCAGGCTTGGCTCCCAAGAAAAAAACCCTCCACCCCCTGCGATTGCCTTCCTCCAAAAGGCGTTCCGTAAGGTCTACTCCCGTCACTCTCCCTTTAAGACAATAACCCAACTGGCGGAGGGCCCAAACCACACCAATTCCGTCCGGCAAGACTAAATCGGCAGTATTAATAACATCCTGGAGTTCTTTATTTTTTTGCGCCTTGTAAATTAGTTCCGGATTGGCTGTCACGATTCGAAGTTTTTTCCCAGCAGAGATGGACTCCGTAATTAAGGCAACGCTTTCGGCTAAACCTAAGAGGTCAATCCTTATTCCTAAAACATTTCCTTCTTTCCTATTCATCTTCATACTTTCTCCAAATGCCCTTATTCCAAATATTCTTAGTTGCTAAAATTATGACCCTGAAATGGACAGTCCAAACAAAAACAGTGTCACCTTTTCTCTTTTGGTCTGCTCTCAAAAAATATTACCTAAGATCCTAGGGACACTGCCACGGTTATGTAATTGTGATTGGTTTTAATATTTTTGAGTTAATTCTAGACTTATCCGCCACTTTATTTAAAGCAGCTTTTTAAGACCTTGCCTGTCCCCAAAGCAACACAGCAAATAGGGTTCTCCGCTATTGTCACTGCCAAGCCCGTCTCTCTGGAAATCCTAACGTCCATAGAATCCACCAGAGAACCGCCACCGGTCAAAACAATACCTTTACTCATAATATCCGCAGCCAATTCCGGCGGAGTGCGTTCCAGGACATCTTTTATTCCTGCCACTATAGCCTCCAAAGGTTCTTCCATAGCCAGGTAAGCAGCTTTGGAGTCAATTTTAATTGTTTTCGGCAAGCCGGTTACCAAATCTCTCCCTTTTACTTCCATTTCAGCATTGTCTTTGCGGCCTTCGGGAATAGCACAGCCTACCTGGATTTTTATTTCCTCGGCAGTCCGTTCCCCAATCATCAAGTTATGTTCCCGGCGGACAAACCTGCTGATGGCTTCATCCATCTTGTCCCCACCTATGCGGATGCTCCTTTTGACAACAATTCCCCCCAGGCTTAAGATAGCCACATCGCTTGTCCCGCCGCCAATATCAACTACCATGTTCCCTTCCGGCCCATTAATATCCAACCCGGCTCCTAAAGCCGCAGCGTAGGGTTCTTCCACAACCTTTACCTGGCCTGCGCCGGCTTTATAAGCAGCTTGTTTAACAGCTCTCTCCTCTACCTCTGTAACTCCGGAAGGAATACAAACAACCACCCGATTTTTAAAAAAAGGCCAATTCCTGATCCCCGCTTTTTTAAGCAGGTATTTTAACATAATTTCAGTTGTCTGGTAATCCGCTATCACCCCATCTTTCATCGGTCTGATAGCAACGATATTGCCAGGGGTCCTCCCCAGCATCAACCGAGCTTCTTCTCCTACAGCGATTCTTTTTCCTGTCTCCTTGTCAATAGCAACAACCGAAGGTTCATGCAGGACAATACCTTTACCTTGGACATAAACAAGGACACTGGCGGTACCTAAATCAATTCCCAAATTAGTACCAAACATCCAAATGCTCCTTTCCACTGGGTTCTTGTTAACGGCTTGTCCTTGTCCAAAGTATAAAAAATACCGCAAAGTACTGTGAATCACTGGAAATGAGTATGAACACACGCCGGACAACCGTAATGAAGTTTTAGCAACTAAAACACAATCTCCCAGCCAAGGGAGATATTATCAATACTATTTCGCTGTTTCCTTCTATATTCCTCTTTCTTTTCTACAAAAATAACCTATATTTTACTCTTTTTTAACATATTTATTGTGTACTTTGCTTGTATTTTCTGCGGGTAGCTTCGCCACCCCGGATATGTCTTTCGGCTTTATTGCTTTCCAATATATGTTTAACTTGTGAAGAAAGCTGTTTGTTTATCTGCGGTAGACGTTCAGTTACATCTTTATGGACTGTGGATTTGGAAACTCCAAATACTTCGGCTGTTTGTCTTACCGTACTGCTTGATTCCAAGATATAATTGCCGATCTCTAAAGCTCTTCTTCTAATGTGGTCCTGCACACTCCCTCTCCCCTTTTATCCAGCAATATTTAGTTCATTTATATGCCGGTACACTAAAAAAAGACATCCTCAAAAGGATGTCCTTTCCTGGTAATTACTGTACATCAATACACTTATTGGTTTTAATTAATACAGCTTTTCCAATTTTGTGCCTGGGTAATAATGCCCCAGGATTTGGTTATATTTTTTTCCGGCTTGAGCCATGTCGTTGGCCCCGTACTGGGACATTCCGACAGCATGGCCTTTGCCATAAACGGTTAGTTCTATTTTGTCACTTTGAATCCGCCATTCAAAATCCGTTGAGGGAAGCTGTAACCTGGCCCGAAAGTCCGTTCCGGTGAATACTTTATTCTTCACAGCCAAAGTTTTAATCCTCCCTGCTTTAGTTCGCTCTAGGATCATCAAGTCGTTGGCTGTTAACTCGGCCGGGGGGTCGGTAAAACCAAGCATAGTATAAAAGGTTTTAGCATCTAGGATTTGCTGTTTAACAAATCTTAAGGGGTTTGCCTCTCCGGAAGGGACGTTAACTAAATAGCTTGTTTCCGCACTCCAAACATCACCGGCTCTTTCCGTGCTCTTCCGACCGCTGGAGCTGTGATAGACGGTATCAACCAATTTATTATTAAATGTTAAGACCTGGCCTTTAGTCTCCTCAACAGCTTGGGCTATTTTTTTTTGATATTTGAAATAACTTATAAGACCCCATTGGCGAAAAAGCTGTCGGTTGGAACGCCAAGCCTGAGTCTTCTCCGTAGTATCCACATCATAAACATTGCTTTGAGATTCGCTCATGCGCTTCAAAACATAAGTCCTGGCAGCCACGGCTTGGGCTTTTAAAGCTTCAAGTTCAAATTCGGCAGGCATCTCTGCCGCCACTACCCCGATTAAGTACTCTTCCAAAGGGATGTTCCTTATCTGTCCGTTACCCATTTCCACCCGGACTTGAAGCTTTTGGTCTTTATAGCTCCTGTCAAAAAACCTGGTAAGCCCATACGGCAGTATCCCGACTAAAAAGATAACGGCTAAAAGTACAGCCGTTATTTTTTTGATGTTCCCCTTCACGTCCCAGCCTCCCGTGCAGTACAAGCTATAGATAATCTTTATGCGCCAGGGAAGCTGGATATGCTTATATTAATCTACTTTAACAATTTCCGCCCCAAGGTTTTGCAATTTTAAATCCAGGTTTTCGTAACCTCGCTCAATATGATGAATCTCTCTAATTTCCGAAGTGCCGTTGGCTGTCAAAGCAGCCAAGACCAAGGCAGCGCCGGCCCGTAAATCGCTGGCCACTACAGGAGCTGCATAAAGATTTTCTACCCCCTGAACGATAGCGCTGCGCCCTTCGATTTTAATGTCGGCGCCCATGCGTTTTAATTCATCCACATGCATAAACCTGTTTTCAAAAACAGTCTCAGTGACTACGGCTGTGCCCTTCGCTTTTGTAAGCATGGCCAGAATCGGCGCCTGCAGGTCGGTGGGAAAGCCGGGATGCACTTGGGTTTTAATATCTACGGCATTATAACAACCTTTACCAATAACCCTTATCCCATCATCCTCTTCCCGGTAAATAACTCCTGCTTCATCCAATTTAGCCAAGAGGGGCTTAAGGTGAGCCGGAATAACATTGCTGACTAAAACTTCTCCCCCGCAGGCCGCAGCCATTAAGATAAAAGTCCCGGCTTCAATCCGGTCAGGTATTATGGTATGGGTAGTACCATGAAGTTCTTTGACACCCTCAATGAGAATTATATTAGTCCCTGCCCCCCGGATTTTACCGCCCATCTCATTAATAAAATTGGCCAAATCAACAATTTCCGGTTCCTGGGCCGCATTTTCAATAATAGTAGTGCCTTCGGCACAGACGGCAGCCATCATGATATTTTCCGTGGCACCCACACTGGGAAAATCAAGATAAATCCTGGCCCCGGACAACCTGGAGGCACTGACATCCAAAAAGCCGTGATCCATCCTTATTTGAGCCCCTAAACACTCTAAACCTTTAAGATGCCAATTTATGGGGCGGGAGCCTATGGCACATCCTCCGGGATGAGAAATGCGAACCCGCCCTTTCCTGGCTAACATTGGCCCCATAATGACAATTGAAGCTCTCATTTTGGAAATAAGATCAAAAGGGGTTTCAATGCTTTGGATCTCTTTAACAGAAATATGCAGCTTTTTGCCGTTTCTCTTCACTTTCCCCCCCAGGGACTCTATGACCTGGCTCATCACCTGGACATCCAACAAATCCGGGGCTTCCTCTAATATTATTTTATCAGGGGTCAACAAGCTGGCCGCTATAATTGGCAAAACGGCATTTTTGGCCCCACTCACTTCTACTTTACCGTAAAGTTCTTTTCCGCCTGTTACTAAATACTTGCTCAATTTTCTTTATCATCTCCTGACCTGTCCTACCTCTATCATATCCACTATTGGCTATTATAAACAATTATTACCAGCGAATACTGCAACCCTAGTTTTGTTTGGCAGCATGTTTTTAATATTCTTTTTCCTACAGTAAATTTCCTGCCATAAAACACTTGACAATCTAAAAATCTTCCAGGAGGGCCGGAACCGCCAAAACAGTCTTTTCCACTGTCCTAGAACCATTGGTGGTTAAGAGCTGATAATTAATTCTTTTCCCGTCAGCTATTATAGCGCCGGGCAAAGCCGGATGGTAGCCGGACCAAGAAACTAAGCCGGGAGTTTTTACCCAAAAGTGAGGAGTAATTCCTAACTTTAAACACATATTTGCCGGGTCAACCGCAAAATTAATCCATTCGGCGAAATAAGCTTGAGCCTTAAACCTTTTAGCCTGCAGATTTAAATTATGATAAAAGTCTAAAGCCTGATATTCCTTTTCTTGGGAGATGCAAATCTGGGCTGTATACTTTACAGCCTTGCTTCCGGCAAAATCCCGGAGAGTTTCTTTTTCCCATTCCAGTCCTGAGTCTTGAAGATATGTTTCCAGAGCTGCTAATTCCCCGTCATCTTCCTTCCAAAGAATATATTTGACGGTAGCCAGCTCCGCAGGGGTTAACTTGGAATTCAATAGCAGCGGTGCCCGGGCTAAAATCTGGTTAAAGCAGTAGGAAGCGGCAAAAAGTATTGTCGGGGTTAAGAATAACATAAGCAGTAGGGCAGAAACAATAAAAATATGCAGTTTTTTTATTTGACCTTTTTTCTTTTTTGTCCTTTCGTTTTCCAAATCTATTTCCACACCTCTTAAAGCTTTTCCTAGCCTTTTATTTTTCCTTTAAAGCTGTTATAGCCGGTTTAAGGCTGCCAGGTCTGTAAAGCTCTGCCTGGAACTTCTTTCTGCCGTTTTTAAAGTTTATTTATAGTTTGACCAAACTCTTTGCAGAGAAAACATTGTGTAAGACTAATTAATAAGGTATTTTTAACCTTAAGGGCAAATATTTAGTTTAAAAACAACACTACCGAAGAAACTCAATAATTCAGCGCTTGAATTTGAACAATTTAACCGTTTAGCGCGAACCATCGGACACAAAATAAAAAAGAGGCTGCCGGCAGTTCTATCCACCAACAGCCTGAGTGCCCTGAGGAATCTTAAGCCATAGGCTCAGCAGCTTCTTTTTTAACCCTCTTTTTCTTTTTTTCAATGTTTTTAGGGCTTTTATCTCCCAAAGTAGATACCTCCCTCTGCCATCTTATCCCTATTATTACATTTTTGAACTCCTTCCATACATCGGCTGGGAGGCAAAGTCTGTTACTAAGAGCCGGAGCACTTTTTTAAGAACCGGCTCTAATTTTCTATCAATCCGGCACGCTTACTGCTGATTTGATACCAAAACCCGGTGAGAGCCAGCAAGAAGCCTGTTACGACTAAGATTACCCCGATAGGAATAATATCGGCCAGGGGGCCAAAGAACAGGATAGCAATAGGCATGGCGCTGCCGGTCACAATTTGAACCAAGGAAAACACCCTCCCCATCATGACCGCTTCCACGTTCTCCTGTAATAAAACTGTCTGGGCTGTAGCAACTATAGGCATAAAAAATCCGGAAATACCCATAATCAGGAGGTAAAATACAAAATTTTGGGCAATTCCCAAGAGGCCGAAAGTTACCCCGAAGGCAACCAGACAAAGGGCAACTGTGCGTATTTTGTTGTGAAAAGACCCTTTAAAGGAAACAAAAACACCTCCCAGCAAGGAGCCAACGGTCCAGACCATCTCGTTGGCAGTCAACCGCCAAACATCACTGCCGAAGCTGCGTTCCACCAAAAGTGGAGTTAAAACAGCCGCCGGGGTAATAAGAATAAATGATATTCCAAAACAAATGAGAATGAGCCGCAAGAGCTTATTGTTAAAAGCATAGGCAACCCCTTGGCGCAGTTCCGTTAATACTGAAGTTTTTCCCTCAGGCCTGGCCACTTTCTCCACTTTCAACAAACTAAGAACGGCTATGGCCAAAGAAGCCGTGAGAACATCCAGCATAAAAGCCCAGACAATACCTTTAAATCCCAGCACCAGACCCCCTACGGCCGGGGATAAGAGCATTAGAACTGAGTTTAAAGTTTGGTTAATACCTTGTACCCTAGTTAGTTTGTCTACGGGTACAATCTGAGGAAATAAAGCCCCTACCGCCGGAGTTTGGATACCTGCCCCTAAGGAACGAGCCAGGGCAATAAGGAGAAGGAGTTCTAAATTTTCATATCCTGCCCACATGGCAATTACCAAACTAAAGGTAGCCAGCGCAATAAAGCCGTCCGCCAGCATAATCAGATATTTGCGGTTATAACGATCCGCCCAAACCCCCGCCCAAAGAGAGATTAAAACCTGCGGCAATAAAGAACAAATAGTAAAGAGCATCACCCATTTACCGGATGAAGTTAGCAGGGTAATATGCCAGATAATAGCAAAGCTCACAACTGAAGAGCCGAAGAGGGAAATATTTTGACTTATCAAAAATATAACTATTTTCTTTTTCCAGGAGGACCCATTGTCCTGCAATAATTCCTTTGTCATAAACTTCCTTTCCACCTAATCCTTTCGGAGCAGTTGCCAAACGAAAAAAATTTGTTTAGCAATGGCTCCTTTTTGTGTCTTAGAGCATATTTAGTGTTTTTTGGTATATTCCTTATAGCGCCGGTAATCGGCTTCCAAGCATTCCAAGGCTAAAAGTATTCCTTCACCGGTATATTCGGTGCTAATAATATGGGCGTTATTACTTAAATAAGCCGCTATCTCGCCCTTAGCATAGGGAATAAGCATAGTACAAGGAATATAGCGGGGAAATGCCCTTTCCTTTATGGCTTCCACCAATTTGTCCATTCCTTCTTTCTGCTTGGCAGAAAGAAAAATACAATCCCCTTTATTTCCGTTTACTTTTGGAAAACCGCCTTCAACCAAATCAATTTTATTATAGGCATAAATAACCGGAATATTATCTGCCCCTAGTTCTTTGAGGGTTTCCTGTGTAGTCTCAATTTGCTGCTCGTAATTGGGGTTGGAGTAATCCACCACATGGATCAAGAGGTCAGCTTCTGTTACTTCTTCCAGGGTAGAGCGAAAAGCTTTAACCAGCTGGTGCGGCAATTTACTGATAAACCCTACCGTGTCCGTTAATAGAAAAGATTTATTATCCGGCAGTTTAATCCTCCGCACCGAAGTCTCCAAGGTGGCAAAAAGCATATCCTTTTCAAAAACCCGCTTCCCGGCCTCATTGTGATACATATCCAAGAGGGCATTCAGTAGGCTTGATTTACCGGCATTGGTATAACCTACTAAAGCAACTACCGGAAGCTCTGATTTTTTCCGCTTTTTCCGCTGGTTTTGCCGATCCGTAACAAGTGTTTCCAATTCTTTGTGCAGCCTGCCGATGCGTTCTTCAATCTTACGGCGATCCAACTCCAGCTTGGTTTCCCCCGCTCCTCTGTTTCTGAGCCCGGCACCTCCCCCTTGACGGCTTAAAATTTCACCCTGTCCGCCCAAGCGGGGCAGAAGGTACTGCAAGCGCGCTATTTCCACTTGAAGCTTAGCTTCTCTGGTTCTGGCCCGCTGAGCAAAAATATCTAAAATTAACACTGTCCGGTCAATTATCCTGCATTCTAAAGCTTCTTCCAAATTCCGGATCTGGGAAAAAGATAACTCATCGTTAAAAATTGCAACTTCCGCCCCCGTCTCTTCCAGCAAAAGCTTTAATTCCTCCAGCTTACCTTTGCCTAAATAATAAACGGGGTTCAATTTATTCATTCTCTGGCTAACTTGGCCAACCACCTCAAAGTCACAAGCCTCAGCCAGACGCCTTAATTCTTCCATTGAATCAATAAAATCATGTTGATAGTTAGAAAGGTTAACTCCGGCTAACAATGCCTTTGGTTTTAGCAACATCTTCTGTCCCTCCACTTTTTTGCCCTTAATAATTCTCCTAGCCTGCTAATTAGAGAATACAGAGTTTACTGCACGTGCTTTTGGTAAACGAGACAAGACCTTAGCCGTCTGACTTTTAAAGAATGGACTGTTTCCAGGACATTACAATTAAAACTTGACTTAGAACATGACTTTGAATATAAAATCATATAAAAAAGGTTCTATAATAAATGTTGGGGTAACCAGCAGGAAAAAACAAAGCATAAGCGAAAACCTACCGGGTAAATAAACCCACCACGATCATTTACAGGAGGTTTTCCTTATGCTTAACTCTAATT
>DUML01000069.1 GCA_012839895.1 Peptococcaceae bacterium | reverse complement strand
GCGCTCTCCGTCATTCTTTCAGCGACAGGATTTACTTTATTGTCTACTTTAAAAATAATTTTGGGTTTGATTGGGGTTTCGGAAAACAAGGTGGTAAAGTTATAGGAAAAATCCTCCGGCAACTCAATGGCGGCAAAATAGGTACCGTCGGCTAGCCCGAGATCAGCCTGCTGCTCAGTGACGAATTTCCAGTCCATTTTATCGTTTCCATTGAGTTGCTCCACGACGCTTGCGCCGATGTTAATCTCTTGATCCCTAAGCTGCGCAGGCTTGTCGCTGTTTACTATGGCGACGGGAATATTGCCTGTATTTTCATAGACGTTCCAACAAGCCATGATGTTTACCCAAGCGTATAGACCGGGGAGAACGGCGATGCCGAGGACAACAATCAATGCGACGGGATTGGTCAGAATTCTTTTCCAATCGTTTCGGAAAATCCTGCGCATATGGTAAAATTTCATAAGAGATCCTCTCCTGAGGTAGCAACGTTTTGTGACGTAATATTATAGTACTTTTTAGCTATGGTTTGTCAACAGAGACAATTGCCGTGAACTAATTCACAAAACAGATGTAACAAAATTAAAGAAATTTTAGAAGAAAGACGATATATATTTATTATTGTAATAATCTGCAATTATAGAAAAGAAGTCTACGTAACAGCTCCAGCTTTCACTGGAATCACTGATCTTCCCAGGAGTGTTTCTTGTGTTAAGCTGTATTAATTATTTAAAAAAATTAATAAAAGCTGAAGCGGAGTGTTGAACCAATGAAATTTAAAAGTATTACAACAAAAATAACTTTATTTTTTGGAATTATTATGGTTGTAATCTGTCTAGGGTTAGGGCTTAGTGCTTTTTTCAGTGCTCGTAATGCCCTCCAAGAAAGCATCGATGAAAATTTACTGGAAATAGCCAACACAGATGCTAAGATTGCAGCAGAAAAAGTCAAGAGCCAACTTAACGCTTTGGAAGCATTGGCCAATAGTTGGTGGTTAAAAAGTGATGAATTACCAATTGAACGAAAATTGGATTTGCTTAGGGATGAAGTTAAACGAGCCGGACATCAAAACATTTTCATCATTAATACAAATGGGGATTCTCTGGACGTATCGGGAATAAGTGATAACGTTGCCGACAGAGAGTACTTCAAAAAGGCGTTATCTGGGGAGTCTAATGTCTCTGACCCTATTATCAGTAAGGCTGATAGTAACATGATGATTATGTATGCCGTGCCA
Organism: Peptococcaceae bacterium; assembly: GCA_012839895.1. Taxonomy (GTDB): domain Bacteria; phylum Bacillota; class Desulfitobacteriia; order Desulfitobacteriales; family Syntrophobotulaceae; genus DUML01. Next base: position 23,391 of record DUML01000069.1, on the reverse strand, counting down.
ATCAAAATTGATGATGAAGTGGTCGGAGTATTGGCGGCAAGACGGAATGGCGTTGCTTTAAGCAATTTTACTATAGAAATGCAATCCGGTGAGAGACAAATCTATATGATTAACAAAGAAGGTACTATAGTAGCCCATAATGATTTTAATCTCATTTTGGAAATGTCCAATACCATTAAAGACTATGAGAAGAACGCTGACCCTCAACTGGAACAATTATATAATCTTGAAAAGAAGATGGTTGCAGGAGAAACAGGAGTAGGTGAGTATACATATAACGGCGTCACCAAATATATGGGGTATGCTCCTGTGGAAGGAACAAATTGGTCTTTAGCGGTAACGGCACCTAAATCAGTGGTTATGGCAAAGGTGAATACTCTAACTACGAGAATGATAATCATATCGATATTGTTTTTTGTGATAGGTTTAGCTTTGACAATAGTGATTTCTCGTAGAATTGCCCGACCTATCAAAGAAGCGACCCAACACCTTAATGTCATTGCTACCGGAGATTTCACTGGGGAAATTCCTAGAAAGCTCTTAAATATGCAAGACGAAACCGGAATTTTAGCCAATGCCTTAGACAAAATGCAGAGTTCCATGAGAACCATGATGCAGGCAGTTGTGAATGAGTCATCCAGTGTCAGCCAAATGTTAATCAATATCAATCAAGATGTAGAACGATTGAACCAAAGCATTGAACAAATTTCTGCCACTACAGAAGAGTTGTCGGCAGGAACAGAAGAGACAGCTGCGTCGGCCGAAGAAATGAATGCCACTTCCTTGGAGGTAGAAAGAGCCATTGAGTCTGTTGCTTCCAGAGCTCAGGCAGGAGCGGACACGGTGAACACTTTAAACAAAATGAGTGAAGATATGAAGAAAAATGCTATTTCCTCAAAAGAAGAGGCTATGAAAATTTATAGTAGAGCCAAGGCCGATTTACAGGATGCTATTGAGCAATCCAAGGCAGTCAATCAGATTAATGAGTTGTCTAATGCAATACTTGAGATTACCTCCCAAACTAACCTTCTTGCTTTAAATGCAGCCATCGAAGCAGCAAGGGCAGGGGAAGCAGGAAGGGGATTTGTCGTGGTTGCTGATGAGATCAGAAAGCTAGCGGAAGACTCAAACGAATCAGTAGCGAGGATCCAAGAAGTGACGCAAAAGATCTATGCAGCAGTGAATACTCTTTCGTCAAATTCTATGGAGATTATGGAGTTTATCGATAAGAAGGTACTAAGTGATTATGAATCACTGGTACGAACCAGCGAACAATATAGCGAAAATTCCACGGTAATTAACGATATTGTAATGGAATTCAGTTCAACTTCAGAAGAGCTCTTGGCTTCAATGCAGAATATGGTAGAAGCAATCACTCAGATATCTACAGCTGCCAATGATCAAGCTGGAGGAGCAACCAATATTGCTCAGGAAACAACAGCGGTTGTTCAGATGGCTAACCATGTTAAACAATTAGCAATGGATGCCAATGAAAAATCCGAATCCTTGATTAAGTTAGTAAAACAATTTCAGATTTAACAGAAAGAGTATATTTAACAAATATCTCAAAACTGGCATCGTATAAAATACGGTGCCAGTTTTTGTGCCTAGCTAAGCACTTATCCCTCCAAATGAAAGCCTTCAAACTTAATGCGTGGAAAACTTTATTCCAAGGAAATGCATGAGCACTACGGAGATCATGCGTTGAAGGATGCTATTAATATTGACGTTTGTCGATATGATATATATAATATTTATATCGATAAATATCGATATGAGGTGTAGAAATGAATACAGATAATAGATATCAAAATAATGCAAGAGTTTTTAAAGCACTCTGCGATCCTAATCGGCTGAGGATAATAGAAATGTTGCAAAGCGGAGAAAGATGTGCCTGTGAAATTCTTGAGGATTTGCAGATTGGACAATCCACCTTATCACATCATATGAAGATTCTTTGCGATTCCCGACTTGTCGATAGCCGGAGAGAAGGAAAATGGATGTACTATTCTCTTAATAAGGCTGGATGTGAAGCAGCTAAAAAACTATTAGATGAAATAACAAGTCAAAAAGAAAATAGTTATTCGGGGGGTCGCGAATGTGAGTGCCTTTAGCCTTAATCGCTTTGTTATATATAAATATCGACTACGGCATTGTTAAGTGAGGATGCGATGAATATGTTAACAATCGGCAATATGAAAAAAGAGATTAAAATTATGCAGACATCAGCCCAATTGACTTTTCAAGATAAATTGGGTGCCTGGAAGGCCCGGTGGGGCATTAACAGAATGAATTATAAAGTTGAGCCTGGACTTTATCGTCTGGGGAATCCCAATGAGAATTCTCCTGTTCTAGTTACAGCCAATTACAAATTGACTTTTGATAGTTTGCGCAAAGAGTTATCCGGGTTAGACACTTGGATTCTGGTTCTTGATACAAAAGGGATCAATGTTTGGTGTGCTGCAGGCAAAGGGACATTCGGATCAAATGAACTTATCAATCGGATGGCGATTGTCCAGCTAGATAAGATTGTCGCTCATCGAACCCTTATCTTGCCACAGTTGGGAGCGCCGGGAGTAAGCGCCCATGAGGTTACGAAATATACCGGGTTTAAGGTTATTTATGGACCTGTTAGGGCAAAAGATATTAAAGAGTTCATTCAATCGGGAATGAAAGCCACGCCCGAGATGAGAACGTTAAAGTTCAGTGTTTATGATCGACTGGTTTTAACACCAATCGAATTTGTGGGAACCATAAAGCCATCCCTGATTATTTTCGGAGTACTCTTTTTGTTAAACTTGATGGGCCTTGGGCCTTTTGGTTTGGTCGATTTTTATGGATATATGGGAGCTGTAATTATCGGGTGTGTATTAACGCCGGTATTGCTGCCCTTTATTCCCGGTCGGGCTTTCGCCTGGAAAGGCTGGCTCTTAGGATTAGTTTGGGCTATTCTGGTAAATTGGCTGAACGGATGGCCCTCTAATCCTCAATATAGCTTGCTTCAGGCACTGGGGTATGTACTGGTTTTTCCTGCGGTATCGGCTTTTTTAGCCATGAATTTTACAGGTTCTTCTACGTATACTTCCTTATCCGGGGTTTTGAAAGAGATGAGGATAGCGGTTCCCGCAATTATTATTTCAATTGTTATAGGTTGCTTATTGATATTAGTGAATAGTTTCATATAAGAGTTAAAGGAGATTGGTAGTATGAAACACCAATATCTTAAAAACGTAACAACTTTAAAATTGGACCAAAGCCTCTGCACAGGCTGCGGAAAATGTACCGAAGTTTGCCCGCATCAGGTCTTTGCGATTATTAACAGTAAATGTTCCACAATTGATAAGGACAGTTGCATCGAATGCGGTGCCTGCGTTAAAAACTGCCCGTTTCATGCCTTAGAAGTCAGACCGGGTGTAGGGTGTGCGGCTGCCGTTATTAAAAGCTGGTTGACCGGCGGGGAACCGAGTTGTGACTGTTCCTCCGGCGGTGGATGTTGTTCCTAAGTGAATGACAATAATGTTATAATTATTTGTATTAATGAGAGATAACATCTATGGACAATATACTGATTGTTTATTATTCACTATTTAAGACCACGGAAAGTTTGGCATTGGAAATAGCAGCGCAGACTGGTGGTGACTTGAGAGAATTGGTTCCTGAAAAGAGGTATTCCTTTGACTACAATACTGCTGCTAAAGAAGTAAGGAATCAGATTTCTCGAGGATTTTGTCCCAAATTAATATCTGGAAATGAGCCGATAGATTGCTATAAAACAATATTTATAGGTTCGCCAAACTGGTTTAAAACAATAGCGCCGCCGGTTTTAAGTTTCCTCAGATATCATGATTTCACAGGGAAAACGATAATTCCTTTCTGTACTCATGGTGGTGGAGGATTCGGTCAAATCGAAAATGATATAGCAAAAGAGTGCCCAAAGTCCAGGATACTGCCGGGTATTGCTGTAAACGGGACTGTTTCGCCGGATGAGGTCAAAAATTGGCTTAAGAGAATAGGATATTAAGTTATCGTTTACTTCGATATTATAGTCCAGGGAGAAAAATGACAGATAAATAAAAGCAGATTTTGATAGCTAGGTATTTTAGCTATTAGAGAGGTTTATAAACATGGTTTTGTGGGGAATCTTTATCAGTGCATTTTTAATTGGCTTTTCTGGAGCGATGATGCCCGGCCCTATGCTGGGAGTTACGATTGAAGCGAGCTTAAAAAAAGGGTGGACGGCAGGTCCTTTAATAGTATTAGGGCATGGAATACTGGAACTTTTATTGGTTATTATCATGATGTTAGGACTTAAAGATTTCTTTGCCGATCCGACAGTTGCAGGATTTATTGGGTTGTTTGGCGGCGCTTTTCTTTTGTGGATGGGCTATGGAATGATAAAATCCGGCATAAATAAGTCAGTTTCCTTGGAAAGCAAACAAGCAGGGAAAAGTAAGGGAATGAGAAACCTTGTATTGGCGGGAGCTCTTGTGAGCCTTGCTAACCCTTATTTCATTCTCTGGTGGGCATCAGCAGGAATGGAATTAACACGCCAGGCATATGCTTTGGGTCTAATTGGTGTGTCGATCTTTTTCCTAGGGCATATTCTGTCAGATTTAGTATGGTATTCGGCAGTATCAACGGCATTTTCCAGAGGAAAGAAACTGATAAGTGATGCCGTATATCACAAAGTTGTTTTAGTGCTAGGTATTTTTATTGTAGGATTTTCAATGTATTTTATAGGCAGTGGATGGCAGATGCTTCAAATGCTGTGATCCAATTTCCTTCCAAACCCCGCAGTAAACTCAGGAAATATCCTGATTGGCTGCGGGGTTTTCTTTTGCAGCATTATAAGACATGCCCAGAAAGCCGAGCGGTATTAGGGTCCTTACCGGATAATCCGTTCGGTTTTTTCTTTAGGGGGAGGGGGTAGAAGGTCGGAGGGTAAGGGAATAGAAGATGGGGAACAGGTTATGGGGAATAGGGTTGGGAGCAGCAGGAAAAAGAGTCAATTTAATCAGTTTTTGCCGAATAATACTTTAGCGAAATGTGCGCCACAGCGTATCTTTTTTATCCGAATATTTGATATAATGAATTATCAAAAAATCGTTTTAAAAAATATTCGAAAAATTTATATTTGCTTTGAATTATTTTCAAGGAAAGGTGTAAATGTTAACTCTATTTGAATTTTTCGGGTTGTTTAGTTAAAAGTCACTTTAAAATTTGCAAGAATAATTAAGAATAAGGATGTAAATTATGATAACCAAAAATGTAACAACCAAAAATATAATAACATTCTTGCTAAGCGTACTTATTTTACTGGGGTTACTTACGGTAATAGTTTTTGGGATAATTTTCGCAAATATGAATAAAGATTTGCCTTCTCTCAGTGGAAGTGAGGATTATAATGTCGCTGAAAAGATTAAAATAGCCCTGGATAATTTGCAAAAAGGCACCATGGCGGAAATAATAGCAAAGGTGAACACCTCTGAGAAGGTTATAGTACTGACTTTTCAAGGGCTGTCTGATGCGGATACGAATCAGCGAGTGTTGGACTTAATCACTAAATATAACAGAAAGGTTAATTTCTTTGTTCCAGGGGTATCTGCAGCGGAGAATGCCAATTTTGTTAAGGAATTATCTTCTAGAGGGCATAGAGTGGGCAGCAATACATTATACCAGACAAAGAATATGCAAGACTATTCTCAGGAAGAATTAATCTATGATTTTGTGCGGGCCAATAGTATTATCCAGTCCATAACAAATAAAAAGCCAATTACTTTAATGTGTAATAGCACAATTTACTCGGAGGATTTACTAAAAGCGGCCTTTGCTTCCGGAAACACCCGGGTTGTACAAGCCACTAAATTTTTAAACTATCAAAGTTTTAAAGACTATGAGCAAGTAGTAAACTATTTGCGAAATTTAGACAAGGGATCAATTATTTCAATTAAAATGGACGGGGTATTAGAAGAGGACGAGTATGGAAAATCAGGGGAACCGGCAAATGCTGAACCTAAGCCTGCGGGATCCGCTCAGCCCGCTCTGGATAAACAACCTATGACGGTAGATCAAGGGCAGACAATAGCTGAAATAAAGCCTGAGGGAAGACTAATTATCATAGTGGACTGGTTATTTAAAGCCTTAGGGGAATTGGATTATCAGGTTGTGTTTGCGGAGGATTTGGACTTCTACAAAAACCTTGGCTTACCTAGTGAACAGGAAAAACCAGAGCCGGTAAAACCGGAGCCGGCAAAACCAAACGGTAACAATGCAGTAGCTGATGATATAACTTACAAAGAGTTGGCGGAATTAAGAAAAGCCAATCAAGGGAAAAAAGCTCAGGAATACAGGACCATATATACAACTGAAAAAGCTCTGTCTTATACATTTTACGGGATAGACAATAAGGAAGTTTTGGATGGTGTATTAACGAATTTAGACCGCTTAAAGGTTAAGGGAACTTTCTTTGTGACTAAGGAAAATGTTATCCATTACCCGGAACTGGTCCGTAAGATTGCCCAAAAAGGTCATGAGCTGGGAATATGCTTAAGCGTATCCCGGGATAAGGATTTCTATTCTACATTACGAACCCTCTTATTCGTGCAAAAATCGGTAGCCCAATTAACCAACCAAACACCTACTTTGGTTCGTTATCCCTATGATATTAAGTTAAAGGACGAAATATTGGAGGCCATATCCAGCGTAAATGGCAAAATAATATGGCAAGATTTATCTGTGGCCAGTTCTAAAGTGGGTGTCAAGGGAACATTGGCGCAGATTATGGATAATATCTTCGGGGAAGGAAACCTTACTGTCCGCAGGGGCTATATCATCTATTTTCGGATGGATTATTATCAAGATCCCCGGGTTATTCCCGCTGCCTTAATTAAAATAGCCCAAGACAGGATTGATCCAATTGCCTATAAGGATGAAGTAGTAAATAATGGTTCTTCCTATTCCATAAAAACCGTAGGAGCTGTGCTCAATGGAAAGAAAACATATAACTACCCCTTAAGTGACGACGTTATCCTCCCTGCGGTAAAGAATAGGATCTATCCTGGTCATTTGGCAGGGTATAGCGAATTAGACAAATTTAGTTTGATTTACAAAAAATACATTGGGAATCCGTATGTTAGCAACCTCAATACATTGCCCGGTTTCACCGAGCAGGAGTTGGAGGAAATCGACAAGACCGGTAGATTTACACAGGACAAGGTATTGTTTTTAACCTTTGATGACTGGGCATCAGATAAATCCATTAATCAAATCTTGTATGTTTTGGAAAAACACGATGTACCTGGAAATTTCTTTATTCGGACGGGCTATATGCAAAATAACCCCAATATTTTGCGAGCTATCGCTGAAGCGGGTCACGATGTTGGAAGCCATACGGATAATCATTTGCCTTTTGCCATCGGAGATAATTATGGCCAAGAAGATGATTTGACTTCAATTTACCGCTCTCCCACCGAGGAAGAACTTCGGGCGAGAAGGGAAGATCTGCTAATTTCTTATAATAAACTGCTAAGGGTTATAGGTGATATTGCTTTCAACAATCGTCCGGTTCTGAACACTTTACTGCGCCCGCCTACTCTGGCCATGAGCAGGGCCGGTATGGAAGCGATTTTTGATATGGGATTTAGCCATATAGTAAGTGGCGACTTTAATAGTCATGATTATGAAGATACAGATGCAGGCTCTCTTGTGAATAAAATAATAAACGGTATGGTGATGGGTAACGGTAATATAAAAAAAGTGCAAAACGGCAGTATTCTAATTATGCATATGTCAGATTTTAGAAATCTCCCTGTCCATTCTTCTAATAATATTACGGCTGAAGCATTGGATAGAGCCATCCCAATATTAAAGGCAAATGGGTATCGTTTTGCAAAATTAAGCGATTATTTGGAAACGGTAGAGGAGAATTAGCTTGCATATTAAAAAATTTACTCAGAGAAGAAATACAAATAAGGAAATTGGGGATGTTCTTCTTAAGGTTAAAGAAGATCGCCGTTTATTGTCCAATGTGCCTGATAAGTTCCAAAGAAGAAGCAATATTGATAGACGGGGTGGGAACGGGCAAGAGAACCTTAACAAGAATATTAATGACTTTATTAAAAATAAAGCCAAAGGAATTAGATACAAAGTATCTTATAATGTGGAAGTAATATGTAATACAAAGGGTGTAAAGAGCAGGTTTAAGTGTCAAGGCATTGATATATCAATGACGGGAATCTTGCTTCAGATAAAGGATAAGAAAGATATCCGGAGCCTGGAGTCGGCTGATTCAATCCGGCTAAAATTTGAAATACGTCCCGGAACTATGCCCGAAGGTTTGGAGATGAAGGTCAATATTCCGGCAAATATCGCTAGGATGCAAACAATATCTGAAGATGAGGCTTTATGCGGCCTGCAATTTAAAGAGGAGCTGTCCGTATACAGCAGACGGAAAAAAGGCCGCTACATGCTGATGATTTCCAGTTTATTGCTCTTTTTTATTACGGCTTTTGTTATCTTGATGCGAGCGGAAAGCGTTATTTATTTTAATTTTAATAGAACACTCTATCTATATAGTATTATCGCTGCCTTCTTCCTTTTAAGCAGATATTTTTTCGCCATTTTTTATCGGGAGGTCCCAATCGATACGGAATTCACTCCGGGGGTATCCATCATTATTCCTTGTTTTAATGAGGAGGAATGGATTCAAAGAACTATATGCGGATGTATTAACCAGGATTACCCGTTGGACAAGCTGGAAGTTATAGTCGTAGACGACTGTTCCACGGATAAATCCTCGGAGAAAATTAAGGAAATCATTCACCGGCTGTACCAGGAAAACGAAGGTTTTGAAACCAAAGGGCGTTTGCATTATATCTTAATGGATAAAAACAAGGGCAAAAGGGAAGCGCTGGCTCAAGGAGTAGCCAAAGCCAAACATGATTTAGTCGTTTTTGTGGACTCCGATAGTTTTTTAGAACCTTTTGCCATACGGAATCTGGTTCAACCTTTCAAGGATCCCAAGATAGCCGGAGTGACGGGAAGAACTGATGTAGCCAACACTTATACCAATACTCTAACCAAAATCCAGTCGGTACGTTATCATATTGCCTTTCGGGTGATGAAAGCGGCAGAAAGTCTTTTTGACACTGTAACCTGCCTGTCGGGGCCTTTGGCCTGTTATAAAAAAGAAATTGTTTTGGAAAACATGGATGCCTGGCTTAACCAAGAATTTCTAGGACATAAGGCGACCTTTGGGGATGACAGATCTCTTACAAATTTGATCCTTAGGAAGCATCGAACAGTCTATCAGGATTCCGCTGTTTGCTATACCATTGTTCCCACCAAACATAAAGCTTTTATAAAACAACAAATGCGGTGGAAAAGGTCTTGGCTTAGAGAGTCTCTGGTGGCAGCCAGGTTTATGTGGAAAAAGGAGCCTTTTGCAGCTTTAAGCTATTATATAGGAGTGCTGGTCCCTGTTTTAGGCCCGGTTGTTGTTATTTATAATTTAGTTTATGTCCCGCTGGTATACGGGATTTTTCCGGTTACTTTCTTAACGGGATTACTTTTAATGGCCATGTTGATGAGTATGGCACAGCTCTTTTTAAGAAGAAGCACCACTTGGGTTTTTGGCTTTTTATTCTGTGTCTATTATGAGGCAGTGCTTTTGTGGCAAATGCCGGTGGCTTGGGTAACTTTTTGGAAAACAACCTGGGGAACCAGGATGACCCATTACGACGTCGAGGCCCAAAGTAAAAAAGAACGGAAAAAGTCAAATAATTATTAAGAGGCAAAAGAAAATGAAACATTTAAATTCCAGTAAAGATAAGAAGAAGTTCATAAGAAGTATTTTGCAAGGGATAATATTTGTAGCATTAATATTCTTATTAATCAATGCCAGTTTCAGTTTTGCTCAGTATGAGCATTACGATTCCGCTTCCCTGACCGACGCTGCGGACAAAGGGTTTATTGCCCTTTCCTATTTTGCTGTAGATAGGAAAGGAGATAAAAGCATGATTAGTGTTGCCAGGTTGGAGGAACACTTTGAAGCCTTAAGAAAAAATGGGTATGTTACCTTAAAACAGGAGGATATAGAGAATTATTATAAAAATAATCAAAGAATTCCGGAGAAAGCGATGTTTCTCATGTTCGAAGATGGCAGAAGGGATACGGCGATGTTTACCGATTCATTATTGAAAAAATATAATTATGTAGGAACAATGTTGAGCTATGGAAAGGAACTTACCCAAAAGGACCCGAAATTTTTAAATTTCAAAGAGTTAAGAGACTTAAAAGAAAGCACATTCTGGGAACTGGGAACCAACGGCTATCGCTTGGCCTATATTAATGTTTTAGATAGATACGGTAATTATTTAGGTGAACTGGATCCTGAAGAATTATCCGCTTTGAAGAAATACATTGATCGGGATTATAATCATTATTTAATGGATTTTATACGGGATGAAGATAAAATTCCCAAAGAGAGTTATGATCTGATGCGGAAACGTATCGAGCAGGACTATATATTAATTGAAGAAACCTATCAGCAAAAGTTGAATGAAATGCCGAAGCTTTATGCCCTCATGCATTCCAATACGGGTCAATATGGGACCGATAAAAACGCAAGTCTCATTAATGAAAAAATGACAAAAAAATATTTTACCATGAATTTTAATCGGGAAGGATTTGCCTTAAACGATAAAAGCTCGGATATTTATGATTTAACCAGGCTGCAACCTCAGGCTTACTGGTATCCTAATCATTTACTGATGAGAATACAAGGGGATACCAAGGAGAAAATGGTATTTATGGACGGAGATACCGATATTAAAAAAGATTGGGATACCCTCAGCGGTGTGGCTGAATTTAGGAAATCGGCGCTTATTATCACTTCCGAACCGGAAGCAAGAGGATTGATACGCTTAAATAAGAGTAAAGGCTATCAGGATTTTAACCTGCATACCACTTTGACTGGGAATATATTGGGAACTCAAATAATTTATTTGCGAGCGAACGAAGAATTAAATGAATATATCGCTGTTAAAATAAAAAACAACTATTTGTATATAGAAGAGTCAGGCAAAGAGTTATTTGCTCTGGATCTTAATGAACTTGACGGAGAAGAATACCAGTTAATTGAAGAAAACCGGCTGGAAGCGTTGGAGCAGGCCTATAAAATTTACAACAAAAATATACGGAAATATAAAAACCAAACCAATATGGAACCCCAGGAAAAACCGGAAGATAGGGAGCTTATTGTTATAGAAAACGGGACAAAAGATTATATTCCGGAAATACAAATCGACGACCCGGGAAAGAGGAAAGTGGATATATATTTGCAAAACAATACCCTAACGGTAAATATAGATAATAAAGAAGCGGTCAGGAATTTGCCTGTTTTTAAAACAGAAGCCGGTTACATTTATTTGGAATCCGCTTGGAGTGAATATGGCTATAGCCAGAGAAATCTTGCCGATGATGTATATGACGGGGTCTTTGAAGATTTGGTCATTACAGAAACTGACGATGAGAAGAAGATTTTATATATAAATAAATTACAAGGAATAGAGCTTGTCAAAGAAATGGCTCTCCAGCGATGGAATAAAATCCTGGATTGGTTTATTGAAAACCTCTAGTAACTTGTTAACTTGGGAATTTCTCAACCTGATAAACCGATTTCTTAATGAAACAAATTAAAAGGGAAATGATGAAGGGGATAATTATGTTGAAAAAAGTATTATCAATCCTTGTCTTGGCCCTGACGCTGATGCTGACAGTGGTTTCCTGTTCGTCTCAGAAAGACATGAATGGTATGGATATCGGCGGTCAGGAAGAGCATGGAGGAAAAAAGGCCAAAAGGATTGATAATATTAATTATTCCGTATGGACGACTTATTGGGATACCTCTGATTTAGAGTATGAAATAGAAAAGATGAAGGAAAATATTAGTCAAATCTGTTATTTTGCAGCTTATTTTGATCAAAGCAAGAAGGTTTTTATTCCCGAACAGGTAACAGAAAGTTTTAAGAAAGTAAGAACTCTTTATGGTTCCAAGGAATACAAGCATTATTTAACCTTTGTTAATGATTTGCTTCTGGAAAGCAATAAGTCTTCTTTAAAGGATGTGAATTTGTTATATAGCCTATTGGAAACCAAAGAATCCAGGGAAAAACATATAGAGGAAATAATATATCTGGCTTCCAAGGAAGGGTTTCAAGGGATTGAGATAGACTATGAAGCCATAAAAAAAGATTTTGAGCTTTGGGAGCTTTTCATTAGATTTATTATTGAACTGTATACCCGCACAGAAAATGATCATCTTTCCTTAAGAGTAGTATTAGAACCCAATGCACCCCTAGACAGAATCAACTTGCCTGAAGGACCGGAGTATGTAATGATGTGTTATAATTTACATGATTATGGGACTGTACCCGGTCCCAAGGCTAACAAAAAGTTTATTGAGGATCTGGTTAGAAAAACTGAAACCTTGCCTGGGAGAGTTAATTTTGCCCTGGCTACCGGGGGGTATGATTTTCAAGAGAATGGGTTGGTGAATTCTCTGACAGAAAGAGAGGCAACGGAATTGGCGCTTCTTCATGAACAGTCTCCTTTACGGGATGAAGAGAGCCGGGCTTTAGTTTTTAGTTATAAAGATTCCCAGGGAGTAAACCACGAGGTATGGTATGCTGACAAAGAGACTATAGATTATTGGATAGATATTATTTGGAGTACGGGTAATGACAAAATTAGTCTCTGGAAAATTGGCGGCAATCTAACCCTTTTCGGAACATGACTTAAACATAGAGATACTGATGGCGCACAAGCCTAGACTAACTGTATTTTTCTTGCCCAAAAAGTATTAAGGCAAGAAATTTGTTATTTATAGTGCTGAAATATTTAGGGCCGCTGGGGAAAAAACTTATCTTTTACCTGTGTTTAATTGACTTGAGTTGTGTTTAGTCGTATATTGGATATAAGGGGTGATCTCTTGGAGAAACTTCTTACAGCTCACGAATTGGCGGAAGTTCTAAATTTGTCGGTTGAGACCGTTTGGCGGTATACCCGCCAGAAAAAGATCCCCGCGGTAGAACTAGGAGAAAAACAATACCGCTATGAAAAAGAAGCGGTATTAGCCGCTCTGGCACATGGCGATAACGTCAGGATGTCGTCCAAAGAAGAAAGCCCTGTTCACCCTAAACAAGGCGGCTATACCTACGAAGAATATTTGAAGCTTCCGGAAGAGCCGGGCTACCGCTATGAGGTTCTGGAAGGGTATCTGGTGAAAGAGCCGTCACCTTCCATACATCACCAGCGGGTTTTACGTGAACTTGCACGTCAACTAATGACTTTCTTTGATGGCTTTGATCCCGAAGGTGAACTTTTTTTCGCTCCTTTGGATGTTATTTTGACAGATCGTAACGTTTTACAGCCGGATATTTTATTTATTTCCGGAGCCCGCAGGAGCGAACACAGGCTGGAGGAGCGTATAGACGGGCCTTGTGATCTGGTGGTGGAGATCATGTCCCCGAACAACCGCCGGAAAGATCGCTTACAGAAAATGGAGATCTATCGTAAAGCAGGAATTCCTCATTACTGGCTGGTAGATCCCGAAGAGAACATCCTGGAGGCTTTTGTACTTAAAGACGAGTACTATACCCTAATAGCTGCCGGCGGTCCGGGAGATAAATTCACTCACCCTGACTTCCCGGGGTTGGATCTGAATTTGGATAAGATATTTTACAGGCCTGCCCTAGGATAATTCCAATCGTGGATAATTCCAGCCGTTTATTGAAAGCGTTTTTCCTGGTACAGCTACAATTTACGGCTGCAATTGATAAATTATTTTGGCCGGCAACTTGTATTCATTATGATAAATAATATTGTGCATGTTATTATTAATAAAAGTTATTAATAAAAGCGCATGTTATCATTCTGGGGGTAAATATGAGTTATATACAAAAGAGTGTACCTTTTCATTTACAGGTATACGAAATCATTAAGGAAAAAATACTGTCTGGGGAACTCAAAGGTGGAGAACGAATCTATGAAAATAAAATTTCGCAAGAATTGGGAGTAAGTAGAAGCCCAGTCAGAGAAGCTCTAAGAATGCTCGAACAGGATGAATTTCTGGTATATAATCCGCCTTCAGGCCATATTGTTAACCCCATGAATTTTGAAGATATGGAAGAAATATATCAATGCCGAATGGCAATTGAGCCTTTCGCCGCCAGGCTGGCTTTGGAAAGCATCCGGGAGGAAGATATTTCCGCCCTTGAGCAATGTGTTAAAGAAGCAAAGGAATATCACAATAAAAAACAGTTTCATAAAGTAATAGAAGTAAACACCCGTTTTCATGATCTTATTGTAGAAAAATGCCGGAACTCCCGTCTGAAAGCTTTTATTCAAAAAACCAGGACCTTGGCCATTTTATCCAGGGTATCTGAATTTCAATGTTATCAAAGAGAAGATGGTTATCTGGCAGAACATGAAGGGATACTTGAAGCTATAAATATGAGAGATAAAAATGAACTCGAAAAGAGATTAAGAGACCATATAATGAATGATTATTTATTTTATAAAGAACAGTTAAACAAACGGAAAAAAGAAATAATATCTTAAAACTTTGTACCAGTACGGCAAGCTCAATACAGGGACAGGAGTTTGGAAATCTTAGATTTGTCGGAACATACAGGATAAAAATAAAATGGCCTTCTTCGTAAGGTTTAAGAGAAGGGAGGCCGTTTTTTAGTGCAGTTAAAATGGAGAAACGGAACGGTTATATTTGGAAGACCAGTTTGCCTCCTCTTAACCAATTGGCGGCCATTCTTCCCGGCTAAAATCTTGTATTTTTAAAAACATCGGAATTAAGGACATCCTTAATGGTTATCATCTGTTTTCCTCTGGGATTGGCAATAATTAGCTGACATGAAATATTTATTTAGGGAATTTTTAAATTTGGTTATAACTTATATTGGAAATTAAGTTATAAGAATTCTCTAAAATTATTAATTCATCAAAATTTTTATCTTAATTGAAGATTTTTAGAAGGATTTTTTTAAACAAGGTAGAATATATAGCACTGTAACCTGTCGACAACATACAGTAAACAGTACACGGTAAACATTATACAGCATGCAGTACGCAATACACAGGAAACAGAGAATAGGAAAAAGGAATAGAGGACAGCACATAGCACATAACAAACAGCAACAGCAAACGACAGATTATTACTAGTGAACAGCCAATAGCGAATAGAGAGCAGAGAGCATTGAAAAGAGAGCCGAGAGCAAAGAGCAAAAAGCAGAGAACAAAGTATAGAGAACTGAGTACAGTAAATGCTTTTTAAATACATAGTAAACAGCTTGGAGGTTAAAATGAGTTCAATTGTAAAAAGTACGCCTTACCATTTACAGGTTTACGATATTATCAAACAAAAAATTTTATCGGGAGAACTTCAGAGAGGTGAAAGAATCTATGAAAATAAGCTTTCACAGATGCTGGGGGTAAGCAGGAGCCCGATCAGAGAAGCTCTTAGAATGTTAGAACAAGATGAGTTTCTTGTATTTCATGATTCTGGTTTGATTGTTAATCCAATGGACTTTAAGGATATGGAAGAAATATACCAGTGTCGAATGGCCGTGGAGCCATTTGCAGCCAAACTTGCAGTTGGCGCCATAAATCAAGAAAGAATAAGTGAATTACAGAAATGTGTTGATAAAGCCAGAGAGTACCATGCCAAAAAACAATTTGACAAAGTTATCGAAGCAAACACCAGTTTTCATAGCCTGATAGTTGCCGATTGCGGAAATAACCGCCTTAAGGGGATTATCGAAAAAATTAGTTCATTGGCCATCCTTTCCAGGGTCTCGGAGTTTCAATGCTACCACAGGGATGAAATATATTTGGAAGAACACCAAGCGGTTTTAGACGCGATAAAAGAAAAGAATGAAGACTTGGTTGAAAACAGGCTAAGGAATCACATTAACAATGACTTAAAATTCTTCAAACTGGTGCACAATAAGATTTCTGATTGACGTAGGGCACGGGTAATTAAAACACGGGTATTAATTAAAGGGGGTGTTGCAATAGGGAAATTTAAAAAGCTTTACTTGTATTTAAAGCAAGCCTAGGAACTTAAGCATTGTTTACTCGGTCATACGACAAAACAGAAATCAATGCGACTAAAAAAGCAAAGAAGAAAACACAATGAAGAAGAAACACAATAAAAAAGGAAAGAGAGGGTTTAATTAATGTTGAAAATCAACAAAAAAACAATCGCACTTATACTTACAATTGCGATGATTGCCGCCACTCTCGTAGGATGCGGCGGCACCGGTAAAAAAGATGATGCCGGAAATACCACCGGAGAAGGCAAGACCACTCCTGAAGTTGTTTACCGTATTAACTGTACTCAGGCTGTGGATCTGTTTGAACAACTGCAGAGAAAATTTGCTGAATATGTTACTGAAATGTCCGGTGGTCGCATTGGTTTTGAGTTTC
This sequence comes from Peptococcaceae bacterium, assembly GCA_012839895.1. Classification (GTDB taxonomy): domain Bacteria; phylum Bacillota; class Desulfitobacteriia; order Desulfitobacteriales; family Syntrophobotulaceae; genus DUML01. The sequence goes on along the minus strand of DUML01000069.1, from coordinate 6,891 downwards.
TCCCTACCGGTTCTGTAGGTAGCAGCACCGAGGCTCTTACCGCTGTTCAGATGGGTACCTTGGATTTTGTCAACGGCGGTTCTGATGAGCTGGGCGCTCTCGTTCCCAATTCTGACTGGGCACAATTACCCTTCTTCATTTCCAGCCACGAGCAAGCCGATGAGGTGTACCTAAATGGCTTTATCGGCAAATTTGCCGATGAGCAATATGCCAAAAGCGGTCTTATTTCTGTTTGCCGCGTAGACAACTCTTTCCGTACTTTGGGTATTAAAGGCAAGACCGTAACCAGCAGCGAAGAGTTGAAAGGTTTACGCATCCGTGTACCTAACCAGCCTTTGGCTCTGCGCATGTACGAGCTTATGGGCGCTTTGCCGGTAGCAATTGCCGCCCCCGAGGTTCTTATGGCTCTGGAACAAGGTACTGTTGATGGCGCTGACAATGCTATTCTGCTCTTTGAAAAGTTTAAGCTGATGGATTCCTTTGACAGTGTCGTTTTGCTGAACTACGGCTTCGGTACAGTCAATATCTTCTGCTCTAAAGAAACTTGGGACAAAATGTCCGAAGAAGACCAGAAAATTATGAAAGAAGCCGGACTTAAAGCCAGAGAATGGTATACCGCAGAACTCCTGAAACAGGAAAAAGAACTTATTGAGCGCTTAAAAGCCGAAGGTAAGAAAGTAATTGAGCCCGACGACAAATGGAAGGCCGAAATGGCCAAAAATGCTGATATCATTTGGCAGGAAGCCCTTTCATCCGGAAAATACGACCAAACCTTCATTAACCAACTGTACGAACTTTATAAGGAAAACACAGGTAAGAAGTAATGCAGTTGGCACAGGATATGGCCGAATTAAGGACATATCCTGTGCGTTCCTCCCAGCTTGAATTATTGGTTCATTCAAAAGGATATACGGCCATAAGGAGGATACTATGGGAACAAATAAACTATATACGGCCGCTAGAATGCTAATGAAGCTTAACAAGTTAATTTACACTATTGAGAAATACGTTCTAATTTTTGTTATGTATGCCTTGGTTGCGGTGCTATTTATCAACGTACTTTTCCGTTTTGTCTTATTCATTCCTAGTGCTTGGGCCGATGAGCTGGCCAGGTTTACTTTCGTCTGGCTTGTTTTTCTTGGCGCTTCGGCAGCCATGTACAAGTGGGAGCACATTGATATTAACCTCATTGATACCATACTTCAGAAGCTGATAAAAAAAAACGAGGCCTTATATAATAAGGCATTGAATGCCGTTAAAAAGTTTGCCGTAATCTGCACAATTTCATATTTAGGGTATCTAATTGTTGTTTATGGGAAATATCTACAAAAAGTTATCGAGCTTGGTACACAATCAATGTTTTTAGGGGTCGGGATGGTTGTGCCGATGAGTGCCGTCTATATCTGTTCAGCACTCATGCTGTTCCATGCCGTGTGCTATCTTATTATCCCTGAGCATATCCGGAAACAGGAGGGCTAATACGTGATAACACTAGTTATTTTTCTTAGTTTATTCTTTGGACTTTGTCTCTTTTTACGCGTACCTGCCGGCTTTGCGATGGGCATCGGCGCAGCGGCCGCCTTCGCGTATAACGGTTTCTCTACAAACCAGATGAGTCAGGCCATTTACAACCAGCTGGACAATTTGCCTTTTTTGGCTATTCCTATGTTCATTTTTGCTGGTGCCGTTATGGAACATGCCCAAATATCGGATTCACTCATTAGGTGGATACAATTCTTTATCGGGAAAATTCGTGGTTCCCTAGGTGTTGTCACTATCTTCGCAAGCGCGGCCTTCGGGATTATTACCGGCTCTGCAATGGCAACAATCTCAGCTATCGGTCGTATCATGGGACCATCCCTGGAGAAAAATGGGTACTCGAAGCCATATATAGGGGCGCTTCTGGCTTCCTGCGGTTTTTTGGGTATCATGATTCCTCCGAGTATTCCGGGCATCATGTACGGCAGCGCATCAGGCCAAAGTATTGCCGATGTCTGGATTTCGACCATTGGTCCAGGATTTTTGTTTATAGCTTTATATTGTGTAGTTAACTATCTTAAGGTCGGCCGTTTTGAAAAAAGGCAAGAGGCTCCCAAGCTTACGACCTCAGTATATGTTCGAACCGCATTGGTCAACACCTGGCAAACTCTCCCCGCTCTTATTATGCCTATCATTATCTTTGGCGGCATTTATTCCGGTGTTTTTACTCCTACCGAGGCGGGCGCTGTGAGCTGTGTGTATGGACTTGTCTACGTTATTATTAGATTTATTCTCCGAAAATCAAATACGAGCATGAAGGTCTTGATGCAGTCGGCATATTCTGCCTCTATTGCCACCGGCACTGTCGTCGTCCTGGCTGCATTTGCCAACGCCGCCGGCCGCGTTATTACCCTCTCAGGCGTTTCCAACGCCATGACCCAGTTTGTTACTACAAACATTGATAGCCCATTTATCTATTTGCTGTTAGTTAACATCATCTATCTCTTTGTGGGAACCTTCCTAGAGCTTAATTGTGCAGTTTTGATTCTGGTTCCGTTATTGCTGCCTCCTGCAATGGCACTTGGCATCGACCCCATTCACTTTGGAGCCATTACCCTTGTGAATCTGAGTGTGGGCAACCTTACCCCGCCTTTCGCCCAGGGAATCTTTATGGCTTCCAAGGTTATTGATGCATCCTTTGTAGATATTGTCAGTGAAATATGGCCATTCCTCATTGTGGCATTTATCGTTATTTTGGTTGTGACATATTTCCCGCCACTTTCCCTTTTCCTGGTTAATCTGGTTCAATGACGCCTTAAAAGTAAGACGTAGGAACAGCAAAATCAAATTGGACTGTTCTAGAATGAAAATGCGAATTTTTAAGGAGTTGCTGTCATGAATTTTGATAAATTGTTAGTAAACGGGACTATAGTTACCCCTTTTGGCAGATATCAGGGCGTAATAGGGATTAAAAACGGCAAAATTGCCTGTATTGCTGAAGAGCAAGCCGATTATAAGGCAGAAGAGGTAATTGACGTCTCAGGCAAATATATTTTGCCGGGATTGATTGACGCCCACAATCATTTTCAAGATCCCGGATTTACCCAGCGGGAGGATATAGAACATGCCACTGCAGCTTGTGCGGCGGGGGGAATAACAACAGCCATCTCTCATCCTATGAATGATCCGGCTATTGTGGATCTTGAGTCCTATAAAGCTAATATGGAAGCTTATGAAAACAGAAGCATTATCGATTATGGGATTCACGGCGGAGGAACAGCGGATAACATTGAGAAAATAGAGGAATTATGGCAAAAAACCGGCGCGACATCCATCAAAATGTTTATGTGCTTCTCGGTTAAAGAATTTCCTTATGTTCGCGATGACGCTCTCTATGCCATATTGGAAAAACTGAGCAAGTGTAATGGTTTGGCTATAATTCATTGTGAGAATGATGATCTCATTAGACTTATGGAAAGCAGGCTGCAGGCTGAGGGACGTAAAGATCCGTTAGCCTATAATCTGTCGCGTCCGGAGATAGCGGAAATAGAAGCCGTTCGCAGAGCAATATTTATGTTGGAAAATACGGGCGCCCAAGGTTTAATCCTGCATGTAACTTCTGCCCAAGCCCTGAAGGAGATATATCAGGCTAGGCAGAGAGGGGTAAAGGTTTGGGCAGAATCCTGTCCTCATTTTTTCACCTTTATCCGGGAAGATATGAACGAGTTAGGACCTTATTTGAAGTTTTCCCCTGTCATGAGAGATGAAGAGAATCGAATGGAAATGTGGCGTCTCCTAAATGAAGGTTACGTTCATACCATCGGTTCGGACCATAGCCCTTATACCAGGGAGGAAAAGGAAGCAGGTAAGGATGATATCTGGAAAGCGCCTAATGGGATTCCCGGGAATCAGATTATGTTGTCTGTTTTCCTTGATGGTGTAAATAAAGGGCTTGTTTCCTTAGAACGGGTCGTAGAAGTATCAAGTTATAATCCGGCTAAAATTTATGGCTTGTATCCTCGAAAAGGGGTGATCCAGCCTGGTGCTGATGCTGATCTAACTATAGTGGATATGGACCTGGAGCAGATTTATACAGCTGAAATGAGTAAATCCAAAGCTGATTGGTCACCTTATTTCGGACGAAAATTCAAGGGCTGGCCGGTCATGACACTAGTCAGAGGTCAAGTGGTTTATAATAATGGCCAAATTATGGTCGAACCCGGTTATGGAAAATATGTTGCCAGGCAGAAATAAACTAAAGGGAATTACGCAATTGGCTGAAATTTGAAAGGAGTGAATATAATTGCGGATTCTGGTTATAAATCCCAACATTTCAGAGGCTTTGACAAACCTTATTGCAGAAGAGACCAGGCGTGCAGCTTCACCTGGTACTGAATTGTTATTCGCAACCGCCCCGTTTGGCGTGGAGTATATTGAGACCCGTATGGAGGCTGTTATCGGCGGGTATGCCTCGGCTTGCATAGCTGCAGAGCGCTATGGCGAATATGACGGTGTAATTATTGACGCTTTTGGCGATCCAGGACTTTTGGGCATCAAAGAGCTCTTAGATGTTCCGGTTGTCGGTATGACCGAGGCCGCTTTAGCCTCAGCCTGTCTTTTGGGACAGCGTTTTTCAATCATTGCTATCTCTTCAAGGATTAAGGCTTGGTATCTGGAGACAGTTGAGCGGAGCCATCTGACTACACGTCTGGCGAGCATCCGGTCTTTAAATGATAACTTGAGAAGTATCAGCACAGTGCAAGAAGATCATACTGAGCGTTTGAAAGAGCTGGCTGTTCAGGCAGTGGAGCAGGATGGCGCTGACGTTATTATCCTGGCGGGAGCTCCCTTAGCAGGTCTTGCCCGCAGCATCGAAGGCCAGCTGCCGGTTCCAGTAGTGGACGGAGTTTCCAGTGCAGTTCGCCATTGCGAGTCACTTATTGCCTTAAAACCCGGCCATGCAGTTAAGGGGAGTTTTGCCCGGCCTCCTTTGAAACCGAACAAGGGATTGCCGCCGGCTTTAGCCGCTCTCTTAAATCGCACCCGCTAATCCAAGCTATAATTGATCCAAACTATAATATCTGTACTTGCAATATTAGAATGGCCTAAGTATAAGTGTTGGGCCGGCGAAAGTTGTTAATTTATTCTCTAAGTTTGATGCAGAATATGGTGTCTTACGAATAACCCTTAAGCTTCCTACTCTGCATTTGGGGGTATGCCAATGGAACGGTACGTTCGTTATAAAAATGGTAACAATATACGCTACGGCTTAGTTGAAGGAGACAAGGTTGTAGAACTTAGTGGTGAGGGATTCCCCAATTTTCAAAGAACCGGAATAAGGCATGAACTTTCCTCGCTGAAGTTATTGGCTCCTTGTGAACCTACGAAAGCTGTCTGTGTTGGTCTTAATTATAAAGATGCGATTCTTGAGCCGGGGGCAAAATGGCCGAAGGAGCCTCTAATATTTCTTAAGCCTTCGACCAGCGTCATTGCCCAGGAAGATAATATTGTGAAATGGCCGATGGTCGAACATCTTAATTTTGAGGCGGAATTGGCCATAGTTATTGGGAAAAAAGCCCATCTTGTCCCGGAAAAAGAAGTCAACCAGTATATTTGGGGATATACCATAGCCAATGATGTCACGGCAAAAGATTTACAGAAGGCGGACGGGCTTTGGACTCGTTCCAAATCTTTTAATACCTTTTTGCCTTTAGGACCTTGGATAGTAAGCGGCATCGATCCCCATAACTTGACTGTTGCTTCTTATTTAAACGGCGAGCAAAAACAAAAAGGAAATACCTGCGACCTCATATTCGGCATCGAATATCTGGTCAGCTTTATTTCTCATATTACCACTTTACTGCCAGGAGATGTTATCCTGACGGGAACGCCCGGAGGTTATGGCAAAGCTTTGAACGTAGGCGATAAAGTTGAAATTGAGATTTCCGGAATCGGCAAGCTCACAAACTATTGTGTTGAATGCAGTGAAGGTTGGAGCATGCCGCCAAGAAATAAGTAATTAAATATCATTATGCTTTTGTCCACTTTTCAAAATCTGCAGCAAATGGAGTATCATTATTGCTACTCCATTTTTTTATGGAAAGGTTTATGAAAAATTGCGTGCTATGATTAATGAAAGAGCGGAGGAATTTACAGCAACTTGAACTAAAAAAGTAAAAGGTATGAAATTTTTAATATCAATTGTAATTTTTAAAAATAGCAGTATCTCGTACGTTCATACAGGGAAAACGGTATAACCAAGCATGAGTATCTCTTTAATTTGGGACGCCTGGATGAAATCCAGAATAACCCTAGCTTTGAGCGTTTGGGCTTGAGGATACTGGAACTGGCTAAGTCAAAAAAGGCCGTTGATATGGGTAAATTGTCCGAGGCTGAGATTATCAATTGGGGCTATCTGGTTTACAAAAAGCTCTGGGATGAATTTGAGCTTGACAGCGTGCTTGAAGAAATTCAAAAGTCCGGTAAAACCCAGTTTAATTTGAGCAATGCCTGCTTTTTAATGGTTATTGAGCATCTTCTCTCTCCCAGGAGCAAACTCGCTGCTTATGGCAGACAGAGTCGCTATATCAATCTGCCGGAAGTAAAACTTCAACATCTTTACCGTGCCTTGGATAAGCTGGAGTTGTATAAGGAAACACTGGAGGAGACCTTGTATTTACGGGGAAGGAATTTGTTTAATGAACAGGTTGATGTAGTGTTTTGCGATGTAACGACTTTCTCTTTTGAAAGCGTAAAGGCTGATACACTGCGTGAATTTGGTTACAGCAAAGATGGAAAATTCAATGAGGTTCAGGTGGTCCTTGGTCTTCTTATTGATGCCAACGGATGTCCGATCGGCTATGAACTCTTTCCGAGCAATACTTTTGAAGGAAGAACACTGGAGGTGGCCCT
>DUML01000068.1 GCA_012839895.1 Peptococcaceae bacterium | reverse complement strand
TTCCCTTCTTTAATGTTTTGGTTCCAATGAAAATGTTGTAGGGAACGAGCTTTTTTCCTTTTCTAAATGACCGGTTTTGCGGGTTTTTCGTGACCATTTATGTCGATTTTATCATGGCCATTAACATCCTGCAAGGTATATATGCTTATCATTTATCAAAGAGGTAAAGATGTTGTACTTTTCGTTAACTAATTATAACCTGAGTATTATATGAATCCTGTCACAATAGGTTTGCTGTAAATGCAATATTATTAGCTTACTAGAACTTTCTATGTAGATTTTTGTTAACTTTTTCCATCTAGTGGCTAGGAAACAACTCCTCATAAAAAGGCTCATTCCATATTGTAAGGAATGAGCCTTTCCCTTTAATTATTTTATTTTCCCTGTGATAAATAACTACCTATCCACTTGAGCAACTACTTGTAAGATTGTCTGTTTTTCATTTTCTAAAGAACCGACTCCCACAAAGCTCCATGTTAAACCAATTTGTTCTCCAGGTGCTAATGTTACATATGCACCGGCACCAACATTTTGGTAATTGCCGCAAATATTCATTACGCCGCCATTAACATGTATCAACGCAGTCTTATAGAAGGAATCTCCATTAATAACATCTTTGCTTGTTGTAATTTTGTGAAGGCCTTTGGGGAAGTTAGTAGTATTCCCTGGGTAACACTGATCAAATCTGATACCGACTTTGATGTCTTTGGTTATGTTATTCTTAATATAAAACAGATCCTTGAACTCATAGGTTGATCCGGGTTGGAATCCGGAATTAGACCCGCTATAAGCATTTGTAAAATCAATATACAGCTTGCCATCAGCACCAATGCTAGCAAAGTCTGTGAAATTTGGGTTTTCTACTATTGACAGCAGTGCTTCGTTAGTGTTTACAACAGCTGATGTAACATTATTAGGCACATTGGCGTAGCTGAAAGCCATGGCTGCCATCAGGCTAGCGATTGCCAACATAGCAATCACTAAAACTAAACCTCTTCTTTTCATTTAACCTTTCCCCCTAAATTTTATTTGTTTGGTGCACCTTACGCTAGTCATTATAAAATTTTGCAGGGTTTATTTCGTTACTCTTCAGCATCCTTTTTCAGTTCACAATTCGGCTATTCATTTAAACCCTTAAGAACCATCCAACATTAGTAACATTAGCAAATACGCTTACCGTATCGGTATACTTTTGTAGCATTTAGATACTACTTTTGATGATTATTTTCTAAAAACAAATAATATAAAATGGGCAAAAGGAGTTGAATGAAAGTGAAAGTAACAAAAAAAATTCTTAATATTACCTTAGCTTTTATTGTTATCGTTCTTATAACCGCAGCTATCGGCTCGGCTTTAACAAAAAAACCTTTCTTACTGACATCAGTACGGTCAAACAGTATGTATCCTTTATTCGAACGTGGGGATATACTCTTTTTAAGCCCGATTCCAGTGAAAGATAATTTGCAGATCGGAGACATAATTATCTTTAAGACTGAGAGCGGCAGCTTGGTAGGTCAAGGTTGGATTGCCCACCGTATTGTCGGGGGAAACAAAACCGACGGTTATTTAACTAAAGGTGACGCCAATGAATATCCAGATCAGGTGAACCAAGAGGGGCTGATTAAACCGGAATGGATATCTAGTAAAGTAATAACAATATTCGGGAAACCACTTAAATTACCCCTTTTAGGCCATTTACCCCTGTTGGCTGAGAAATATCAGAAGAACCCCTATGTACTTCCGGTAATTGCTTTAATTCTGGCCATAGCAATAGCAGTGAGCGAAATGACAGGGAATCGAAAAAAAGCTAAGAAAAGTAATACTAAATATGAGCTGGCTCTTATGTATTTTTTAGGGGGGCTTACCCTTTCGGTTTTAGTAGGTACTACCATGGTTGCAACAAGCGAACATATCCGAATGCCCTACGAAGTATCCGAAATCAGTAAAGGCGCTATATTGGGAAGCAATGTGGGAGTTCTTCAAGTAGGAGATACCATAGAACGTCCCCTTTCTGATTTAGAAAACAAAGGCTTTTTCCCTATAACCGTTATTATTACTTCCAATGATAAACAAATTACTTTTAATCACGAATCAATATACCTTAAATCAGGTCAACAGCTGGAGATTGTCATGAAAGTTTCAGCAATTATACCCGGAAAATATGAAGCAATTATTCATCTCGGTATGTTTTTCCCTGTCCTTCCCAAAGCACTTATCACTTTTTTAGCAAGTATTAATTATTGGTTGGCTGTAGGCGTAGTTTCCCTAATACCAGGTTTACCTCTAATGCTATATCCCCTTTGGGATAAACGAATGCGAAGAAGTGTAATGAAGGAATTCAACAAAAGTGTCCGGCATATTAGAAACAGCCTTCCCGTAGTTTAAGGATAAATGGAAAGAAAGTAAAACTGAGTGATAATTGTCTTGATAGTAAAAATTGGGGAGAATTTTGGAATGCTCGGAAAATTAAATGGGACGTTTTGATTGCCATGACAACTTAGCCATCAAAACGTCCCCCTTTATCTCCCAAGAAGTCTTTATGCTTTGTTAATTGAAAGTATTCCTGTTAAGTTAATTAGCTCTACTAGTTAGTCAATTTATAGATGAATTAGTAAGTCAGTTTATACATCAATTTAGTCAGTTTATATTAATTGCAATGTAATCAGGTTAGTTGGCAATATCCTCAACTAAAGGCAGCTTAACAGGCTGTCCGGTCTCCTGGCATTTGTAGATGGCAAGGATTATCTCCAGGGCTTTTCGGCCTTCTTCACCGGGGACAGCCGGTACACCGTCATTTTGCACGGCTTTGATCATATCTTCAATTATTTCACGGTGGCCGTAGCCGTAAACGGTGGGAGGGTCATTCTCCTGGGAGGCAAAGATCCGCTGTTTTTCTTCCTCGCTATCCGGGAATTCCCATACTTCTATTCTATTAACGGCAATACCGCCCACAATAACCGAACCTGTTTCCCCAAAAATATTGAGGGTTTCTTCAAGATTTTTCGGGTAGATGGTTGCAGCGGCTTCAATCAGGCCAATAGCGCCATTCTTAAATTTTAGTACAGCCCCGGCCACATCTTCCATTTCGATTTTCCGTAGTGCGGTATTGGTATAGCCGTAAACAGACTCTACCGGACCCAGCATCCATTGCAGGAGATCAATATTATGAATAGACTGGTTCATTAATACTCCGCCGTCCTGCAGTTTGGTGCCTCGCCACGGAGCCTGGTCGTAGTATTCTTGGTTGCGGTTCCAGCGGATGGTAGCTTGGCCGTGAGTTAGTTTACCAAAACGCCCGGCTTCCAAAGCTGCCCTTAAAAGCTTAATTGCTTTATTAAAGCGGTTTTGGTGAATAACTCCCAGCTTGACCCCGCATTCCCGGCAAGTCTTTATTAAGAGATCCGCTTCTTTTAAGGTCATGGACATTGGTTTTTCCACTAGGACATGCTTGCCGGCTTTGGCGGCGGCAATGCCAATTTCAGCATGGCTGCCGCTGGGGGTAGCAATCGTCACTATGTCAATATCTTTCCTTTGGAGGAGCTCGTGATAATCCAAATAAGGTTCAGCTTGATATTTGCGGGCAAAGTCCTGGGCTCTTTCCGGGATAATATCACAAACAGCAATTAACTTCGCTTGCGGAATAGCCAGAATTGACTCGGTATGCTTGGGCGCAATCCGGCCACAGCCAATTACCCCAAAACCAAGCTTGTCTTTATTTTGCATTTTTTCTTTCTCCCACCTTATTTAATAAATAACACCTTGTGTCATTCTGAACGAAGTAAAGGCCTGTCCTGAACGAAGTGAAGGTTTGTCTTGAACGAAGTGAAGGAACTTAACCAAGAGTGAAGACCCTTCGCTTCGCTCAGGGTGACAACTGGCTCAGGATGACGAGATGCCGTATAACAAGATGCTCGTTAAATTTTACAGATTTTCTCCCGGTTGTTTTTAACATTTTTCGTTGCATTGCGGGTATCAACCACTAACTGGGCATGTTGGACAACTTGCTCATAATCTATGCAGCTGTGGTCGGTGATGATTAAAACACAATCCGCTGAAGAAAGAGCCTCAGGTGTCAATTCAATACTTTCCATACGCACGGTACATCCGCCGTGGGGTTCAATCACCGGGATGTAGGGGTCATGGTAAGTGATCTCGGCTCCTTCTTTGCGCAGGCGTTCAATGATAATTAACGCCGGTGATTCCCGGACGTCGTCTATATCTTTTTTATAGGCAACCCCCAGGACGAGAATCTTGGCATCTTTTACTGCTTTCTTCTTCTTGTTTAAGGCTCTGAAGACTTTGTTAACTACATAATAGGATACTTCCACATTAATTTCTCCGGCCAGTTCGATAAAACGAGTATGGAAATCATATTCCCTGGCTTTCCAGGTCAAATAGAAGGGGTCAATAGGGATACAATGCCCGCCGACACCCGGCCCGGGGTAGAAAGTCTGGATGCCAAAGGGTTTGGTGGAAGCGGCGTCTACCACTTCCCAGACATCGAGTCCCATCCGGTCACAGAGGAGCATCAGCTCATTGACCAAGGCGATATTAATTGCCCGATAAGTGTTTTCAAAAACTTTGGTCATTTCGGCCACACGCGGGGAACTAACCGGCACAACGTTGATAATGGTCTGGGCATAAAGGGCATAAGCTATTTCCAAGCAGTAAGGAGTAACGCCGCCTACTACTTTGGAGGTGTTTTTGGTGGTAAATCTTTTATTGCCTGGATCCACCCTTTCAGGGGAAAAGGCCAAGAAAAAGTCTTTACCGACTTTTAAACCGGATTTTTCCAAGAGAGGCAGGATAACTTCTTCTGTAGTCCCAGGGTAAGTAGTGCTTTCCAAAGTGACAAGCTGCCCCGGACGGAGGTACTTGGCAATCTGCTCTGAAGATGCCCGAATGTATGAGATATCTGGGTCGCGAGTAATAGTTAAAGGTGTGGGGACACAAATGATGATAATATCACAGCCGGCTAATTGAGCATAATCGGTAGTAGCTTTAAGTATTCCTTTTTCGACCAGTTCTTTTAATTCCTGGTCTTTGACGTCGCCAATATAATTCTCACCGGCATTGACTTTGTCAACCCTCTTGGGATTAATATCGAAGCCAAGAACAGGGAAACCGACTTTACCTTTTTCCACAGCAAGGGGCAGGCCTACATAACCCAGGCCTATAACCCCTACCTGGGCAGTGTGGTTTTCGATTTTCTTCTTTAGCTCCAGGGCGATAGTATCTTTTTCTGTGATTACCTGTTTGACTTCAAACATACAGGTGCCTCCTTAAATTCACTTTGAATAAGATTTATTTAGTAACTTTTTGGTAACTGCGTATTTATTTATTTTAGTGTCACCATGAGGGCTTCCTCGAAAGGTCTTTTTTATTACAAGATCCTTCGCTGCGCTCAGGATGACATCGAGACTCTTCGCTGCGCTCAGGATGACATCGAGACTCTTCGCTGCGCTCAGGATGACATCGAGACTCTTCGCTTCGCTCAGAGTGACATGTGCATCGTCATTCTGAACGAAGTGAAGAATCTTTAGTATGCTCAGGATGACTATTATTAGTCCTAAAGTCCGGGATTAGTTCTCTAATAAGGTCTTCTATTTCTCCCATACTTAGATAGCTGCCCCGTTCTCTTATGGTAGTGATTACTTTGAACAGCTGTTCGCTATTAATATTGTTAGGTCTGGCTACAAAGATTCGTTTGTGTTTAGTAGCCGTGGTGCCTTCTTCGGATGTCAGGAGTTCTTCATAGAGTTTTTCACCGGGCCTTTTGCCGGTAAAAACAATTTTGATATCTTTTTCCGGTTCCAAGCCGGATAAACGGATGAGATCTTTAGCCAGGTCAATAATTTTGACCGGTTTTCCCATATCCAGAATAAAAATTTCCCCGCCGGAAGCCATGGCGCCGGCTTGAATGACCAGCTGGCTGGCTTCGGGAATGGTCATAAAGTAACGGGTCATCCTGGGGTCAGTGACTGTGACAGGCCCACCGGCACTGATTTGTCTTTTAAAAGTAGGTATGACACTCCCCCGGCTTCCTAGGACATTGCCAAAGCGAACTGCTACAAACTTGGTTGGTGAGCGGCGGTCAAAGTCTTGGATGACCATTTCGGCTATTCTTTTGGAAGCACCCATGATACTGGTGGGGTTGACTGCTTTATCCGTGGAAATGAAGACAAAGGTTTTAACTCCTGTTTGATGAGCGGCCTGAGCGAGATTTGTGGTTCCCAGGACATTGTTTTTTAACGCTTCTTCCGGGTTGCCTTCCATTAAAGGAACGTGCTTATGGGCAGCGGCATGGAAGACAACGGACGGTTTGTATTTTTCAAAAATAAGGTTAACTTTGGTCTCATCTTTAATATCGAATATTTCGGTTACCACCGGATAATCCTTTAATTCCTGTTCAATATCAAAAATGCTGTTTTCCCCATGTCCGGCAAGAATAAGCTTTTCAGGATTAAATTTTACTATCTGACGGCAAAGCTCCGAGCCAATTGAGCCCCCTGCTCCGGTCACCAGGACGGTTTGGTCTTTGAGGTAGCCGGCTACTTCCTCCAAATCTACCGAGACCGGGTCACGCCCTAAGAGGTCTTCCACCTGCACTTCCCGGATAGGGCTGACCGTAATCTTGCCGCTTAAAATATCATGGACGCCAGGAAGTATTTTTAAGGACGCGGCTTTGGTCTCTTTGCAAATCTCGACTATCTCCCGGATGGTGTCAGCGGAAGCGGAAGGGATGGCAATGATAATCTCGTCAACGTT
>DUML01000067.1 GCA_012839895.1 Peptococcaceae bacterium | reverse complement strand
TCCCTTCTTTAATGTTTTGGTTCCAATGAAAATGTTGTAGGGAACGAGCTTTTTTCCTTTTCTAAATGACCGGTTTTGCGGGTTTTTCGTGACCATTTATGTCGATTTTATCATGGCCATTAACAGCCATGGCGTTTGTTTTAGTTGAACGAGACTTTTTAAAGGGAAGTCTTTATAGTATTGTACTCAGTCTTAGCAGTTGTTAAGGCAAATGCTTATATAGGTTAGTTACTAATTGTATCAAAGCGGTGCTGTACATAATCCAGAAGCCGAGGAAGATAGCCAGTCCCCAGCCTATTGGGCCCATGATTTTAGCGAACTGCTCAGCCTGGTAAGCAGTTCCGCCTGAATCATGGCGTCAAACTAAAATTTTTGTCAATATCTTGACAAAAACTACAAAAGGCTGTATTGTATTTATAGAAAACGTTTTCGGAAAACGTTTTTCCAAGGCCGTTTGGAGTAGAGTGAAGAAGAATATTTGAGGAAAGAATATTATCGAAAGGAGGTTTAGCCCAAAGAGATGGTTACTATTAGAGACGTTGCCAGACATGCTCAGGTATCTATTTCCACCGTGTCCAGAGTACTTAATGAAACAGATCATGCCGTAAGCCCCGAGACCAGAAAAAAAGTTCTGCAAGCCATTGAAGAATTAGGTTTTATTCCTAATGCCATGGCTCGAGGGCTTCACCACAACAAGACTAAAACAATCGGCCTCATCATTCAGGATATTTCCAACCCATATTATCCCAGCATAGTTCGGGGAGTAGAGGATGAAGCCCAAGAATTGGGGTATACGGTAATCTTAGCCAATGTCTATCGTTCAAAAGAACGAACTGCAAAATACCTTAACGTCTTTAGGGAAAAAAGGGTAGACGGAATTATTTTTACCGGCGGCGGAGTAGTTAAAGATGCCGTTGAAGAAAAATTTTTCGAACAAACATCGATTTCCACGGTAGTAATAGGTAAGCCGTGCAATGTTAAATTACCCTCAATTCAAATTAATAATGTTCAATCTTCCCGGGAAGCCTGTGAATACTTACTAAAGTTGGGGCACCGTCAAATAGTGACCATCACCGGCCCGGCAGAATCCACCACGACAATAGATCGCCTGGAAGGTTATCAGCAAGCTCTGAAGCGCCATGGAATTGAACCTGAAAAAAGGCTGATAATTCAAGGCAATTTTGAATATAACAGTGGTTATAAAGCCGTCCAAGAGTTCCCGGAAATAGGGAGAGGCAAAGTAACAGCTCTCTTTGCTCAAAATGATATGATGGCCATCGGGGCAATGAAAGCTTTACAGGAAAAAGGTCTGAGGGTACCGGAAGACATAGCGATAATCGGCTTCGATAATATTCCTCTTTCTTCATTTGTTACTCCTGCTTTGTCAACAGTAGATGTCCCGGTTTATGAGATGGGAAAAACGGCGATGCGGATGCTGGCTGATATCTTAAATGGTCATGAAGTATCCCGCCTTGTTACCCTGCCTACAAGACTAGCTATTAGGCAATCTTGCTGACCGTATGCATTTGACAAAAAAGGCCATTTATTATCTTCAACAAATAATAAAATAAAAAGTTTTATAGGAGGAATGTATCTATGGTAATGCGTCACAATCTTTTAGAATGTGCCTACACAGATTGTATTGAATGGTTCAAAAAAACCGACACTGTTCTTGTTCCCGTCGGTAGCTGCGAAAAACACGGAGCCCATGTTCCTCTTGGAACCGATAGCTTTACCACAATAAACGTTGCTGAGAGAGCGGCTAAAATGGCTGATGTTCCTTACACTCCGCTTCTTCCTTTTGGTTATTCCCCGCATCACATGGGTAGAGTGGGCGAAGGTTGCGGCACCATCACTCTTTCCGCCAACACCTACCGCGCAGTTTTGACTGATATTGCCCGCAGCCTGATTTACCATGGCGCCAATAAAATTATCTTTGTTACTCACCATGGATCCAATACTAAACCGATTGATGAATTTATGCGTCAAATCCGTTATAAATATGGTGCCTTTGTGGCATTCTATAAAACACCGACAGAAAGAGAATGCGAAGTTGTTAAAGGTATTTTGGAAGGACCTCCGGAAGAAACTCCAGGCTGGCATGCCGGTGAAATGGAAACTGCTCAGATGATGGCCCATGACATGAGCCTGGTAGATATGAGCCGTGCTGTTAACGACAGAGCTCATGCTCCTAGATGGATGGGTCCGGAGTTTTCCAAAATTGATGGTACTATTACCGTAAAATTCCGCGGTTCGGAAAATATTTATGTCCCCATGGAGCATCATGAGTACAGCGATCATGCCACTATCGGCAATCCTTTCCGCGGTACTCCTGAGAAAGGTTTAGCACTTTTCGAAAAAGAAGCTGAACACCTGGCTGCTTTCATTGAAGAAGTTAAGAAATTCCCATTCAAAGTCAAAGACGAAGACCGGGCTTTCCCTGAAAGAGCCTAAGTTCATTTTACCCATTGTGCCGGTTTTTCCTCTTAACAATATAAAGGCATCCGGGTACAAACCCGCCCGGGTTTGTACCCGAAAAAGGGCCTTTTTCAGCATAAGCATACATATTTTTTAGAACTAAGATTTAATACTTTGGAGGTTAGTAGCAATGTATATTGATATGTCTGAAGTTACTAAACTGCGCAAAGATTTGGTGGAAGTTAGCAAAAAAATTTATGCCCGGGGTTTAACATCCGGAACAAGCGGCAATCCCAGTGCCAGATTGGTTAGTTCGCCGGACCAAGTGCTTATCAAAGCCACCGGCAAATGCTTTGGTGATGTGGTAGAAAGTGACTTTCTTTTGGTAGATTTAGACGGCAATGTTTTGGACGGAGAAGGCCGTCCTTCCAAAGAAGTTCGTTTTCACTGCGGTATATATAAAAATCGCCCGGATGTATATGCTATTGTGCATGGACACTCCGCTTATGCCACTGCTTATGTCACTGCCAAGGGAGAACTGCCTGTGGTAACCGCAGCCGCCGAAGCGGGACTGAATAAAGTCGGTGTTGTTGGATATGCCTTGCCTGGCTCTACTGAATTGGCGGAAATGGTTATTAATGCCTTTAAGGACCCGAGCCTCAAAGCAGCGGTATTGGATCGGCATGGTTTTGTTACAGTCGGTGCAGATATCTATAAAGCTTTTTATTTAGCTGACGTTTTGGAAGATAATGCGAAAGTGGCTTGTCTTTTGGCCCAGCTTTCCAAATAGAAGGCAAAAAAACTTACAGGAATGAATTATTCTTTGATTTTAGAAAATACTGAATAGTAGCAATTTACTAAGTAGTAATTAACTTATTAATTTTGCATGGCAGAAAATACTTGACGGAAAATATTCGGAAATTCTTTCTGCATAGCAACAGTAAAATTCGATATTTATGGATTTGGACGGCAAGGAGGAGTGAAGAAATTGGCTCCTAAGACAATAGCCCTAATTGTAACCGTTGATACCAAAGAAGCGGAAGCCAGGTTTTTAAAAGAGTTTATTGAGACTCACGGCTTTAAAGCCCTGGTACTGGATGTTAGTACCAGAAAACCCCATGGATATCAGCCTGATTATTCCCGAGAAATGGTGTGTGAGGCCGGGAGGGTTAATTTTGCCGATCTTAAAAACCTTCGCCGGGATAAAATGATGCAAACTATGGGCGAAGGGTCAGCCAAGATTTTACTCGACCTTTATACCCGGGGTGAACTGGCCGGTGTTTTAGGAGTAGGCGGCAACCAAGGGACAGCCATAGCTTCCATTGCGATGCGAGCTCTTCCTATCGGAGTGCCTAAACTTATTGTTTCCACAGTGGCTTCTGGTTACGTTAGGCCTTATGTCGAATATAAGGATATCATTATGATGTTCTCTGTTGCAGATATTTTGGGTGGAGCCAATACAGTCAGCAGGACAATCCTTACTAATGCCGCCGGAGCAGTAATGGGTATGTCTGAGTACGGCCAGCGCCTTACCAGAAGCGAAAAACCGGTCATAGCTACTACAGCTTTTGGCAATACTGATGCCGCCGTCAACCAAGCCAGAATGATCCTGGAGAAAAAAGGCTATGAAGTAATTGCCTTTCATGCGTCAGGAGCCAGCGGCTCCGCTATGGAATATCTGATTGAAGAAGGGTACATACAGGGAGTTTTGGATATGACTACCCATGAGCTTATTGGCGAAGTTTGGGGAGATGATATTTATACGCCCTTAAGGCCAAGGTTGGAAGAAGCAGGTAAAAAAGGCATTCCCCAAGTTGTAGTGCCTGGGGCAATTGAATATTTTTGTTTCGGCGGACCGGATACAGTCCCGAAGAAATATTTAGGACGCAAAACCCATTACCATAACCCCTATAATACCAATATCCGGGCCACAGAAGAAGAAGTGAGCAAAACTGCAGAAGTAATGGCTCAAAAACTCAATAAGTCCGTAGGGCCGGTTGTTGTAATGCTTCCCCTGCAAGGATTTTCGGAAAACGGCAGGCTGGGCGGAGCTTTATATGAGCCTGAAACCGACCAAGTATTTATTAATACGCTGGAAAAGAACCTTGATCCAAAAATTAAGGTTATTAAGATAGATGCCAATATTAATGATAAAGAATTTGCCGAAAGGGCAGCCGAAGAAATACATGCTTTAATGCAAAACAGGCGGTAAACGATTTAGTAAATACTTTATTAGCTGTAAAGTATTCTTCAATAAACACACTTACTACATCAGGGAGGTATAAAATGAGCTACAATATTCCAGACAAAATGAAAGCTTTGGTGCTCTATGGCCCTAATGATTTTCGGGTCGTCAACGACAAACCGGTTCCCAAGCCGGGCCCGGGAGAAGTACTGGTCAAAGTTGCCGCCTGCGGTATTTGCGGAACTGATGTCAAAATCATTACTAAAGGTATGCCCAAGATGCCTCCTTACGGCGAATTCACTCAAGGCCATGAATGGGCAGGTACTGTAGTGGCTTTGGGAGAAACAGTGGATGAATTCCAAATCGGCGACCGGGTGGCAATTGAAGCCCATAAAGGCTGTATGCGCTGTCAAAACTGTATTGAGGGCTTATATACAAGCTGTCTCAATTATGCTCAAAAAGGCCAGATTGCTTCCGGTATGACCCGGGACGGCGGCTTTGCTGAATATGCGGTTCACCATATTAACGCCATTTACAAAATTCCTGATAACGTGTCATTTGTGGATGCTACATTTGTAACCACGCTGGGTTGTGCTATGTGGGCGCTGGACACCAGCGGCGGCTATATCGCCGGTGACACAGTATTAATCACCGGACCCGGTCCTATTGGGCTCGCTATGGTTCAAGCCTGCCGAGCTGTTGGGGCGGAAAAGATTATCCTAGTGGGTACTAAAAACGACCGCTTGGCTATCGGCAAGAGTGTCGGGGCAACCCATACTATTAATATTAATGAGGTAGAAGACCCCTTGGCAGTGGTTATGGAAATCACCGGCGGCCGGGGTTGTGAGAGAACCTATGAATGTGCAGGCAATGACTCTTCTTTTGATCTTTGTCTGAGGTCCACCATGCGCGGTCATGTTATGACTCTTGTGTCTTTCTATAAGCAGCCGGTATCAGCTGCTTTAGACTATGCTGTCTTAAACGGCATTCAGATCAAGACTGTCCGCGGTGAGGGCGGGAACAACTGCAAACGAGCCTTGTCCCTCATGAGCCAGGGCAAGATTGACACCAAACAAATCATTACCCATACTTTCCCTTTGGATGACTTCGCTACTGCCTATGATTACTTTGTTAACCGTCGTGACGGGGCTATGAAAGTAGTAGTTATCCCTTAATTAAAAATAATTCCCCCGGGTATTTTTCCGGCAATGTAAGATTACCCGGGGGAAGAATATATTTTTGTGAGAGTCTTGCAAATTTTCCAAACTTGTGTAAATTTTAAGGTAAAAGTTGTATAAGTTGGATAAATTTTAAGGTAAGTATTATTCGTTGAAGAAAAATTCTACATAAACAATTTTTCAGGTATTTTGAATCTTTAATGATTATTAGATTATAAGGTAACAAATAGGGATTAAAAGCGGGAAGCCAAAAGGAGTTCATATAAAACGGAAAAGTGAAAATTTTATTTAGTCTTCTACCAGAACATAATGTTTCTGGTTAGAAATAAAACCTAAAACAAAGGGGGAGGGAGAAAAAACTGATTTTTGTGTCCTAACTTACTTCACTAATGAAAAAATTAGGAGGGGAAGAAATGAGAACAAGGAAGATTGTGGCTATCGTTTTGTCTTTAGCCCTGATCCTGACCATGGCCGTAGGCTGCAGTAAGCCTGCTGAGCCCCAAAAACCGGCAGAAGAACCTAAGATTAATTTCCCGGAAAAAAGTATTGATATGACCATTCTTTTCGGAGCAGGGGCCGGTGCGGATGTTATTGGCCGCAAGCTTGCTGATATGGCCTCTAAAGAGCTTGGCCAACCCATTGTATGTAATAACCGGGTTGGCGGCGGTGGCGCCGTTGGCTATCAATATGTTCTAGGCACTGCACCGGACGGCTATAATATTGTCTGGAACTCCACCTCAATCAGTGTTGCTTATCATCAGGGCAATATGCCCGCTGACCAGGGCTTTGATGCTTTCCGGGGTGTTGCCAACATAACTCAGGAAGCAACTGCCCTTGCTATTCGAGCCGATGATAATCGCTGGAATACTCTTGAAGAATTTATCGCTTATGCTAAAGAACATCCCGGTGAAGTGACTGTTGCCAATAGCGGTGTCGGCTCCTTTAACCACTTGATTGCAGCCGCTATTGGCGATGTTGCCGGTGTTGAGCTTAAGCACATTCCTATGGACGCCAAACAAAGCACAACTTCACTTTTGGGCGGCCAAGTAGATGCAATTGTTAATATGGCATTTGATATTATTAAAATGCAGGAAGCCGGGCAAGTTAAAACTTTAGCTGTTGTTGCTCCGGAAAGACTGAAGCAAATACCGGATGTTCCTACTATGAAAGAAAAAGGCTATGACCTTGATCTCATGATGTATAGAGGAATTGCCGTTCCTAAGGATACGCCTGATGAAGTGGTTAAAATCCTGGAAGAGGCTTTTGTCAAAGTCGGAAATGATCCTGAATTTAAAGAATTTACCGAACCCTACGGCGTAATTTTGGACATTAAAGGCGCTGCTGAATTTGATGCCCTGATGGCAGACAATGATGCAATTGTAGCTGATATTATGGAGAAAATCGGTATCAAAAAACAATAATTAAACGTTAATTAATTATAGAGCGGAAGATCTCTATCTTCCGCTCTTAACACCAATTTTAAATATTAATAGATTCTTGGCAGGATTCCGTACCCTGACACTAAAGTTTATTCTTGAGTCAATCTTTGATATGCAAGTAGGATATCCTTAGATTTAGAAGATTTTTCGAGCTTTGAGGATTTTTGGGAATTTTTGAAGAGCTAATCCCCAGGGGGCGCTTTTTTACCACAGAAATCGTTGATAATCATTTAGTAATGTATCTTAGAACATATCTGAAGCAATTTCTTTATCCCCTGTTCAAATAAATCCGAAAATTATTTCGTGATGACATGATTAATTATAAATAATATTGTCAATATCATTTGTCATAAATTGAGAGAGAAGGGGGAAAAATGAAATGTAGCAAAAGGAGGTACTGCAGTGTTAGATTATTTAGTACAAGGATTGACAATAGCCCTATCATTCCAAAACCTTCTCTTTATGCTTTTCGGAACAGTTCTGGGATTGGTTTTTGCTGCGATACCAGGTTTAACCTTTAGTACCGCACTTATTTTATTAATTCCACTTACCTTCGGGCTGGAGGCTGTTCCGGCAATTTCAGTTCTTTTGGGAGTATATGCCGGAGGGATGTCCGGAGGTTCAATTTCCGCCATTTTGCTGGGTATTCCGGGAACACCTTCCGCTGCGGCAACGGTTATTGACGGCTATGCAATGGCTAAGAAGGGTGAAGCCGGTAAGGCCTTGGGGATGGCCGTCTATGCCTCGGTCTTTGGAGGAATTTTCAGCTTATTAGTACTTATGCTTGTTGCTCCTCAATTGGCAAGTGTAGCCATTAAGTTTGGGCCGCCGGAAATTTTCGCTTTGGTAGTCTTTGGACTTTCAACTATTGTAAGTCTGAGCGGAACCGATATTGTTAAAGGTTTATTGGCAGGGTTGTTTGGCCTCCTGCTCTGTACAGTCGGTTTGGACCCGGTAATGGGCTTGCAAAGATATACTTTTGGTCAGGCGGGACTTATGGTCGGCATTGGTATTATGCCTGTGATGATTGGGATGTTCGCTTTGCCTGAGATTATAGATACCTTTTTACGGGCTAAAAAGAATCAAGGCCTAAAACAAGAAGAGCCTAAAAGAGACAAAGTAAAGGCCGCTTTCCCCTCTTTTAAGGAAATGGGTAAAACTTTTTTTCTGCTGATAAAATCAGCTGCAATTGGCACAGGTTTAGGAGCTATTCCTGGTACCGGCGGGCCGGTTGCTTCTTTCTTGGCCTATGACCAAGCTAAACGGACTAACCCATTATCAGGCACAGGAACTATAGAAGGGGTAGGGGCTCCTGAATCTGCCAATAACGGAGTTACGGGCGGAGCACTCATTCCTTTGCTTACTTTGGGAATACCGGGGGACAGTGCTACCGCTATTATGTTGGGGGCCTTTCTGATTCACGGCCTGGCGCCTGGGCCGCTATTATTCCAGAATTACGGTGATTTGGTTTATGCTATTTTCATCAGTATTCTGATTATCTACATTATGGTTTTGGTCATTCAATTTTATGGCATCCGTCTCTTTGTTAAAGTATTGGACTTTCCAAAAGTGAACTTAATGGTAGTAATCCTTGCAGTTTCAGTGATCGGCGCATTTGCCATCAATCTTAACTTTAGTGATGTAATAATTATGTTTTTCTCCGGTGTCTTGGGGTATCTCATGAAAAGGTTTGATTTCCCGGTTACCCCACTTATCCTGGCACTTGTCCTGGGGTATTCAATCGAGGATAACTTCCGCAAGTCTCTGGTTTTCTCAGGCGGCAGCCTGGACATCTTTATTAAGAAACCAGTCAGTCTAGTCTTTTTGACTCTGGCTATGATTATTCTTGTAGCGCCTTTCTTGAGACCATGGTTGGAGAAAAGGTTTAGGCTTAAAAAGAAGGCTTTATCATAATAATAAGACTTGAAAAATTTGCCCCTGTGCAAAGGAGTGGTTTTAGATGAAGCACAATAGAATAATTGCTGTCATTTTACTGATATTTATTGGTTGGTGGGCCTACTTGACTACTCAGCTGCCCGAGACTACCATGCCAGGCGAGCCTGGACCTAAGTTTTTTCCGGCGGTAATCTTGGGGCTGATGGCAGTGTTTAGCGTTTTGCTCTTTTTTACCAAGGATAAAAAAGATACGGCAATGGTTAAAACCGATGAAACCGATGATACCGATGACGCCGAAGATGCTGAAAAAGAAGTAGAGAAAAAAGAGGAAGTATTCCCTATCTTCAGTGCCTTAAAGCTCTTTGCTGTCTTTTTCGTGGGTATAGTACTTGTCTATTTTTTGGGCTTTAATATCGGCATGATCTTTGGCTTAACCGTTATGCTTTGGATGATAGGCTGGAGGCTTTTCCCCCGGGCCATACTCTTTTCTGCGGCTGTAACTCTGGCAGTTTATTTTTTGTTTGATTGGTTGTTGAAAATTCCCTTGCCTAAGGGCAGTCTTTTTTAAGATATAAGAAAAGGAGGATCCCTGAGATGCTTGACTTATTTATAGAGGGATTATCTATTGCTTTTACTTTAGAGAATTTTATATTTATGTTTTTCGGCTGTGTCCTGGGCATAGTATTCGCCGCTATACCTGCTTTAACATTCAGTACGGCCTTAATTCTCTTAATTCCGCTTACTTTTGGGCTTACGCCGATTGCTGCCATCTCTGTTCTCTTAGGCGTGTTTGCCGGAGGGATGACGGGGGGGTCGATTTCGTCAATTCTCTTGGGAATTCCGGGTACTCCTTCCGCAGCCGCAACGGTTATTGACGGTTATTTGCTGGCCAAAAAAGGCCAGGCCGGCAAAGCTTTAGGGATGGCTATTTATTCCTCGGTATTTGGCGGTATTTTTAGCCTGTTGGTGCTTATCCTCGTGGCACCACAGATTGCTAAAGTTGCTATTAAATTTGGCCCTGTTGAACTTTTTGCTTTAGTGGTTTTTGGTTTCTCTACCATAATAAGCCTAAGTGAAACCAGTATTGTTAAAGGGATCTTGGCAGGTCTTTTTGGCCTCTTGCTTTGTACCATAGGCCTCGATCCTGTCATGGGACTGCAAAGGTATACTTTTGGTTTTGCTAATCTGATGACAGGGGTAGGGCTAATGCCGGTGATGATTGGGATGTTTGCCCTGCCGGAAATTATAGATAACTTTTTACAGGCCAGTAAAAACAGACACAAACCACCGGTAAAACAAAAGCAACAGGTGAAGGCTAATTTTCCAAGCCTGAAAGAAATGAAAGAAGCCTTTATCTTAAACTTACAAGCGTCGGCTATCGGTACCTTTGTGGGAGCTATCCCAGGCACAGGCGGGCCTATTGCCTGTTTTATGGCCCTGGATGTAGCAAAAAGGAAGAACCCGAAGGTTGGAACAGGACATATTGACGGGGTAATCGCTCCCGAATCGGCTAATAACGGAGTTACCGGAGGAGCCTTGATACCTCTCCTTACATTGGGAATTCCCGGGGACAGTGCCACTGCCATAATGTTGGGAGCGCTGATGATTCACGGGCTGGTACCGGGTCCGTTACTTTTCAGGGATAACGGTGCCTTGGTTTACGCTATTTTCATTAGCATCCTTATTATTAACTTTATGGTTTTAGCTATTCAATTTATTGGCATGAAGCTGTTTGTTAAAGTATTGGATATCCCCAAGGTCAATCTTATGAGTATGATTCTGGTCATGGCGGTTGTAGGCTCTTTTGCGATTAATCTTAATTATGCCGATATTGTAGTAATGTTTTTCGCAGGTCTCCTGGGTTATTTTATGAAGAAATTCGGTTTTCCCATTGTTCCTCTTATTCTTGGTTTGGTGCTTGGCTATTCCATCGAAGATAATTTCCGCAAATCCTTGGTCTTTTCCGACGGCAGCTTGGGTATTTTCGTTACCAGCCCTGTAAGCCTTGTGTTTTTAATCCTTGCCGTTCTTATGCTCCTGGCTCCTACTATTAGGTCTTGGCTTAATAAAAATAAAGCCAAGAAAGCTATATAAAAAAAACATAAAATTGCGAAGTGGTAAATAATATACATGTTTGCGGCAATAATCTTGCGGCAACTTGTTGTCAAGGGAGTGTAGTAATGGATAAAAAGATTGTCCGAGATAATTATCTGTTCTTTTCCAGCGAAGAACTCATACATTATTTCGTTAATAACCTGGCAGAAAAAGATTTAAAAACTCAGGCCAAACGGATAATGGAAATGGCCAGAGTGTTTATGGCTAAAAAGGGATTTGACTTGGAAGATATCTATTCTTTGCTTGTTATGCTGAGAGATATGGATCAGCGGCCAATTATTAATGAAGTAATTGAATTGTATTTTAAGAAAGACCGTTATCCTATTAGGGTAATTGTGCAAATTAATGAACTGGAAAGCACGGCAGATCTGGAAATTGAATTTTCAGCTTATAAAGGTGAAAAACGCTTCATAAACAGTGGAAAAGGACATTTACCCACAGGCCCGTACTCCCAAGCCGTTGTGGTGGAAAATTATGTTCATTGTTCGGGGG
This sequence comes from Peptococcaceae bacterium, assembly GCA_012839895.1. Classification (GTDB taxonomy): domain Bacteria; phylum Bacillota; class Desulfitobacteriia; order Desulfitobacteriales; family Syntrophobotulaceae; genus DUML01. The sequence continues at coordinate 8,164 of DUML01000067.1, read as the reverse complement.
TTCGCCCGCTAGATCCCCTCACCCAAAAATTAATTGAAGGTGATTGCAAGCAAAAGACCAGGAGATGTTTGGATAATTTGGAGTTAGTACTGCAAGCGGCCGGAACAGGGCTTGACCGCGCCTATTCCTTTATAGTTTACCTTACCGACCTGCAGTTATTGCCTCAGGTTGAAGAGGTTTTTGCCGAATACAACTTGAATAGCGAAAATGTCCAACAAGAGGTAATTAAAGTTGAAAAGCTTAATGAAGGTCATGAGCTGGAAATATCCTGTTCAGCGCTTTTAAAATAAAAAATGAAGATTGGCTAATCAAAAATTTGCAGGCAATCCTTGGATATAATATCCAGGGATTTTTTTATTTTATTTTAGGATAGTTTTTCTAGTCTAAAAATATTGCAAGTGGAAGAAACTAAACACAGTAATATGTTTACTTAATTCATACCAAAGAATGGAGGTAACAGGACGTGAAAATGAAACATTTCTTGGCCGTAATCCTTTCGGCTTTACTGATTCTGGTTTCAATCGTAGGGTGTAAAACCGGAGGAACCGACCAAACTCCCAAGTTTCCGACTAAACCTATTGACATGACGATTCTATTCGGAGCTGGGGGTGGAGCTGATGTTGTAGGGCGAAAATTAGCCGACTTAGCTTCGAAAGAATTGGGGCAGCCCATTGTTGCCAATAACCGGGTAGGTGGTGGAGGCTCTGTAGGCTATCAATATGTACTGAATAACGATCCGGACGGATATAACATTGTCTGGAACTCAACCTCAATAAGCGTTACCTATCATCAGGGCAATATGCCTGCCAATCAAGGTTATGATGCCTTTAGAGGAGTGGCAAACATTACTCAGGAAGCTACATCTTTAGCTGTGCGCAAAGATGCTCCGTGGAATACCATCGAAGAATTTCTGGCTCATGCTAAAGCTAATCCTGGTCAAGTAACTGTTGCCAACAGCGGTGTCGGATCATTCAATCAGCTTATTGCTGCCGCGATTGAACAGGCTGCCGGAGTAAAATTCAAACACATTCCTATGGATGCCAAGCAAAGTACCACTTCTCTCCTAGGCGGTCAAGTTGATGCTATTGTCAATATGGCTTTTGATGTTATTCAACAAGTTCAAGCCGATACCATGAAAGCTTTAGTAGTAGTAGCCCCTGAAAGGCTCGAACAGTTGAAAGATGTCCCAACCATGAAGGAAAAAGGGTATGATCTGGATCTCATGATGTACAGGGGGATAGCTGTCCATAAAGATACCCCTGATGACGTGGTTAAGATCCTGGAGAATGCTTTTACTAAAGCCGCTAATGACCCGTCCTTTAAAGAATTTGCCGAACAGTACGGGGCAATTGTCGATGTCCGCGGAGCAAAAGAATTTGATGCATTGATGGCGGATAACGATAAAAAAGTCGCCGATATTATGGAGAAGATTGGAATTAAAAAGCAGTAAGATTTGCAGTGAGATTTAACAATAACATTTCAGAATACAGCGATCCAGTCAAACACCATAATATTTGCGATACAATCTTATAAATAAATTTTATCAATATGGAGGTGCTTTGCTTCATGGTAATGCGTCACAATCTTTTAGAATGTGCTTATACAGATGCAATAGAATGGTTTAAGAAAACCGATACGGTTATTGTTCCGGTTGGTAGCTGCGAAAAGCACGGTGCCCATGTACCCCTGGGAACCGATAGTTTTACCACGATAAACGTCGCTGAGAGAGCGGCGAAAATGGCCGATGTCCCTTATACCCCGTTATTGCCTTTTGGCTATTCACCGCACCATATGGGCAGAGTGGGTGAAGGTGTTGGAACAATCACTTTATCAGCAAACACTTACCGGGCAGTATTAACTGACATCGCCCGTAGTTTGATATATCATGGCGCGAATAAGATTGTCTTCGTTACTCACCACGGTTCCAATACCAAACCAATAGATGAATTTAACCGGCAAATCAGGTACAAATACGGTGCTTTTGTTTGTTTCTACAAGACCCCGACCGAAAGAGAATGCGAAGTTGTTAAAGGCATCTTAGAAGGACCGCCGGAAGAAACTCCGGGCTGGCATGCCGGTGAAATGGAAACAGCTCAGATGATGGCCCATGACATGAGTTTAGTGGACATGAGCAGAGCTGTAAATGACAGAGCGCACGCTCCGGCCTGGATGGGCCCTGAGTTCTCTAAAATTGACGGTACTATTACCGTTAAATTCCGTGGCTCAGAAAATATTTATGTACCGATGGAGCACCATGAGTACTCCGACCATGCCACAATCGGCAATCCCTTCCGCGGCACTCCTGAGAAAGGTTTAGCACTTTTTGAAAAAGAAGCCGAACACTTGGCAGCCTTCATTGAAGAGGTTAAGAAGTTCCCGTTTGTCGTTAAAAACCGCGACTTCCCAGAAAGAGCCTAATAATAACTGAAAAGCGTATAGCTAAGAAATAACTAAAAAGTTTATAAGTTAAAGTCAATTTAAAAATCTAAAGGAGGAAGGCTGTTGCATAAAAGAGGTTTATCCCTTCTTAATTGCAGCAGCCTTTTTGATTGCAGTTTATTGAAAAGAAAAATAAAGTAATTTTAAAGGAAAAAGCTGAAAAAAAAAGAATTATAAAGAAAACTAGAACTATAAAATTAAGAAACAATCAATAAGATTATATTTGCAAACAGTGATTATTTTTAAAGGGTAAAACAACAAAAACTGAAAATACTATTCTATAGAGATTAGCTTTGGAGATTGGCAAAGAAGGAGGAAAGTAAGAATGCAGGAACGGTCTAACGAGCCGGAGAAGCAATTTTCACCACCCGAAGATCTCATTGGAGATCAAGAAATCGACAAATGGAAAGTAAAAGCCGCTAAATATATAGATGATCCTAAGCGAACAGAAAACCTTTTAAGCCGGGCTTGGCAAAAAGCTGAAAACGCTAAAAACTCGCAAGTAATTGATGCTATTTGGGATAAAATCCAACTGCTCTTTTCTTTAGTCAGGGATTGGGCTAACGGCAATTACAAAGGAATATCCAAATCAGCCATAATTGCCGTTATCGCAGGGTTAATTTATTTTGTATCTCCCCTGGATGTTATTCCTGATTTTTTGGTAGGCCTGGGGATAGTAGACGATGCGGCGGTCTTGGCCTTAATAATTAAGCAAATTGACAAGGAAATAATTAGATACAAGCAGTGGAAAAGTATTTAAGATTTAAAATTAACTAGAAGAGAAGTAATAATATAAGATTAAAATTAACTAAAAGAGGAGAATAATAATGGGGATCTTGGAGAAAAAAGTAGCGGAGCTAAAAAACTATAAGCCTGAACTTACCCGGCAGCAGGATTTTGAAAGGTTCTGGCTCATGGCTGCCGAAGAAATCTTTTCCCCGGAGGGACTTTCCAGCTGGCGGATTGATCCGGAAGAAAGAGAAATTTCCGAAGAATTCCAGGTTTCTTTTAATTTGGAACTGGAAGATATTAATTATCCGTTAAAACAGGTTAAAGTTTATAAAGCTTCCTTAGAAGCTGCCGAGGGAACTACTCTTCATGGCTGGTATCTTTATCCTGCCACAGCCGGTGAACATAAAAAAGTGCCGGGACTTATCCGCTTTCATGGTTATTCTTCCAACAAAGGCAAAATATGCGAGCTGCTGCTCTGGGCTTTGCAGGGTTATGCCGTTCTGGCTATGGATGTCCGGGGGCAATGCGGAGATACTCCGGATGCCAGGGTCTATTCCAGTGGGTCTTTTTCCGGCTGGCTGACTTTAGGGCTTGATTCTCCTTTAGAATATTATTACCGCCAGGTATATCTGGACAGTATTCAAGCCATCGAAGCCCTCGCCCGGCGGCCGGAAGTTGACGGGAAGAAAATCGGTTTATTCGGCAACAGTCAAGGCGGGGCTTTAGCCATAGTTTCAGCTGCGCTTCTATCCAGGTTTGCCGGTAAACTGGAGGGAATTACTGCCCAGGTAGCTGCGGTGAGTGCCGGGATACCTTTTCTCTCAGATCTGAGACGCGCTTACGAGGAACATGTTGATGGCCCGTTGACAGAATTAGACTGGTATTTTCGGATGTATGATCCTTTGCATGAGCGAGAAGAAGAAATATTTAAGCTTTTAAGCTACTTTGATGCCATGAATTTTGCACCTTGGGTTAAATGCCCCGCCCTGGTATCAATAGGACTTAAAGATACCGCTTGCCCACCGCCGACCATTTACGCTCTTTTCAACCACTTGGGCGGTAAGAAAGAGATTCTCATTTATCCTGATTATAGCCATGAGAGCAATGACAATTTCCTGGACCGCCAAATCGTTTTCTTTGCCCGGGAGTTATTGGGAATGTAGAAGTCTGGTAAACATAGTAACATAAATGAATAAGTTAGTATTACAAAAATCCCGTCTTCGAGAAGATTAAGTTATTAAAGAAAAATCCTGTGGAGAGTTTCCACAGGATATTCTATATTTAGAGCCAGATTAGGTGGCAAAAATTCTTCTCAAGTAAAAAATCTACTTGGCCCGTTTTTTGAGCGATAAGTTTAATGAGCTTGATTTGTAGGATTTGCGGGATCAGGATTAGCAAACTTTGGAGGTTGTGGATTCTTGTGAGCATCAAAATATTTGCCGGGTGTTGACATATCAAAATAGACTTTGGAATCCTGGGTAATACCCCAATCTTGGAGGGAGCCGGTATCCTGGAGCATATTAAAGGCTTCCCGGAAGAGAGTATTGTGGGCTTCTTCCCTGTTCAGCAAGAAATCAATTGTTTCTCGGACACCTTTGTCATTAATCTGCCTATAAAGGTACTCATAAACAACTTTAGCTCTTTCTTCGGCAGCAATGTCAGATAAGAGGTCAGCGGCAAGGTCTCCGGTAACATTTACATACCCTGCAGTGAAGAGTTGCCCGGAAGCGTTAGTGAGCATAGGTGATAATCCTGTTAGGACATGGGCTTCAATATTGCCGATTGTAGCATTATTCGCCTGTAAGTCATGGCCGTTAAGCATATTGATAGTCTGGGCGACCATTTCCATGTGGCCAAGCTCTTCCGCAGCGATATCCAAGAAAAGGTCTTTAATCTTGGGATCTTTAATTCGAAAGCTTTGAGAAATATACTGTAAGGCAGCTTTTAATTCACCCTGGGGCCCACCTAATTGTTCCTGTAGCATAGCAGCGTAGTTGGGATTGGGAGCATCCACTTTAACATCCTTGAGGAGCTGCTTTTCGTGTTTAAACAAAAAAAATCACTCCTTATTAAGAATTTTAATAAATATGCTTAGAATTGTCAGTTCAATTTTAGTTTTTTCAGAATGCTGCTTTATATACTCCGTGAGACTTAATATTTATTGATAAAAAGAGAATAATTTGGCTTGGTTTACAGCACACTAAACTGGAATTCTTTTTAAAGCGGTTTTTTAAAGCGTAGGAATCTTAAAATTCCTATAGATTAAAATTTACAAGAAAATTCAGGAGGTATCAAAAATGCAACTTAGCCAAAAAGAAAGGTATTTACTGGAAGATCAAAAAAGCCACGAAGAATTATGTATTAAAAAATATAGCAATTATGCCAATCAGGCCCAAGATCCCCAGTTGAAACAATTGTTCCAGCAACATGCCCAGCATGAACAAATGCATTATTACACCCTTAACCAGATTTTAAACGGTCAGGTTCCCAGTATGCAGGGGCAACAACAGCAACAAATGCAAGGCCAGCAACAGCAGCAAGCGTCTAATATGCAAACAGGGATGGTTAATCAACAAGATGCCGACCTCTGTCAGGACATGCTGGAAACTGAAAAATACGTCTCCGGAACCTATAATACAGCTATCTTTGAATTTCAGGATACCAATATCCGCCAAGCTTTAAACCATATCCAAAAAGAAGAACAGCAGCACGGTGAAGCTATTTTTAACTATATGAAGAGCAAAGGGATGTATAAGGTACACTAGGTTTGCACTATCTATTACAGCGCAAAGTTGTAGAGGAGATAAACTATAGAACAAGCGAAATCTCACAGAAAAGGCAGGCGTCCGCAAATGACGGGCGTCTGCCTTTACTTCAGGCGCGCATTATATGGCGATTTAAACTGTTTATAGGTTAAAAGAGATAAGACAATATAACGGGATGAGGGGTAATCGTTACCAAATTTGGCAATAGCCAATTTATCAGGAGAGAGGATATGTGATGTTTTATTTTAAAAAAGGGCAGCAGTTTTATGTATTTTTGGTAATTTAGGTTTTAATAATAAAGAAGGGAAACATGATATTATCAAATATGTAATAATCTGTTATAAATAATATTTTAAGACTTTAATTATGTTATATAATATGATAACATAATTTTGTATTTATATATCTTTGTATTTCTATATAAATTAAGGAGGTTGGTTATGCACCAGGCAAGAGAACTTTTTGCTACCCGGTTAGGATTTATCCTAATCTCTGCCGGCTGTGCCATCGGTCTGGGTAACGTCTGGCGTTTCCCGTACATTACCGGGCTTTACGGTGGCGGGCTCTTTGTACTTATTTATATTTTATTCTTAATAATCTTGGGCTTACCTATTATGTCCATGGAGTTTGCCGTGGGCCGAGCCAGTAAACAGAGCGTGGCGACCTCTTTTGATGTTTTGGAGCCAAAAGGCAGCAAATGGCACCTTTTCAAGTGGCTGGCCATGGCCGGTAACTATCTGCTGATGATGTTTTATACCACTGTTTCCGGTTGGATGCTGGCTTATCTTTTCTTTATGTTGCGGGGAGATTTTGTCGGCAAGACTCCGGCGGAAGTTGAAGGAGTTTTTGGCGGGCTTGTTTCCAGTGCCGAGTTATGCGTCCTTTTTATGGTTATTACCTGTCTTCTTGGTTTTGGTGTTTGTTCTTTGGGATTAAGAAACGGGGTCGAAAGAATAACCAAAATTATGATGTCCTGCCTCTTTTTGATTATGATTGCCTTGGGAATTCGGGCTTTGACCTTGCCTAATGCCTTGGAGGGACTCTCCTTTTACCTTTTACCAAATCTGGACGGGATCAAAGAGCATGGCCTTGGGGCAATGTTCTATGCTGCCATGGGACAGGCCTTCTTCACTCTCAGTATTGGCATGGGGAGCATGGCTATTTTTGGAAGCTATATTTCTAAAGAGCGTGCTTTGGCCGGTGAGGGTATTAACATTACCATTCTCGATACTTGCGTTGCGATTATGGCCGGTTTAATCATTTTCCCGGCGTGTTTCTCTTTTGGTGTGAACCCCGGAAGCGGGCCATCATTGGTTTTTATTACTTTACCTAATATATTTAACGCTATGCCGGCCGGCCAATTATGGGGTACCGCCTTTTATGTTTTCATGGTCTTTGCTGCCTTGTCTACAGTAATTGCTGTCTTCGAAAACATCATTTCCTTTGGGATTGACCTTTTAGGCTGGACCAGGAAAAAGTCTGTTCTTATTAATTTGGTTGCTGTCATTGTTTTATCCTTGCCTTGTGCTTTAGGTTTTAATGTCTGGAGCAATATTCAGCCAATGGGAGAGGGCACTGTAATTTTGGATTTGGAAGACTTCATCGTCAGCAATAACATTTTGTTGATTGGAGCCTTGGTTTATGTTCTTTTCTGTGTGACCCGTTATGGCTGGGGCTGGGATAATTTCCTTAAAGAAGTAAATACCGGAGAGGGATTCAAAATACCGCAAAAAACAAGATTTTATATGACATATATTTTGCCGGTCATTATTATAGTGGTCTTTATCTTCGGCTATATTGACAAGTTTAAACTTTTGTAGGTATACCCGGCTAGCTACACGCTATCTCTCTGCATTAATGTCATGAGAGCATGCTTACCGAGGAAGACTTGTCTACCATTGAGGGCAGGGAGATATTTGACAAATAGCAAAGGATTTAAAAAGGCACAAAGGGCACTAAACGGTGCCCTCTTGTTTTTCATTGTTTGTTGTATTTAGGGGTTTGCTCAAATCTTCCGGGTTTAAGGTTTTTAGAGTTAGGAGATGAATGCTAACTAATATTATCAAGAAATTTGGACTTTTAGTCTTCCCTTCTAATTTTTCGATAGTGTCAAGAAGTTTGTGTAAACTACTTCTTGTATGTATAAGTTAGTTTTCAAACAATTCATTTAGTTCGGCCTGAACTAATGCAAAACCTTTATGTACTCTGGAACCATATTTTTTATTATA
>DUML01000066.1 GCA_012839895.1 Peptococcaceae bacterium | reverse complement strand
GATATAATTAGAGTTAAGCATAAGGAAAACCTCCTGTAAATGATCGTGGTGGGTTTATTTACCCGGTAGGTTTTCGCTTATGCTTTGTTTTTTCCTGCTGGTTACCCCAACATTTATTATAGAACCTAAATTTTGAAAGCAACGGTAAAAAACGTTGCTTTTTTTATTGCCTTAAATTTATAAATAAAAGCCTAAAACAAAAATATAACTACGAAATTATTTTAATTTCATGAAATCTTAGAAAACATTCCCCAGGATGAAACGCGACTCTTATGGAGACTTTATAAATACAATAAAAATTTCAAAGTTTTATTGTGTTCCCCTGCAGGGGTTAAGCTTCCAAAATTATGATGAGGAGGTTGAAAAGCTGGAGGGAAAAAAGAACGTGATAAAAAAACAAACTAAAAGAGTCTTGCTTATAGGGTTTCTTTTAGTTTTTACCTTTAGTATTCATCAATTAGCGATAAAAAATGAAGAGAGTTTGCTTTTTTATAAGAGTAATCAAACCCAACTAAATAATTATAATCCTGTATTGAATTTTTTTGGTTTTTTACCCAAAACCAGCGAAGTCAATAAACCTAGAATTGAAGTAATCCCTGGAGGACAATCCATTGGGGTGACTTTGCAAACTAAAGGAGTATTGGTAGTTGGGTATGCCCCTATTATAAACTCTGAAGGTAAAGAATCCTATCCAGCTAAAGATTCTGGAGTTGAAGTAGGGGATATAATTTTAAAAGTCAATGAAACCAAGGCTTTAAATGATTACCAAGTAGCTCAGGAAATAGATAAAAGTTGTCGTCAGAATAAAGACATTACCTTAGAAATTAAGCATAAAGGCCAAATCTACTCAAAAACAATTCAACCGGTTTACTGTTCAGAAACCGGAAGATATAGAGTAGGATTATATATTAGGGATGAAGCGGCTGGAGTAGGGACTTTAACCTTTATCGATCCTAAAACTATGACTTTTGGGGCCTTAGGTCATGTCATCACTGATGCTGACACTAATGATCAAATAGAATTAAGAGACGGTAAAGTAGTTGAATCTACAATTTATGCTATTGAAAAAGGTAAAAAAGGAGACCCTGGTGAAAAAATTGGAACATTTATGACCAATTCCAGCTTTTCAGGAAAAATAGTAAAAAATAGCGGTAGCGGTGTTTTTGGCAGTTGTGAAGGAACAATAAGCAATCCCTTTTTTAGCAGTCCTATCCCAGTAGCTTGGAAATCCGAAATTCAAACCGGGCCCGCTAAAATGTATACAGTGATTAAAGACAACACTATTGAAGAATTTGATATCAGAATAGAAAAAATAATGTCATACCGCAACGACAACAAAAATATGATTATCAAAGTTACGGATCCGGAACTATTAGAAAAAACCGGTGGTATCGTTCAGGGTATGAGTGGAAGCCCAATAGTCCAAAACGGAATGCTGGTTGGAGCAGTAACTCATGTTTTTGTCAATGATGCCACAAGAGGTTATGGGGTATTTATAGAAAAAATGTTAAATGAATCAGGCCTGCTCAGTAAAGCTGCAACCGCCCAAAAGGGCGGTTTTCTTTATGCCTTGAATGCTTTATAATATATAATATAAAAAACAGATTTTTTCAAATATTCGTGCAGGATTTAACTAATTATTGTCGAACTACTCTAAGATTGTTTTGATAATTGCTTGATAATTAACTGTAAGATTCCCTGACAGGAGGAAAAGATGGAATGGAGTTAATTCGGGTTTTATTGGCTGATGATAACCGGGATTTTATTGAAATTCTCAGGGAATATATCACTAGCCAGGAAGATATGGTTTTAGTAGGAGTTGCCTACAATGGTAATGATGCTTTGGAAATAATAATGAAAGAAGAACCAGACGTGGTAATTTTAGATATTATTATGCCTCATCTTGATGGCTTAGGAGTTTTGGAGAAGCTTAGTACATATGGGCATAAACCTAAAGTTATTGTTTTAACTTCTTTTGGGCAAGAAAGCATGACTCAAAGGGCTGTTCAACTGGGAGCAGATTATTATATATTAAAACCATTTGATTTGGAGACTTTAGGCAAAAGAATCAGACAGTTAGTCCATAGTGTTGAAATCCCGGCGGTTAAGACTCCCAGCAAGGCAATTCTTACTTATAACGATTTAAATGATAAGACCAGCGGCCTTAAATCTCCGAAAATAGCTGAAGTGGAAGTAACCAAAATGATTCAACAAATGGGAGTGCCAGCACATGTCAAAGGGTATCAGTATTTGAGGGATGCTATTGTTTGTGTAATTAACGATGTTTCATTGCTTGGGGCTGTTACAAAAGAACTTTACCCTTTGATTGCCAAAAAATATAATACGACTCCAAGCAGGGTGGAAAGAGCAATCCGTCATGCCATAGAGTTGGCGTGGGATCGTGGAAATATTGAATTCATGAATAAATTCTTTGGTTATACAATTAATGTGGATCGTGGCAAACCGACTAATTCGGAATTTATTGCAATGGTTGCCGACAAATTAAGGATCACTGACAGGTTTTAAAGAAGGATAAAGATGATATAGAATTTAATTTAAATAAATTTATTACAATAAAATTTGAATACCAAATAGAAACTTAAGCTGCCTTTATTCACCTGCGCTGAATAAAGGCTTTATAATTGTCCTAAATAATCAATAATTTGTTTTTTTTCTTCGGTGGAGGCGTGAAAAATTGGATTTATTTTAGCATTTTCTATTCCAGCCCAACGTAAATATATTATTTGTTCATGGTCTTTGGTTAAGATAGGGTCGGTATATTTAAGATTAATGATGATAAAATGCTCATCAAGGTTTTGTTCATTAATTCTTTGGTTATCTTTTTTAATATAAATTATTAAATCGGCAACAGCGTTTTGTGGTATATTGTTAACTAGGGAGTATTGATCGGTATGTAACGGATTACTGGTTAAATTGCTATTGGCAATAATAGTTTGACAATGGAGATTGGCAACAGGGTGAAGGCCGACGTTGGTAAAGCGAAAGGCAAAAACAAGTTGACCATTTTGGTCGAAGTAAACCTCAGGAGAACTGTGAAAGGTTAAATAAGGCCGAACCGATTCTCTTTCTTCTTTCCAGGCTGATAAAGAAATATATACTGTTATCAGGGAGGTAATAGCAAAAATAAGGGTGGTAATAGTTATAAAAATGTTAGACAGATTAAACTGCCGCTCAGATGACATTTTCCCCCTCCTCAAACTTTTGCTTATTCTAGATTATTTAGCTTTTTTTCTTTTCATGATGCTTTAAGGAATTCTTAAAATAAAAAAATAATAAAAAAATGGAGGACTTATATTGGAACTTAAAGAGAAATGTATAAGCCAAGAAATAATTTATAAAGGTAAAATTATTAATGTCCGCCTGGATACGGTTCTGCTACCAAACGGTCGCACAGCAACTAGGGAAGTAGTTCATCATCCTGGAGCAGTCGGGATAATTGCTTGCTTAGGAGAGCATATTTTAATGGTAAGGCAGTATAGGTATGCCTTGGCAAAAGAGACCCTGGAAATACCTGCCGGAAAAATTGACCCAGGTGAAAAACCGGAAAAATGTGCTGTCCGCGAACTTAGGGAAGAAACAGGTTATGAAGGGAATATGCAATTTTTGGGAGTTTTTCATACTTCTCCAGGTTTTGCTGATGAGATTATATATCTCTATTTAGCCACAAACCTGAAATGGTCACCGCTTAAAGCCGATGAAGATGAATTCTTGGGAGTAATTAAAGTTCCTTGGGCGGAAGCAGTACGGATGGTAACCACTAATCAAATCCAGGATGCTAAGTCTGTCTTAGGGATTCTCTTAGCGCAAAAGGTACTAGCATGATTTTTGCCGATTTACACATCCATATTGGCAGAAGCCTTAACGGAAAAGCGGTGAAAGTGACTGCCTCTCCAACCTTAACGTTGCCCGAAATAATTGACTACTCCAATAAGGTTAAAGGTTTGAATTTAATCGGAATAGTCGATTCCCACTCACTCGGTGTCCGTCAAGATTACAAGGAATTACTCCGGGAAGGTCTTATTAAGCCTCTCTCTTCCGGAGGATATAAAGCTGAGAACTTAGTAGTGATTCCCGGGATAGAAACAGAGTTAAGGGTTGGCCAAGGTCATGCTCATTTTTTGGCTTTTTTCCCTTGGCTGGATCAATTGGAAGCATTCTGTGAACAAATCAAGAAGTATATCAGTAACTGGCAGTTAAGTTCCCAGAAAGTTTACTTGGAACCAGGGGAATGGATAAGCAGAGTTGAAAACAATGAGGGGATCTGGCTGCCTGCTCATGCTTTTACCCCCCATAAAGGCATTTATGGGGCTTGTTGTTCAAGATTGGCGGAAGTTTTGCCAAAGCTTCCCCTAGCCTTGGAGATGGGTTTAAGTGCAGACCGAAAAATGGCTTTAAGCCTTAGTGAACTGGAGAAAATTATACTCTTTAGTAATTCCGATGCCCATTCTTTGGTAAATATTGCGAGAGAGTATAATCTTTTAGAACTATCGGAAGTATCTTTTTCGGGGTTAAGCAATCTGGTTATAAAACAAGAGGGACAGGTTATTCAAAATTTTGGATTACCTCCGCAAATGGGAAAATATCATCGCTCTTACTGTTTGAATTGCAAGCAAGTCAGCACAGTCAACCCACCGGTTGTTTGTTGTTGCCCATTTTGCGGCTCTGAAAAGCTAATTATTGGAGTACTGGATCGTTTAACACAAATTGCCGACATGCCAATAAACTTCCGTCAAAATGACCACCGTTATGTATACCGTGTACCTTTGCAATTTTTACCCGGAATAGGACCGAAAAAATATGCTTTATTGTTAAAAAAATTCAAAACTGAACTTACTGTCTACCACCAGGCTGCAAAGGAAGATTTAGTAGCGGTAGTTGGGGAAAAGGTTGCGGAAATAATCCTTAAAGCAAGGACGGGAAAACTGGAACTTAGTCCTGGCGGCGGAGGATACTATGGGAAAGTAAGAGACATAGTTTAGCAATAAATGGAATATATTTCTTTGGGGGCAAGTCCTCAAGGAGGTATATTTCATGAAAAAAATTCTGGCTGAGCATATCAGGCAATATTGGATAATCTATTTGACCCTATGCTGTGTTTTCCTGGCTGGAGTGGTATTTGGGGCTTTGGGCGTCGGAGCCCTGAATCCGAATAAAACCGCCCATTTAACTCAATTTTTAAATACTCTTCTTGAAGAACAACCGAGAAGTATTAATCCCGCTTTTTTACGACAGCTGGCTCAAGATAATTTTTTAATTATGGCTGGAATTTGGTTATTAGGTTTAACGGTAATTGGCACACCTTTAGTTTATTTGATTGTTTTTACCAGAGGTTTTGTGTTTGGTTTTACCATTGCTTTTATTTTGCATATAAAAAAACTCTTGGGCTTTGGTCTTGTCTTAGTAACTCTTCTTGTTCCTTCTCTTTTGGCGATTCCATGTTTGCTTTTGGGATCGGGTTTAGCGACCATTTTTTCTTTTCTTCTTTTGCAGGGAAAAAGTAATGGCCGTATTTTAAAACAAGATTTTTCTTATTATTGTGCGGCTTCTTTGCTGGTTTCTTTGGGGGCTATAGCTGCCGGTGTATTGCAAGGGTATTTTTCACTTCTTGGTGTGCGGCTTTTAGTTTTTTAGCTGAATTTTCGGAGTTTGCAATTAGGGAATAAAAAACCATTGGAGAAAAATAATAACCTAAAGGAAAATACCTCCTTGCGTAGAAATGAAAAAAGCAGGGAGGTATTAATCAAGAAAAATGGCAGCCAAAAATGAATTAATCGAGGAGTTTTTATATCATTTAAAAGCTGAGAGAGGGCTCGCTGCCAATACTTGTGTTAGTTACAGGCGCGATTTGACTAAACTCGATGATTTCTTGTGCTCCAAATCTCTTAATTTTTTGGAATGCAGCACATCCGATCTTTTGTCTTTTCTCCTGCAGGAAAAAGAAAAGGGCCGTTCGGCAAGAACTATTGCTCGTTATCTTGCCGCCATTAAAGGGTTATATGCTTTTCTTCTCCGAGAGGATAAGATTGAACTTGATCCTACTATTTTTTTGAATACACCCAGGTTGGATCAAAAATTGCCCGGAGTTATTGCTGAAAAGACTCTGCTCGACATTATGGGCAAAGATAAGGACTGTGAGCTCCTTGGTAAAAGAGATCGTGCAATTGTGGAAATATTATACGGCAGTGGCCTTAGGGTTTCCGAATTAATAAGTTTAAGTCTTAATGATATATCTTTTGAATTGGGATATATTCGTTGTCGGGGCAAAGGTAATAAGGAAAGGATTGTTCCTGTGGGGGAGCCGGCAATTCAAATTCTTGAAGAATACCTCTCCTCTACCAGGCCAATCCTTTTGGCTCGTAATCCTAAACCTTCAGCTATAGTCAAAAATGCCATGTTTCTAAATTCCCGGGGTCAACTTCTTTCCCGTCAGGGAATTTGGCAAATCTTAAAAAAATGGGCTAAGGAGAATAACTTGCAACATAATATTTATCCACATCTTTTACGTCATAGTTTTGCCACTCATCTGTTGGATAATGGCGCGGACCTTCGCTCTGTACAAGAGATGTTAGGACATGCCGACATTTCTACGACTCAAATTTATACTCATCTTTCCCGAAAAAGAATTCTGGAAGTATTTCGGAAATCTCATCCTCGAGCACGGCAAGGAGGTAGAAAAGATGGTGAAGAGGGCAGTTCTCATTGTAATGGATAGCGTTGGAGTTGGCGAAATGCCGGATTCTTGGGAATACGGCGATCAGGGAAGCAATACTCTGGCCAATATAGCTAAAGAGGTAGGGGGATTACATCTTCCTAATCTGAGAGAATTAGGTTTAGGAAATATAATTAATGTTCCGCATTTGATTCCTGCTGCCGAGCCGCAAGCTAATTACGGGAAGTTGGCGGAAAGGTCTAAAGGGAAGGATACTACTACCGGACATTGGGAATTGGCCGGGATTATTTTGGATAAACCTTTTCCGGTTTTTCCGAAAGGATTTCCGAAGGAATTTATTAAGGAATTTGAGCGGAGAATTGGCCGGGAAGTGCTAGGCAATGAGGTAGCCTCAGGTACTGAAATTATCAATCGTTTAGGTCCGGAACATGTTGCAACCGGAAAACCAATAGTGTATACTTCAGCAGATTCCGTGTTCCAAATAGCGGCTCATGAAGAAGTAATCCCTTTAGAAGAATTAATGGCCATTTGTCAAACTGCCAGGGAAATGTTAGTGGGCGATTTAAGAGTATCCAGGGTCATAGCCCGCCCTTTCATCGGGGAAGCAGGTAATTACCAGCGAACAGCCAATAGGCACGATTTTTCAGTTAAACCGCCTGGACCAACTTTACTGGATCACGTTTTAGCCAGTAACCAACGAGTATGGGCGGTAGGCAAAATTAATGATATCTTTGCTGGCCAAGGAATTAGTGAATTTACTCCAACTAAAGACAACATGGACGGAGTTAATAAAACCATTGAATATTTAAAACGGGACGAACCGGGGTTAATTTTTGCCAATTTAGTTGATTTTGATATGCTTTACGGACATAGAAATAACGTTCAAGGTTATGCTAAAGCTTTAGAAGAATTTGACGCCAGGTTGCCGGAAATCCTGGCGGAACTAAAAAAAGAGGATATGCTGATCATTACAGCCGATCATGGTTGTGACCCTACAACTTCCAGTACTGATCATTCCAGGGAATATGTTCCTGTACTTATCTATGGTTCTCCCTGTCAAAAGGGCATTAATCTCGGAATTAGAAAAACTTTTGCCGATGTAGGCGCGACAATTGCCGAGTACCTTGACCTTAAACCTTTGGCTGCCGGCGAGAGTTTTTATCAGATGATAAGGAGGAATTGAAGCATTGATTACAGAAAAAAAATTAATAACCCGCTTAAATGAAACCAAAAAATATTTGCTTGATATTTTTTCCGAGCCGCCGGAACTGGGAATTATTTTAGGTTCGGGCTTGGGAAGGCTGGCCGAGCTGGTAGAGAGGCAAACAATAATTCCTTATAAGGAGATCCCTCATTTCCCTGTTTCCACTGTAGCCGGCCATTCCGGGAGATTAGTAGTCGGTACACTAGCCTCGAAAAGAGTTATGATATTGCAGGGCCGTTTTCATTACTATGAAGGGTATGAAATGCATGAGGTAACATTTCCGATACGCCTTATGAAAGCTCTGGATGTAAAAGGTTTAATAGTTACAAATGCCGCCGGCGGAATTAATCCTGATTTTGCACCGGGAGATTTGGTACTGATTAAGGATCATCTTAACTTGATGGGTAATAACCCTCTTAGAGGCTCTAATATATCCATTCAAGGACCAAGATTTCCTGATTTAAGTGAAGCTTATGATTCTAAATGGTTGGAAAAAGCCTTAGGGGTAATGAAAGAATTGGGTCTTAAGGCTCAACAAGGGGTTTATGCTGCTGTCAGCGGTCCCAGTTATGAGACTCCGGCCGAAATAAGGTTCTTGAGAATAATTGGAGCCGATTTAGTGGGGATGTCAACCGTCCCTGAGGTCATTGTTGCCAATCACTGCGGGATCAAAGTTTTAGGCATTTCTTGTGTTACAAATATGGCAGCCGGAATCTTACCGCAAAAACTCAGTCATGCTGAGGTGATAGCAACTACGGAAAAAGTTGAAAAGGTTTTTATAAATTATGTTCAGAAAGTTCTGGAAGTCTTATAGGATATCTAGAACATGAGAGAGCTTCTAAAGTTGAAGAGGCTTTTAGTGGAGGGGGCTTAAATCCATGAGAATGGTAGATTTAATTGCCAAGAAAAGAGATGGTTTGCCTCTAACGAAAGATGAGCTAAGGTATATTGTTCAAGGATATGTCCGTGGAGACATTCCTGATTATCAAATGGCAGCTTTGGCTATGGCTATTTATTATCAAGGGATGAGTGCAGAGGAAACTGCCCAATTAACTTTAGCCATGGTAGAAAGCGGCGAGCAAGTCGATCTTTCCGACATTGGACAATTCACCGTCGATAAACATAGTTCAGGGGGAGTGGGAGATAAAACAACCCTGATAGTTGGCCCGTTAGTAGCAGCTTGCGGACTTCCTGTAGCCAAAATGTCCGGTCGTGGGCTAGGCCATACAGGGGGAACAATCGACAAGCTTTCGGCAATACCGGGTTTTCGGGTAGAATTAAGCCAAGAAGATTTCCTCCGCCAGGTCAAACAAGTAGGAATAGCGGTTATTGCCCAAAGCGCTAATTTGGTTCCTGCCGATAAAAAACTCTATGCTTTAAGGGACGTTACCGCCACCGTAGATTCAATACCTTTGATTGCTTCTTCCATTATGAGTAAAAAAATTGCCTCAGGCGCAAAGGGCATTGTTTTGGATGTTAAATATGGTTCTGGCGCTTTTATGACTTCAGTCGCCAAGGCTGAGGAGCTGGCTAAAACTATGGTTGCCATTGGGCAGAATTTAAATCGAAAAACGGTTGCTGTCTTAAGCAATATGGATCAACCCTTAGGTAATGCAGTTGGCAATAGTCTTGAGGTTTTGGAAGCCATAGATACTTTACAGGGGAATGGCCCGCCGGATCTTCAGGAAGTATGTTTGGAATTAGCCGGTTGGATGCTGCTTCTTGGGCAAAAAGCCAATTCTCTTCAGGAAGCGAAAAACCTTTTAACCTCTACTTTAACCAATGGCCAAGCCTGGGAGAAATTCCTGGAATTTGTCGCCGCGCAAGGTGGCGAGAAACAGGTTTTAATTGAGAAAGATCTAACTTTAGCACCAATCAGAGTAGAGTTTAAAGCCAGTAGAGCGGGCTATGTTCATAGAATTAATGCTCGCCAAGTTGGGATTAGCGCTATGCTTCTGGGAGCGGGAAGAGAGACCAAAGAAAGTCCAATTGATTATGGCGCAGGTATTTATCTCCATGTTAAATGCGGGGATTATGTGCAAGCCAACCAGCCGTTAGCTACGCTTTATACTTCTAAGGAGGAACAAATTGAACCTTCTTTGCAACTGCTAGCCGAGGCCTTTGTCATCGAGAATCATCCTATTTCATCGCCACCGCTTATTTCCAGGGTAGTATCGACAGTTTAGTGGATACTCAACCAGCTGTAAACCATGGTGCAGTTTAACGCTGCAAAAGCTGCGCTCACAAGGCTTCTCTGCTTTAACGGTTCGCTAAGTAATGCAATAAAATATACTTTTTTTAAGATTGAAAAAAGAACTCTGCACTAACCAATTAAATTGGTTTAATGTGCAACGGTTCTTTTTTCTTTTTAGAGCAAATTCCGATTTTAAAGATCATAAGCTTTATTAAGAATTTTGTTTTACGGGGGGCGATGGAGATGGAGAAAAGAAAAAAGGTCTATAAAATAATCGATCAAATTGATACAAGTATGAACTTCGCAGTTTTGGCTAATGCCGATCGTTTAAAAAAACATCGGCATGCTTGGAAAGTATGGAGAACGTTGCAAGATTTTGGCTGTAAAGTATATGTAGTAGCCCCTGATTTAGATAAGTTTGAAGGCAGAAAACTATATTCCGATTTACAAAGCATTCCTGGACAAGTTGATGTAGTTGTTCCTTGTCTTAGACCGGAATTTCTGGAGGGTTTTATTGAAGCTGCTGCAGCCAAACAATGTAAATATATTTGGTTTCAAGAGAAAAATTGGACGCCGGAATTTGCTGCTCAAGCTGAGGAAAAGGGCATAGGCGTTGTGCGAGGCTGTGTGCTGAAACATATAATTTTTAAGAAACCGTTAGCTTTTTTTAACCCTTGTTATTGGCATGGGCGAGGTTTTCTGAAGGTACCAAACAAATATAGATAAATTTGAAATATTAAACTTTATTTAAGGGTATACTAAAACCGCTATTAATCATTTTTGAAACATTTGGAGCGGGAGGTTATAGTATGCCCAAAAAAAGAAAACTTGGGGTATTGATAATAGTTTTGGTCAGTACTTGTTTTTTAACCTTTAACGTCACGCCTGTAAAGGCCGCCAATATTGAAACCTCTGCCGAAAGCGCAATTTTAATGGAGGCAACAACAGGTAAAATATTATATGAAAAAGATCCCCGTAAGGAGCTTCCACCGGCTAGTGTTACCAAGCTCATGACTTTATTGGTAGCAGCTGAAGCAATAGAAGCGGGTAAAGTTAAGTTAACGGATATAGTAACTGCCAGCGAGAGAGCCAGTTCTTTAGGTGGATCACAAATTTGGCTTGAACCTGGAGAACAATTCACTTTAGAAGAAATGTTGATAGCAATTGCGGTAGGTTCCGCCAATGATTGTTGTGTGGCGGTAGCTGAACACATCTATGGAACCCATGAAGAATTTGTAGCCAAAATGAACGAAAAGGCAAAAGAATTAGGTTTAAAGAATACAAATTTCGTTAATTCTTATGGCTTGCCCGCTAAAGGTCATTACAGCAGTGCCTACGATCTGGCTGTAATTGGACGGGAGGCGCTTAAATATCCTTTAATAACAAAACTTACTTCTATTAAAGAATATGATCTCCGCAACGGGGAGTTTAAGCTTTGGAATACAAATAAACTTTTATGGTGGTACGAGGGTACCGACGGGTTCAAAACAGGTTGGACACAAGAAGCTAAATATTGCCTGGCTTCCACGGTAGAGCGTAATGGCTTAAGGCTGATTTGTGTTGTAATGGCTGTGCCGGAAGTTAGAGGGCATTTTCAGGAGTCGATGAAAATCTATAATTATGGTTTTGCCAACTATACGTATAAAGAATTTGCCCCTGCTGGTTCTAAACAAGGAGAAGTATTAGTGCACAAGGGTTCGGACATCAGGGTAGATCTTGTTGCTGATAGCCCGGTGGGAATTTGTGTGGAAAAAGGAAAAGAAAACGATTGTTGGATGGAAACAAAGTTAACGCCTGTCGTGACAGCGCCGGTGGCCAAAGGTCAAAAATTAGGTGAAATAATCCTTTATTGTGGACAAGTGGAAGAGGGAAGAGTAAATCTTGTAGCTGATAAAAATGTGAGTAGAGCAAAGTTTGTGGAAATGGTCAAAAGAACTATCCAGGAATCCTATAGCCTTAAACCGTCTATTTTTGCTCCTTAGTATTCTTGCCCCTCTTGAAGAATTTGTCTCAAACGATGCAAAGCATTCCTTTCAATACGTGAAATTTGGACTTGGGAGAGATTCATGATTTTAGCGATTTCACTTTGAGTTTTATCCTCAAAGAATCTCATTATTAAAACTTTTTTTTCCCGTTCCGGGAGTTTTTCCAGTACTTCCATCAAGGCAATTTTATCAAACCATTCTTGGCTTGATTCTTTTTGTAAAGGCAGCTGATCCAAAACATATATGGGATCGGAGTCATCTTGGTAAAGAGTATCATGAATAGAGGTTGGATTTTGAACCGCTTCTAATGCCATAATAATATCTTCACTGGGGACGCCTAAATCCGTAGATATTTCATTAATAGTTGGTTCCCTTTTCAATTCTAAAGAGAGTTTTTCTCGAGAACGATTAATTTTGTAGACCAATTCTTTGTAAGAACGAGGTACCTTAATAGGATGGTCATCCCGTAAGAATCTTCTTATTTCTCCGATAATCATCGGCACAGCGTAAGTTGAGAATTTGACACCATAGGAGAAGTCAAATTTATCAATAGCTTTCATTAAACCAATGGTACCTATTTGAAAAAGGTCTTCCAGTTCATATCCTCTATGGGCAAAACGCTGAATCAGGTTAAAAATTAATTTTAAATTACAATTAACCAAACGTTCCCTGGCTGCCTTGTCGCCTTTTTGAGCTTTAAGCAAAAGCTCCGTCATTTCCTGTTCAGAAAGCAAGGGAAAACGCGGCAAGTTCATATCAGATAATCTTTGGATCATAACTCTACCTCCTCTTAATGAGAGGAGGGTGACTGGGGATTAATATTTTTGACCATAGTGACCTTGGTTCCCTTGTTTACCTCCGATTCAACCCGAAGCTCATCCATAAAAGATTGCATAAAGATGAAACCAAGGCCCATCCTCTCGGGGTCAGTGGAGAAAGAGGCCTGCATTGCCTGTTTAATATCAGGAATTCCACAGCCTTGGTCACTGACCTGGATTTTGATTTTACTTGCTGTTACTTCAAAATCTACAGTTACGAAATAATTTGGTTTGTTAGCGTAGCCATGCATAATAGCATTGGAAACTGCTTCGGAAACAGCTACTTTTAGTTCTTCCAGTTCATTAATTGGGAGATCCAACTGTGCTCCAAGAGCGGAAGCCACCATTCTGGCAATGGTAACATTTTCTGGTAGACTGGAAAATGTGAGCTGGAGTTTATTTACTTTCATCTTTTTTCCCCTTTCCATAGTTATGGTTACAGTGCTTTTTCTTCCGGTATAAATTCTATGATTTTCGGAAGTCCTGACAATTCCATTATGTTATAGAGATGCGGCGGTACATTGGAAATTAATACTTTTCCTCCTAGCGGGAGTAATTTTTTGTATCTTCCTAAAATAACCCCTAAACCAGAACTGTCAATAAAGGTTAAACCACCCATGTGCAGGACAACTGTGCGGATTCCTTTTTTGTCAATTTCCGAATCAATAAGTTGTTTTAATTCATCCGCATTATTCATATCCAGCTCGCCTTCAATATAGAGATGGAGAGTTTGACGCTCGATTCTCTTTTTCATTTTGTAGAAACACACTCCTATACTGCAAGTAGTTAAAATAATCTTCGACGTTATCCAGAATTTTCCTCTATTTGAGAGGTTTAATATCTTGTCATTTTTCCACGTATTTGAAAGACAATAAAATAATTGTGTAAAAAATATCGAATTTCAAGCAAAGTTATGGGGAAAAATAACTTAAACAATATTAGCCATATAAGAGGTGAGACTTCAATGCCAAACTCTGATTTGCGTCCTCCTACTCTCAAAGTTACGCCAGAGGAATATAAAGAGATCACCAAAAAACTAACTCCTAAACCTAAAGTGGTTAAAAACACTATTTTAGCTTTTCTAGTAGGGGGATTAATCTGCAGCATAGGACAAATAATAATTAACTCTTATATGCTTTACCTGGGATTAACTAAGCTTTCAGCTCAGATTGCCGGAACGGCAACATTAATCTTTTTAGGAGCTCTCTTAACTGGCCTGGGAGTCTATGATGAGATTGTTAGAGTTGGTGGAGCAGGCGGAATTATCCCTGTCACCGGTTTCGCTAATTCTATGGTATCTCCGGCACTGGAATATAAAAAAGAAGGATATGTTTTTGGTGTCGGCGGCAAACTGTTTACCATTGCCGGACCAATTTTAGTCTATGGAATTGCCAGCTCTATTATTGTGGGGATTATCTATTTATTGTTGAGGTAATTGAACTGACGAAAGGAGATGACTGGATTGAAAAATAAAAAAGCTGGAAATCAAAGTGTCTTCTTTCAAAATCCCCCTGTCGTAATATCCGGTTATTCCGTTGTTGGCCCCAAAGAAGGGCAGGGCCCTTTAAGAGATAGTTTTGATGTTATTCTTAAAGATACCTATGACGGAGAAAAATCCTGGGAAAAAACTGAAGCCAAAATGCTGGAAAGGTCAATGCGGGGGGCAATTGATAAAGCGCAGGTACCTTTAGAATCTGTAGATTATATATTGGCTGGTGATCTTTTAAATCAGATTATTTCTTCCAATTTTGCTGCTCGCCAGCTGGGTTTGCCCTTTATTGGTCTCTATGGTGCTTGTTCCACTATGGCTTTATCTCTCGCACTGGGAGGAATGTTGATTGACGGCGGCTATGCGTCCAAAGTATTGTGCAGCGCATCCAGCCATCATGATACCGCTGAAAGACAGTATAGGCTTCCTACCGAACAAGGTAATCAGAGACCAATGTATGCTCAATGGACGGTGACGGGTGCCGGCAGTATTCTTTTGGCTGATGCCGGCAATGGACCCAAATTAACCTCAGCTACTATTGGCAGAGTTATTGATTATGGCGAAACTGACACAAATAACATGGGAGCGGCCATGGCGCCTGCTGTTGCTGATACTATCCTGAACCATTTTCAAGACCTAAATCGTCCTCCGGATTATTACGATTTAGTTCTAACCGGAGATCTAGGGGTGCTTGGTCTGCAATTAGTAACAGAACTTCTCAAAAGAAGCAATTTAAATATCAGGAATACTTTTACAGATTGCGGAGTAATGATTTTTGATACCGAGCAGGATACCCACGCAGGAGGAAGCGGGTGCGGTTGTTCGGCAGTTGTATTAACAGGCAATATTTTAAGTAGAATGCAAAGCGGAGAAATTAAAAAAGTACTTCTGATAGGCAGCGGTTCTCTGCATAGTCCAGCTTCAGCCTTGCAGGGAGAGTCCATGCCGGCAATTGGACATGCTATTTCTCTGGAAATGCAATAAGGGAGGTGCAAATCATGTTTAACAATATAATTCCTGCCTTTTTGGTTGGCGGCTTGATCTGTGTAGTGGGTCAATTGTTAATGGACTTGACCAAGGCAAAAATTACCCCTTCCCATGTCCTCGTCGGTTTTGTAACTTGTGGGGTCATCTTGGGAGCTTTAGGTTTATATGAACCTCTAGTCAAAATTGGAGGAGCAGGAGCCACAATCCCTTTATCAGGTTTCGGCTATACCTTAGCGAAAGGCGCCATGGAAGGGGCGCAAAGCGGCGGTTTAATCGGCGCTTTTTCCGGGGGGATTCAAGCCACAGCGGTTGGTATTGCCGCAGCCTTGTTTTTTGGGTATTTAGTTGCAGTAGTATTTAATCCGAAAGGTTGATTTAAAATGTCCTTACGCGCTGAAACAAATGTTCCTATTTCTAAAAATTATCAAGAAAATGTAGATTTCCTTAACAAGAAGTTAGGTGTTAATGAGAGTTTTGATGTTATTGTCCGGGAATTGACCGTAGGTGGCAAAAAGTTAGCTATTTATTCCATTAATGGTATGGTGGGAAGACCCGCTTCAAATTTGATTTTAGAAGCTTTTCTGGAGACGGAAAGAGCCGAGTTAATCGTTAATACTTTAGAAAAACTGGTTAAGTCTAAAATTGTCGATTTACAGGTCTCAGAAGTAGAAGCAATGGACGAAGTAATTTATTTTATCCTTTCCGGAGCTATGGCTGTTATTGTGGAAGGGAAAGAACAGGCCATCATAGTTGATGTCCGGAGTTATCCGACCCGCCAGCCGGAGGAGCCGGATGTAGAAAGGGTGACCAGAGGATCTAGGGACGGTTTTACTGAAACATTAATATTTAATACCGTCTTAATTCGTCGCCGCTTGCGTGACCCAGGCTTAAGGATTAAATTGGTCAAAGCGGGAAGCCGTTCGAAGACTGATGTCTGTATTGTATATATTGAAGATATTACCAATCCCAAACTGGTTCAATACATCGAAAAGGAAATTAAAAATATTAAAATTGACGGAATTCCCATGGCTGAAAAGAGTGTCGAGGAATTTATTTTGGGCAGTAAGTTTTGGAATCCTTTTCCCCGGGTGAGGTATACGGAAAGACCTGATGTTGCAGCCATTCATCTTTTGGAAGGCAACGTCTTGGTAATGGTTGATACTTCTCCCAGTGTCATAATTGCTCCCTGTACTCTTTGGCATCATGTCCAACATGCTGAGGAATACCGTCAAGAACCTGTAGTTGGAGCTTATCTCCGTTGGGTTAGGTTTTTAGCAATATTGGCCTCGGTTTTTCTCTTCCCTCTCTGGCTGGCAGCGGCATTAAACCCCCATCTTTTGCCGGAAAACTTACGATTTATCGGCGTGGCGGAACCGGCTAAGGTTGGGCTTCTCTTACAAGCGTTTATTGGGGAAATTGCTATCGATATCTTGCGTATGGCAGCAATTCATACCCCTTCCCCCTTAGCAACAGCACTGGGCTTGATTGCAGTACTCATGCTCGGGGATATTGCTATCGAGGTTGGGCTATTTACGCCTGAAGTTATTATGTATTTATCGATAGCAGCCGTCGGCACTTTTGCTACACCAAGTTATGAACTGGCTCAAGCCAATCGCTTAGCAAGATTATTTTTAATTGTCATGGTTGGTCTGTTTAATTTCTGGGGCTTTGCCGCAGGTGTTTTAGCATTATTTATTTTACTCCTAAGGACAAAGTCCTTTGGTGTCCCTTACCTTTGGCCTTTAATACCTTTAGACTTTAAGGCTTTAATGACCATAATTGTCAGATATCCCGTCCCGGTAGCAAATTTAAGGCCAAGTATCTTTAAACCCAAGGATAGAATTAGACAACCTCAAGAGAGAACCAGTCCTTCTTAAAGTAAGTTCCTATGTGAATTCAAGGTTCTTTAAGTAAATTACCGATACTTAATAGGTCTGACAAAAATAAGATCGAGGGAAACTAAAAGAAGAATAGCTATAAGGATTATACTAATCTTTGTATAATAAGGATAAAAATAGGTGCTTTCTATAGTTAGCGTTGTTAACTGCCATGGTGGATATACGGGATTTAAATAATAAGAATAAGGTGGAAAAGGAGGGTGATTGGGATAGGAAGGAGCCGGGGGGATGAAAAGAACTGGGTTAAATCTTCTATTTCTAGAAGTTAAACTTGCTGTTTCCTTTGAATAAAGGTAATTATTCTTATTAAACAGGTTATTGCCCATTTTCATCCTCCCAAATTTTTTTACGACTGAACCAAGTGAATATCTGGTTTATAATATGTAATAAATAACTTATTTGCTATACTCATTCCATAAAATGGAAAAGCCCGAGTTTTATTCATTATGCTAAATATTCCTAAAATAAAATAATTTAAACAAAATTATTCTTTATGTTTTGTGAAATTTTAGGTAAAATAATGCTTGGATTCGAGGTGTTGGCAATGATAATCGGATTCGGATTTGGCAGCCCATTAATGGCCTTAATAATGCTTTTTATTACCGGTTTTATATCCTATAATCTATATAAATTTTTTCGTAATAAACGGACCTATTATTCTCCTTGGGAGGAAGACCAGGATATAGAAGAATTGAAGGAAAGGCGCAGGGAGTATTATTATAGACAACGCCAAAAGGCTCGTGAAATGATGGATAAGTATAATTTAAGCGATGAAGAGATTGAAAAAATAATCGAGGAGGAGTTAAGGAATAATAAGTACTAACATTTTACTACATAGTTTGCTTAAATATATTTTAAATATATAATATATTAAATAAATTAATTTCATTAACCTTGCATAAATTATTTTTCAAATTGTCAATAACCATTAGGATAAGAAAATGAAAGAAATTTGCGAAAAAGCGTAGATATTCTTGATTATCCTCTATTAATCAAATAAAAAATCCTTAT
>DUML01000065.1 GCA_012839895.1 Peptococcaceae bacterium | reverse complement strand
TATAATTAGAGTTAAGCATAAGGAAAACCTCCTGTAAATGATCGTGGTGGGTTTATTTACCCGGTAGGTTTTCGCTTATGCTTTGTTTTTTCCTGCTGGTTACCCCAACATTTATTATAGAACCTTTATTTTCTAGGTAATCCTGATTCATTCTTTATGTCATCCTGAGGGCGAAGCCCGAAGGATCTTTTCCTGAGTGCAACAAAGGAACTTTACAACCTTTTCATCTTGAAGGAGGAACGACGGAAGGATCTTTCAGGACAGGCTTAAAGAAAATCTAAAGTCTCCGAGCCTTTCTGACGATATATTTGTTAGGTAAGGTAAGGAGGTGAGGCGAAATAATGAATATTATCAATGTTCTGCCGCTAGGAAGTGCCGAGGGAAGCCGGCATGAGCAATGGGAGGGAAAAGAAGGGAATTCTTTTGAAGACATTCTTCTTTTTTCGCTCCTTCTTAATAATGTTATGGACAATGTTTCGGACAAACCGGTCCTGGCGGCGGGGCAAAGAGCTGAAGAATTATTGGCGTATAAGCCTGTCCCAGGGGAGGAAAACTCAAGCGCTGAAATGATTTTGGGACAAAACGCTTATATCCAAATTCTTCAGGATTTATTTCCGGCAGGCAAGGAGGCCAATTCCGGATTAAACGGCGGGCAGAACTTGAACATTTCCCAGGATCAAGTTAGCGATCCTTGGCAGGTTGTTAAGACTTTGTTAGCTTCTGAGTTTCCCAAATCTTTGCCGAAAGGCTATAGTGTGCTTCAGAGCGAACCGGCTGTAATTTTAGGAGAAGAACAGGTAGATTCTTCATTACAGTCAAGTTCTTTATTTGATGGAGGGGCAAGACCCTTAAGGGAAAAAGAGGCAAAATTTTTAAAAGCTGAACTGGCCAGGATTTTGGGCGAAGAAGAGGCTACTGTTTTGAGAGCTGAGCTGGCCAAGGTTTCAGGACAAAGACAAGTTAGCGTTATTCCCAAACAGAATGTTGTTGTAAATCCAGATGAGCTAACTTATCAATTTAAAACGGAAAATGAAACTCAGCTGGATAATAAGGTTCGAGTGGATGCTGCGGCCGTAAAAGCCTTAGGGTTGGAAGGGAATCCCAGTCCCAAGGCAAGAGAGTTTGCGACTCTCGTTTCTACGGAGTTGGATGATTATATAGTACAAATAGGTAAGCAACTTCAGGAGCTTTCCGGCAAGCTTGAACTGGGGAGTGGGTCCGGAGAGCAGAGCACCAAATTTCCTGAACAGCCCTTAGCGCAAGAGGAGCAAAGGGAAAACCAATCTGAAAAACAATTTTCAGGTAAACAAAGTGATTGGCAAATAGCTCAAACAGGGAACAGAGCTTATGAAATGAACATTTCGGAAGCCCCTTTAGAGAACAGAATCCAGGACTCAGTTGAAACCTCTAAAGTCTGGTCGCAAGTCCTTGAGTCCCTTTTCAAACAGAAATTTAATACGGAAAAGGAAATCAAGGAGTTGACAATTCAGCTTCAACCGGAAGAACTGGGAAAAGTTAAGGTTTTGCTGCGTCTGGAAAACGGTTTGGTTCATCTCGTCCTTCATGCTTCGGAACAAGCTACAAGTTTTATCCTGCAGAGCCATCTCCAAGACCTCAAAAATGGCCTTGTTGAGTTGGGTGTGAACTGCGGTAATTTTGAAATGGCTCAGCAAGACAATGGCAATAGGGAAAGCGAGAGGGAATTTTCTAGATTTGGCAGCAATTATTCCTATCAGGAGTTGGAAGAGGAAAACACCCCTCTATTTAAAGCCGCTGCCTATTATACCGGCAGTGGTTCCGGTAGCAGGATAAATGTCAGTGCTTAATTAGGAGGAAAGCAAGATGCCTACTGTATATGGCCCTAATTATTCTAACTACAACTCCCTATATTCCAAGCCAGAATCTAAAATTCCAAACCAAGAGCTGGGCAAAGATGAATTTCTTAAACTTTTAATCGCGCAGCTCCGCAATCAAGACCCAATGAATCCTATGCAAGATACCGAGTTTATTGCCCAAATGGCTCAGTTTAGTGCTTTGGAACAAACGATTAAAATGTACAATTCCCTTGAGGCTATGCGTACAAGTATGAACATGCTACTTAACCAGTCGTTATTAACCCAAGGTGCGGCTCTTATCGGCAAAGAAGCGGTGGGCATAGATAATACCGGACAAGAAGTTTTCGGCCGGATTAATTCTATAAAATTAAGTGATAGTTTCTTGCAGGTAATGATTGGGGATACTTTAGTCAACCTGGAAAACATCATTGAAATAAAAGAAGCGATAGGCGAGGAAATTCCTGAAGAGGAGCTTTCTGAAGAAGGTATCCCTGGAGAAGGGCTCCCTGAGGTAGAGCCCTCTGAAGAAACAGGAGAGATTGCGGACGAGAAGCAAATTTGATTAAAGTAATTTAGAAATAAAAGTTATTATTAAAGTAATTGGATTAATCAAAAGTAATTGGAGGGTCATGCCTTATGATGCGTTCATTGTATTCCGCCATTACCGGTTTAAAAAACCATCAAATCAGTATGGATGTGATAGGTAACAATATTGCCAATGTCAATACTCCGGGTTATAAAAAATCCAGGGCAACTTTTGCTACCATGCTTAGCCAGGCTCTTCAGGGAGCATCGGCGCCGGATGATGCGCCTACCCCTGCTTACGGCGGAACTAACGGAATAATGATAGGATTAGGTTCAACTTTAGGTTCCGTAGATATAGTTATGGGTCAGGGTAGTACCCAGTATACAGGTAAGGAAACTGATATGATGATTCAAGGCTCAGGGATGTTTGTCTTGGAACTGGGCGGCAATATGGTTTATACTCGCAGCGGCAATTTCGGTTTTGATAAGTCCGGTAATTTAATTGACCTGACAACAGGGGCTTTTGTCCAAGGTTATAAGTACGATGGTTCTTCTTTCCCAGATGATGGAACTGCTACCGAAACCATCAAATTCAGCTTGGGAGATCCTTCGGATACGGATCCCGACCACAAGTTAACTAGCTATAGTATTGACCAAAACGGGGTTATTACCGGGGTTTTCAGCGATGGTTCTACATCCATTACTCAGCCGATGTATAAGATTGTTATTGCCAAATTCCCTAATGAAGCCGGTTTGACTGCCGTAGGCAATAACTTATTTACCCAAAGCAATAACTCCGGAGATGCCAATATTGGGACGGCTGGTAAAGACGGCCGAGGAACTATTGTTCCTAATACTTTGGAAATGTCCAATGTTGACCTTGCGCAGGAGTTTACGGATATGATTGTTACCCAACGCGGTTTTCAGGCCAATTCCAGGGTGATTACCGTATCTGATACCATTCTGCAGGAGCTAATAGAATTAAAACGTAGCTAATAATTTTTAGAGAATTATTTCTATAAAATAGATAATTATTTCTATAAATTAAAAGGATTTGCTCTCCTCAAAAGAGAATAACTTAAGGAGTTTTTGAGCATGAAGGTTTCGACAGAGTATTTTGAGACATTGCAAAGGCATATTGATATTATCGCCAATAACATCGCCAATATTAATACCACGGCTTTTAAAGAAGGGCTTTTAGCCATTGAAGAAACCTATGACCTGCGGGAGAGAAGTAATACCATTGCAGAGTACGGCGGGGTAATGCCGGGCGGAGATAATGTTTGGGCAGCGGACAGAAATATGTATCTTGGACGAAGAGTTGATTTTAGCCAAGGTTCTTTGGTCGAAACCGGCATTACCTGGGATATGGCTATCCAGGGGAAAGGCTTTTTCCAAATAAGAACTCCGGACGGCAAACTTGGTTATACTCGAGTTGGCTCTTTCCGCCCTGATGGTAAAGGGAATCTTGTTAATAATGAGGGAATGCTACTTTATCCACAGATCAACATTCCCGCTAATGCTACGGAGATAAGTATTAA
Source organism: Peptococcaceae bacterium (assembly GCA_012839895.1). GTDB lineage: Bacteria > Bacillota > Desulfitobacteriia > Desulfitobacteriales > Syntrophobotulaceae > DUML01. Next base: position 37,034 of record DUML01000065.1, on the reverse strand, counting down.
TTCAGATGGTACTATCCTGGGTTTTTTACTGGATGAGCGGGAAACGAATCCAAGCGATGGAGAGCAGGAATTAATCGAGTTGGGGCAAATTAGGCTTTACGACTTTAATAACCCTGATGGTTTGGAACAAATAGGGCAGAATATTTACCTGCCGACTGCAGCTTCCGGGGAAGCCGTGGCCGGAATTCCCGGCGAAAATGGTTACGGGGAAATTAAAGCGGGAATGTTGGAAAAATCCAATACCGATCTTGTTAGAGCCATAGCAAATTTAATTGAAGCTCAACGAGCTTATCAATTTGATTTAAGAATTATAAAGACTCAGGATGAAATGCTGCAGCAGGCTATTATGATGAGGGGATAAGAATGGCAAGTTGGCTGGATTCCAAAGTTTTAAATCTGTTAGAAAGCGGGCTGAATGGCCTAAGTTTGCGCCATAAAGTCTTGGCGGATAATATCGCCAATGTTGATACACCCAATTTTAAACGCTCCGATGTTGACTTTCAGCAAGTCCTGCAGGCAATTCTTAAGGATGGGGAAACAAAAAGCATTGAACTTAAGAGGACTTTACCGGGGCATTTGTCTGGGGTAGGTACTTGGAGCAATGATTTGGTAATTCAAGATTACAGTACTTCTTTTCGCAATGATGGGAACAATGTTGACATTGATCAAGAAATGTCCAGATTGGCTCAAAATACTCTCCAATATAACGCTTTGGCTACATCTTTAACCGCTCACCTTAATATGCTCCGCCAGGTTATTCAAAGTTAGGTTTTGTTATCCTTTTAAATTTAGGTGGTGAGATTCTTGCTGCGCGGATTATATACTGCGGCTTCCGGCATGCTGCTTTGCGACCAACAAAGTAATTCAATTCGAGAAAACATAGAGAATTTACATCATCCGGGTTACCGGCAGGAAAGTGAACAGGTGACTTCTTTTCCCAGGCTGCTGGTGAACAGATTAGATACCCGTTCTTCTCTTGACGGAAGCTTAGAAAAAGTGCCGTTAGGAATTATGGGAACAGGTGTTTATGCCGCTCGTAAGTATTATAGTTCTAAACCAGGCCAACTTCGCGAGACGGGAGTTAAGACCGATTTGGCTTTAAATTCAGAGGGTTATTTTGTTGTTGAGACTTTGCAGGGCGAGAGGTATACCAGAAATGGGCATTTTGTCTTGGATCCGGCCGGAATGCTAAGAACGGCCGGCGGCAATATGGTCTTAGGGGAAAACGGGATGATTGGTCCTCTACCGGAAGATTTCATTGTCGATATGGACGGCACTATTAGAGATAAAGATAACCATCAAATTTTGGGCAAGATAAGAATAGTAAACATTCCGGCTGAAGCTCTGCAAAAGGATGGGCTTACGGAACTTTTTATTTCCACTGTGGAGCCGCAAGAAGCTTTGCCGGAAGAAGTAAGAATCCACCAGGGTTATGTTGAGGAATCAAATGTCGAACTAGTTTCCCAGATGGTGAAGACACTTCAAGTAAGCAAAGCTTATGCTGCTAATCAAAAGGTTATTCAGACGAATGACAACTTGTTGCAAAAAACAGTTAACGAAATCGGAAGGGTATAGGGTTTAGGATAGAACTAGCTATAGAAATAGGATAGAACTAGCTATAGAAATAGGATAGAACTAGCTATAGAAATAAGATAGAATTAAGATAGATTCATATATAGGCGGTGTGGGAATTGCAAACAGTAGTTTTTACTTTAGGTAAGGAAGAGTATGGTATTCCAATTGAAGATGTACGGGAAATTGCCCGTTTGGAGAAAATTTATCCTGTCCCTCAGGTATTTGCAGATGTTAAAGGGCTTATTAATATCCGTGGTCAAGCAATTCCGCTCCTTGATCTTCATAAGAGGTTTGATGTCCGGCAGGTCCAAGAACTTCAATATGCTATTATTATTGAGATAAAAAGCAGTCTTGTGGCTTTGGCTGTAGAGGAAGTCAAAGAGGTGAAATTTTTCGAGGAAGTGTCTCCACCGCCGGCGCTTCTTAAATCCCCAATGCTTGGGGGTTTAATTAATCTTCAGGAGCGAATCATTATCCTGCTTAAGCCTGAAGGCCTTTTACAGGAGGAGGAACTAAAGCTGCTTCAGGATTTGATTGCTGAAAATACATAATAAATCTTTTTTCCAGACTTGACAGTAAATTGAAAGTATTTTATATTTATGTTATTGTGTAAGAGATATCTCTTCTAACATGGAGAATATGTATTTAGACTATTATCAATATTTGCTTAGGATAAGTTGGCCGGCACTTTGCGGTCTTTTTCTTATCTATTTGTTTTTAGGAACAAGGGCTTTTAAGTTAATTAAGATTAATTACGCAGACAAGAAACCAACTTTTAGCCGTCGGCTCTTAGTTTCCCTGCGTTTGGCCTTAACCATCATCGTTTTGGCAATTTACACTCAAATGTTTGTTTTAAGTTATGGTGATTGGATGGAGAAACCGGCTTTGGCCAAAGGACAGGTTGATTCTCTGGAAGTAAGGACGGGGGGTCGGCGAGACGATTATTATTTGAATGTCAGGTGCGGCGAGGAAAAACTGACGGTTAGAATTGACTCCGGTACTTATTTAAAGTTAAAATCCGGAGATCAGGTTGAAATTGTTTATTTACCAAGAAGAAAAGAAGTTTTTTGGTGCATAGTATTAACCTAAATTGCTAATGCTGTCATATAATAACATATACTTTTACTTGGAAGTTTATGGCATAAGTATATTGACTAACTATGCTATAATATAATAAAAGGAATCTCTCAAAAAAGTAATCTTAACCCAAGGCAGGTTAAGGGAAAGGAGAGTGGAATGTCATGCGCATTCTAAAAGTTAATGACAATACTGTTCGCATTTTTATCTCCTTTACCGAACTAGCAGACCGCAATATTTCCCTAGCTGATTTTTTCCAGCGATCAGCCCGAACTGAGCAATTCTTTTGGGAACTAATTTCCAAGGCCAGAGAAGAAGTCGGTTTTAATCTTGATCAGCCTTTCTGGATCCAAGCTACAATTGCTTCCGAAGAGGAATTCGTTATTACGGTTATTAAACAGGAAGATCATATTGAAAACGAAATAAATCATATTATCCAGTCCAGTTTTGCTGATAAGAAAAAGGCGGCGCGGTCAACGTGCAAAGTAGCTTCCGAACAAGAATGGGTTTATGTCTTTGCCGACTTGGAAGATGTTATTTCTGCGGCCCGCCTCCTGCCGGAAATGCCTGGTGTTCAGTCTGGACTTTATATCTATGAAGATGAATACTATTTAACTTTAAGTAAGCTGGGTACTCCGAGGAAGAAAAAAATTGCCGAGGCTATTCTGGATGAATTTGGTGAATCGATAATGATAGCGGAGGTTTTCCTCAAAGAGCATGGCGAAATGCTGATCGAGGAAAACGCCCTGAGATATCTAAAGAAATTGGGAAATGGTAAAGGAGCTGATTAGCTCCTTTATTTTTATACCTTTTAAGGTTTGAAATAAGTATAACAAAGTATTTCAAATATATTTGGAATTATAATTATTATAAATTAAAATTATGATTATTAGATTGGAATTATTGCTATTATGAAGGAAAATGACAGCTGGAAAGCCTAGGCTTGCCCTTTAGTTTATTGTAAGCTTTTTTTGCGTAAAATAGCCTGCCGTATACAGATTGTTGATAGAGGTGAGGCATCCCCGGCAAACTGTTTGATTTTTAAAGCAGCGGAGATTTTCTGTCCTGCCACAGAAAATGCACTTGGGTGAGCGTTTGTCTCTCAATTCTTGGAAATAGATAATTTTTTTGGATGTCCTCATTCCTTTCCCTCCGTTAAGCATATGAAGAAACTTTCATATGAAGAAACTTTTTTGTTATAATAAGTGAACAAAGCTTCCATTTAAAAAGCTTGCTTTTATATAGTAGCCCAAAACCAATGTCGAAATCTTAAAAAAAACTAAAAGCTTTCACTAAGGCATTTTGTCTTAGAATGCAGAATAAGAGGTGTTTTTTTTGGGTTCCGGAAATAAGGCTAAGCTACGCCTTTTACCGGCGGTGCATGAAGTTGTGGCCGATCTTTCCTTACGGGAAGAAATAGCGGCTAATTATAGTCCCGCAGCCCTTACCTGGGCTGTCAGAAGTGTTTTGCAGAAAACCCGGCAAAGAATTCTTTGTCCTGAAACAAGCCCGGAGATAGGCGGCAGCCAGCCGGAGACAGCTGAGGAAATCAGGGTTTGGGTGGCCGGGCAAGCTCTGCAAGAATTGCAGAGTTTAAGCTCATCTTTGAAAAGGGTAATTAATGCTACCGGGGTAATTCTTCATACCAATTGCGGTCGCGCTTTGCTGGCTCCGGAAGTTGCCGATTACCTGGCTGAGCAAGCTAAACATTACAATAACCTGGAACTGGATCTGGAAACAGGCCAAAGAGGGTCAAGGTATGACCATATCCAGGATTTATTCCGAGAGCTGACCGGCGCGGAATCGTCCTTAGTTGTTAATAATAATGCCGCGGCGGTACTGCTTATCATGAATACTTTTGCCCTGCAGAGAGAAGTTATTATTTCCCGGGGTGAATTGGTTGAAATCGGCGGGTCTTTCCGCATACCTGAAGTTTTGGCAGCCGGGGGAGCTAAGCTAAGGGAAGTAGGTACAACCAACAAGACCTGGCTGCAAGATTATAGAGAGGCTGTAAATGAAAATACGGCCTTGGTGCTTAAAGTGCATACCAGCAATTTCCGGATTGAGGGTTTTCACCATTCTGTTCCAACCGGGGAGTTGGTGAAATTGGGGGAAGAATTTGGAATTCCTGTCGTGGAAGACTTAGGAAGCGGCAGCTTGCTGGATGGAACGAAATTTGGGCTCCCTAAAGAACCAACAATTCAAGAGGCTGTTCAAGAAGGCGTTTCCCTTGTATGTTTTAGCGGCGACAAACTATTGGGCGGGCCGCAAGCGGGTATTATAGTCGGTAAAAGGGAATTAATTGAAAAATTAAAAACCAACCAGCTTACCAGAGCTTTAAGGGTAGACAAACTGACTTTAGCGGCTTTGGCCGGAACCTTGCGTTTATATCAAAGAGGAGAGGCTTGGAAGATCCCTGTTTGGGGAATGCTGATGAAGACCAAAAGTAAACTTCGAGAAGAGGCATCTGTCCTGCAAAATACTCTTAAGGATTTAAAAAGCTTAAACATCCAGTTGGAAGATAATTATTCCCAAGTAGGAGGCGGCGCCTTCCCCACGGCCAAGTTGCCGACGGTTGTTTGCGCTCTTCAGCCCCTAAACGGTTCAGTTACTCAACTGGAAGATTTTCTGCGCAAGGGAGAAATTCCAATCCTAACCAGGATATCCAGGGATAAAATACTCTTTGACCCTCGAACTCTAGTGGCCGATGACTTTCAGATAATAGTGGAAAGACTTAAAGAATGGGACAAAATTCAAGCCTAAAATAAGGCTGCTCGGCCTGCCCATACAAATTTATGGGTTTTTTCTTTTATTGAAGGCTTCCGGTCAAGGTGCTATAATTGCAAGGGAGAAAAGCAGCCAAAAATTTTAGCAACATTCCAGGAAATAATTATTGGCTACTCTAAATATGAATATTCGTCAGCCCGGAAAAGTTTAATTAAAAAAAGTTTAATTAAATCGGAATATTGATTTAAAACCTGAATGAAGATTGATATTTTAGGTTTAAAATATAAAAGCTATAAAACTTTATAAAAAACAATTGGAGTGGGCAGAGTTGAAGAAAAAAATTAAAAATAAAAGAAAAATATTAATAATAATAGCCGTCTTGTTTGCCGGGGTTTTGTTAGGGACCGCAGCATTTGGCTATGTTTTTTTTACCCAGGATATAGGTGTTAGCCCCGGGGATAGCGAGAATTTAAGCGGTGGAGAGTTTCCTGACAGCTCTGCAAAATTGGATAACAGAGTTAGTGTTCTCTTAATTGGTGCCGATAAAAGGCCGGGTGAAACGACCTATAACACTGATACCTTAATTGTTGCCAGTGTAGATCCTGAGACTAAAATTATTTCCCTTCTATCTATCCCCAGAGACACCAGAATAACTATTGGCTCGGATCAGTTTTTAAAAATTAATTCCGCGGTGTTACACCGGGGAATACCGGAACTCTTAAAGCAGGTCACCGATTTAACGGGAATTCCTCTCGACGGATATATTGTAACTAACTTTCAAGGTTTTAAAGGGATTATTGATACTTTAGGCGGGATTGACATTTATGTGGAAAAAAGAATGGGTCCTTTCCATACCGGGGATATAGAAGACGGTCTGATTGACCTGCAACAGGGACAACAAAGATTAAACGGATCCTTGGCTTTGCAATATGCCCGCTGGCGTAATGATGATTTGGCTGATATCGGCCGGACGGCGAGACAGCAGAAAGTTTTGAAAGCTATTGCTAAAGAAGCCTTGCAGCCTAGTACTATTACCAAACTGCCTAAATTAATACCCCAAGTCATGGAAATGGTAGAGACAAACTTGAAACTGTCTGATCTCTTGACATTGGCAAAGGTTGCCGCTTCTTTTGACAGCTCCAATATTGTCAGTATGACTTTACCCGGCGTAGGTGTTTATTTAGACAATATCAGCTTCTGGGAAGTAAATAGGGAGCAAGCCAAAGAAGTAGTACAAAATTTGTTACTGGGAATTACTTCGGACAGGGTATTTGACAACAAAGTTATTGATTTGCTGGACCCAGATATTAAAGCCCATATTACTGTGCCGGGCAGTCCTAAAGATCCCAATGGCACTGATTCTCCCGGCCATAGTGTGCCTGTGAAAGGTGATGGTGATGAAACCACCGGCACGCAAAGGGATCCGTCACCAGGCACTGACGAGCCAAATCAGACCGAACCAAATGATGGGCCGGAAGTGGGAACGGAACCTGGTAAGGATTCCGGTAAAGATCCCGGGGAAGAAACAGATCCCGGTGACGAACCCGGAGAAGGGGCAAATCAAGGTGGGGGGCCCGGGGAAGGGACAAATCCCGGTGAGGTACCCGGGGAAGGAAAAGAATTTGGTAATAACCCTCCCGGTATTCAGCCCCCAGGTGGAACAGGAGCCGGTAACAGCTCTTTTAGCGGCTTAAAGCGAGTGGAGGTTTCATAGTTTATTTAAATTTGAACAAGAAAATATTTTATATAGACAAAAATTGTGTAAATTATTAAAATGAAGATGAAAGGACTGTATTTTTTACCAAATAATGCAGTACTTTTATCTTTTATTTTTTCTGCGTATCTACTATTTTCTTGAGTGCCATGAGAAAACGAACTGTTTTAGGACTATTGGCCTATTCTGTGTACTGTGGGGAAAAATTGGAATGGAGGCCTAAGCATGAAAGAGATTATTGCTACAGGTAGCTCGTTGGAATCCATTCGGAAACAATATGCGAAGCAATGGTCTTGTTCGCCTGAGGAGCTAAACCTTGACGTGATAGAAAAACCCAGCCTTTTAAAACGGTATTGGAAAGTCAAAGTAGTCTTGCCGGAAAAAGAAGGCGGACCGGCTGCAGATGATGGGGAGGCAACGGAGGAGTATACTAAAGTATCTTGGGATGGAAACAAATACTTGATTAAGCCTGGACGACGGGTTAAAAGTATTGTCCCTTATCCTTTAGCAGGAAAACTAATGCTGGACGATCAAGAAATTAAAGCGGAGCAGCGTTTGCAACCGGGAACTGTTTTGGAATTTTACCCGGAGGTAAAACAGAAAGAGTTTACCTGGAACCTTGAAGTGGCAGCTGATGGGAGTAAAGCTGTGGCTGAAGTAAAACGTGAACGTCCCGGCAGGTATGTTTTGGCTGAAGAAATACCTCCCTCCTCTAGAATAGTTTTAGAAAAATTCGTAACTTGGCAGCATTCTTCAAATCCCGGAGAAACTTTAAGCGAAGAAGAATTAAAACGGGAATTAGCTCAAAGAGGGATTGTTTACGGGATTAAACCTAACATTTGGATAGATTTCTTGACTATTGACGGGGAAGGGGAAGTATTAATAGCTGAATATACTCCACCCCTTGAACCTCTTCAGCCGGAAATAATAGATTATGTAGGCGAGCCGATCTTTAAGGAAGATGAGGAACAAGACAAAATTGATTTCTTTGCCTGTAAATTGAGGATTTGCCAAAAAGATGAGGTCTTAGCCCGCAAGGTTCCAGGGCGGGAAGGGAAACCCGGCATGGATATTTTCGGCAAGATAATTCCTGTCCCTAAAATGCAGGATTTTGAGTTTAAACTAAAAAAAAATGTTTATCTATCGGAGGATGGCCTGGAGGTAAGGGCTGCTTGTGCCGGTACTCCGCTGCGGGTTAATAAGTACACTTATCAAGTGGAGAATGCTTATATTGTGAACCAAAATGTTGATTTAACTACAGGCAGCATAAATTTTCCCGGAGATGTCAAAATCGGGCGAAACGTTACTGAAGGATTTTATGTCCACTCCGGTGGCAAAATCCATGTGCAAGGTTCTGTTTCCGGAGCCAGTTTGAAAGCCGAAGCCGGGCTTAAAGTAAATAACAGTATTATTGCCAGTAAAATTATTGTGGGAGAAAAACATGTTTTTCGTTCCCAGCTTTTTAAAGGGTTGAAAGAAGTCCGGGAAGACCTTAGCCTTTGCTTAGCCCAAGTTGAACAACTGCAAAATGCCCCTGGGAATTTTAATGCCGGTCAGCTTTTAAAGATTATTTTAGAACGGAATTTTAAAACTTTACCCCAGAAAGCAAAAGATTTGCAAAACCTGCTTAACAATAAAGACCCGGATTGTGTTACCCCAGAGCTGGAAGGGGCCGTAATGAATATAGGGCAATTTTTGGTGGGAATGGGTCCGCTCCAGCCCCAAAGCTTTGAGCACCTCAAAAGGGCTTTGAAAGCAGTAGATTGCTTTTTGGCCGACAAAGAGGAGTTTATGCCTGTAAATGTGGTGTGTGACACCAATTATGTACAAAATTCAGAAATTGATTGCGCCGGTGACTTCTTTTGTAAAAAAGGTATTTATAACTCCACTTTGAAAATTGAAGGCAATATTAAGATTGCGGGTGTTTGTCGAGGCGGGGAAATAAGCTGTGCCGGGGATATTTATATTTGGGAGCTAGGCGGTTCCAATGTGAGCTCAACTATCGTCAGAGCCGGGAAAGGCAGCCGCATTACAATAGAATACTGTCATTCCAATGTGCGGATTTTCCATGGAAAAGAGCTGATCAGAATCGATAGTGCAGCTCAAAAAGTGGAGATATACCGGGATAAAGGCCTTTTGCAAGTTGAAAAGCTCAGATGGGACGGTCGAAATTAGTATTTTTAGCAGAATGTTAACCAAAGCGGCATTATCTAATTTTCTGGAGAAAACGGTTGGCATAAGGGAGTAATGGGAAGGCCAGCAAAGAAGAGACCAAATTAAAGATTGTATGGGCATTGGCCACTTGACGGCTTAAACTGCCGCCCAAGAAACTAATAATTTCAGCCAGTGGGGTAAGAAAAGGAAAGAAAATTAAAACCCCAAAGATATTGAGGATAACGTGAAAAATTGCAACTCTTTGGGCAGCTCGGGAAGCGAAAAAAGAAACAAACAGAGCCGTAAAACAGGTGCCGATATTGGCGCCGAAAATAAAGGCTAAGGCTGCAGGCAAATTAAGCCATTGTTCTTCGGTTAGAAGCATTGCCAAGCCGGTAGCGGCACTGGAAGAATGCAAAGTTGCGGCGATTAATGTCCCGGCTATAATACTATAGATAAAGTTGTTATCTAAATTATGAAGCCAGTTCCGGACTGTTGGAATTTCTATGAGCGGAGCCAAAGCTGATTGCAATACGGTCAGAGCGAAGAACATAATCCCCAAACCGGCCAGAGCTAACATTATATATCTGAGCCGGTTTTTGTTTAAAATATAAATTAGGAGTCCGGGGAGAATAAGCCAGGCTGAGATTTTATTTAAAGGGAAAGCTAGAAGTTGAGGAGTAACGGTTGTACCAATATTGCTGCCCAGGATTAGCCCCAGGGCGTTAGAGAAGGGCAGAAGTTTGGCATCCACTAAGGATACCGTCATTAGGGTTAGAGCTGTACTTGATTGCAAAAAACCTGTTGCGACAATACCGCAGACAAAACCTTTGCCTGGTGTTGCCGTTAATTGGTATAAAATCTTTTTCCATTGTTGTCCGGCGAATTTTTCCAACCCGTCCCGGAGAAAGGCTAACCCGGTTAAAAGCAAAAGAAAACCAATAAGGGTTAAGAGAAGGGATAAATGCATAGGCTGCTCTTTAGTCTCCTTAGTAAGAACTACCGGCTAAAACATTTTTTAGCAGGCTAGTTAATTTTATTAGCTAAGGAATAATCTAAGACCAGCAGTATTAATAAAAAAACTTGCGGTCATCAAAAGCCGCAAGTTAAGAAAAAGAGAGGAGTGGGGATAAAATTGGAAAACGTGAGACTATTAAGATTTTTTCCCGCTCCTTTAAAAAATATACACAGATAAAAGTTAATTATTATTAATTCTTTTGGTAAATTAAAATAAAAGCTATGGCAAGATTAAATGTATTTAAAATATTATAAAAAGAAAATTAAAATAAAAGAATCAATAACTCAAAAAAATAACTCGAAAAGTAGGTAAAAGTAAGAAAATATAAGAAAATAAAATCAAGATAATAAAAGAAAGATAATAAAAGTAAAAAAGAAAATTGAAGGAGCTTAATTATGCTGGATTTGCATGTTCACTTGCTTGGACACCTGGACCGCAAGGTGACAAAAGCTGCTGTCCGTGAATTTTTAAATGCAGCGGTTGAGAAAGGGATCAGTTACATTGGGTTTGCCGATCATGATTTGTATTGGGAACATTTTAATTTCTCCCTTGTGCGTCAGGTCGGTGAGGAATATCCGGAATTGCAGGTTAGAATAGGTTTGGAAGTTGATTACCGGGAAGACAGAGAAGAAGAAATTGCAGCTATGCTCCAAGCTTGCCCTTTTGACTACGTTATTGGTTCGGTACATCAAATTGGGGATTGGCTTTTTGATTATCCTGAAGAAGAAAAAAATCATCACAAGCGTGATGCCGATAAGCTTTATAAGGAGTATTTTGCTATTGTCGAGAAGGCCGCTAAAAGTGGGCTGTTCGATATTATCGGTCATTTTGACTTGATTAAGCTTTTTGGAGTACGACCGCAAACGGATGTTAGGCTTTTAGCGGCCCCGGCTTTAGAGGCCATTAAAGAGGCCGGCTTGGTTGTAGAGGTTAATACCAATGGCCGTTATAAACCTGTCCAGGAGTTTTACCCAGAGTATAAACTGCTGGAGTTAATTAAAGAATTGGGTATTCCTGTTACTTTGGGCTCCGATGCTCATCATCCGGGTGCTGTGGGACGTGATATTTCTGAAGCTTGCCTTACCTTGCAGTCCCTGGGAGTTAAAGAAATCAACTTCTTTAGCGGGCGTAAGTCTATCCAACTGCCTTTAGCTTTCTAAGCTAAGGCTAATAAATTTTTTAAAAATTTATGTTTAAAAATCGGAGAATTGCCTAATACTAGGAATTGAGATTAAAAGCCTAACATTGTCCAGAAAAACACAACTAGGAGTTGAAGGATTTTGCTTGAAAAATGCCGTTCTTGTGGTTATGAGCATGAGGATACTTCCAAAGTGGTTTTTCGCCGGAATCACGTCAGCAATCGTCTTCTCCCTTATTGTTCTTATTGCCTGCGCAGACTCTATAAAGTGCCTTATCGCCCCAATAGATAAACATTTTCCAAACAGTGATTGGATTAATAAAGTGATTGGATCATTAATATTAGACAATTTTTTTAGTTTAATTTTTTTGTGAAAAATATATCTTGCCTTTTTTCATCTGTTTTGATATAGTTTCTTTGGAGATGGAGAAAAGAGGAGGTTCAAATCTATGGCATACGTTATTACTGATGAATGCACTAGCTGTGCCACCTGTGTTGATGAGTGTGCAACAGGAGCAATTAGTGAAGGCGATGGCAAATATGTTATTGACCAAGATGCTTGTGCTGAATGCGGTGCATGCGTAGATGCCTGCCCTTCAGGAGCTATTATTGAAGAGTAATTAGTGATCTTCTTAAAAAAAGAGTATTCCAAGCGAATACTCTTTTTTTAATTGACGAGGAAGATTTGTAGTTATATAATTAAGTTGTAATTATAATAATTTTAACTAAAATATTATTTGAATACTTGGAGATGAGAGGAAAATAACTGTGGATGCAATAGCAATACTTAAAGGATTAAAAGATAAGGGAATTCGCTTTACTCCCCAAAGGCAGGCAATTTTGGAGTTTTTGCTGGCTACTGATTCTCATCCTACAGCTGAGGAGATTTATAAACAAGTAAAAATAAGATTTCCGGGAGTCAGTTTAGGCACTATCTATAATACTTTAAATATGCTTAAAGAGCACGGCTTTATTCTGGAATTGCCTTGTGGTGATATGTCCAGCAGGTTTGACGGTAATCCTGCCAATCATTATCATGTTATGTGTTCAAATTGCGGAAAAGTTGTCGATTTTCACTGTAATTTGATTAACATGGATGAGCTTGTTACAGAAAAAACTGGCTTTGATATTCATACTCATAATCTTGTTTTTTATGGGATATGCCCTGCTTGTCAAGAAAACAGGGAAAATTAAACAGCATTTACCGGCGGAAGTTTTCTCTTTTTGTTATAATAATAGGCTTTCTGTTATGTTAGAAGATGTCTTCATTTTTGTACTGATCTCCAATCCTTAGATTCTTAGGTCTAACTTTTGGGGGTCAGTACATTTTTGGAGGCATTCTCTTTTTGCCTATGATAAAGAGGTTTTTGCGTACATTTCGCGAATTATGTCAGTATTAATAACTTAACTTTGCGGGAGTAATCAGAAAAGAATGTTTAAAAGATTTGGCGTTTTAATAATAGCAATGTTTGTTCTTTCTTTTGCAGCCTTAGCAATATTTTGGCAGCATCTTCCCGGAAGGGAATTATACAGTACTGTACCTCTCACTACAGCGGATCGGATTATTCAGGATCTGGGGGGGAAATGGAATAGCTATTCGTCCTTAAGAGAAGCTTGGGATCAGGAAACCAGATTATCGCAAACCGGGGAAAAGCAAGGCTTAAAAGGATTAATTCAAGTTAAGAGTTTGGTTTTGCCTTCGGATCAAGGTTTTCAGGTCGCAACCAAACGCTTTCGGGTAACGGGGAAATGGGGAGGTCGCCCGGCTCAACTGGTTTTGGGAGGTTTATATGGCCAAGCCCGGGTCTTTCTCAACGGGATTGATGAAGTTAATTTCCTGGGGGAAATAGAAGGGGCAGGAGGTATATACACCTTGGATATTTCTCCGGCCCGGTTGAATTTAAGTGAGGAGAATATTTTTTATCTGGAAATGGCTCCGACTCGTGCGGCACAAGCAAAATTATTTGGCCGGTTGTGGCCCGAACTGGGAAGAGTAACAGGTCAAATCCGTTTGGAGGCAGTTGCTCAAAGCAGTATTGAACTTTCCCGGACGACTGTTTCCTATGATCCTGGGCAAAAACAGCTTACGGTTGGGGTTAGTTTAAAGAATCATCAGTTATCGGGCCCTGAGGTTTGGACTTTAAGCGGCGTTCTTAAAGACCAGGGAGAAAAAGTTGCTGACTGTCTCTTGCCTTTTACCTGCGACGGTCAAAGGCAAAAAGTAGATCTGGTATTTAACCTGCCGGAGACCAAATTTTGGAGTTTGGATAACCCGGTTCTTTATGTACTGGAACTAACCTTAAACAATAACCGCGGCGTTTATGACCGGGTTCAACTTCCCATCGGGGTCCGGAAACCGGACTATAATTTTGCCATTAATGGGCAAATTTTGACCCAAAAACAGGAATTCAACATTAGAAATAAGCGCCAAGTTACCGAGTATCTGAATAATCTCAAAGATCAGGGTATTAATGTTCTTTATTTTATGGGATTTTTCCCGGATGAGGAATGGCTTTATACTGCGGATCGCCTCGGTTTGGGGGTTTGGCTGGAACTGCCTGTCAGTTTGGCCACCCAAGGCAAGCTCCCCTCCCCCCAAATTTATGAAGAGCTTATCTTGTTGGCAGAACATCATCCTTCTGTTTTGGCTTGGACAGCAGCCAAAGGTGCGCAGCCTTCCGCCGAGACAAATGAGTACCTCCGGCAGGTTAAACAAAGAATTGGCCTTTTGCCAGTTTATAACCTTATTCTTCCCGGCCAAGAAAAGGGAAGTAATCCGGAAGTTGTCGTTTTAGGCGAGGATGGGCTGCAAGGAGAATGGGGTCAAGTGCTATATCAATCCTCTTCTCAGGCTGGCGTTGATACCTTTCCTCAAGCGACATTGTTTTGGGCTGGAGAAAAGAAAGCGGCTATTTTATGGTTGGTCTTTCTCTTGCTAATTACCGTTCAAAATTTCCGTAGCCCAAACTGGGCTTACGAGGAACTATATAATCCAAACCCAAAGAGAAAAATCCGCCGGGCTTTCTTTTGGCGGAGTTTGGGCTTTGTCAGCCGTATGTTTACCCTTGGTGCCATCTTTGTTTCTTTCTTGTTTAGGCTTCCGCTGGAAATCCCTTACTGGCTGTCTTACGATATTTCCCCACTGTTGCTTTTAAGGAGCCAAAGTCCCTTACTCCTTTGGTTATTCTGTTCTTCCTTATTCTCGCTGATAAGGATGATGCAGGTTGGCCTGGCTGCCGCTTCTTGGCCGGAGCACCCCAGTACTCTTGGCCTCTGTTGTTGGTTGGAAAGAAGATATTCTTGGGTTTTCTTGGTTGGCATAGCTTGGGTGGGGGTTTGCTATGGTTGGCCTTGGTTTACTCCTTGGGCTGTCTATTGCCTGTTCCTGCTGCTTTTACTGCCCTGGAGAGTTAAGGACGTTTGGAAGACCGGAGGAAAATACCGTTATTTTTTGTTACTCCCATTCACTGCACTGGTTGTTGGGGCCGGGATTTCGCTCTGGCAACGGGACGATCTTTTGTATCTGCTTGAGCTGGTCTGGCCTAAGATTCAAGCCTTTCAACTTTTCAATATAAATTTTTAACAAAATTAAAATAGATTTTGACTTGGCCTTAAAGCCCGGGAATTCTTTCAGAAATAAGAAATATTCGTTTGGGATAATTCAGGATAATATATATGGAGAATAAGGCTCAGGATAACAGAAAATCCAGTTAGGATCTGGAATGAATAAATTTGCTTCTTATTATGTCATAATTTATAATAAGACCAAGAATACTTTGATTTTTTAGGATGGTAATCCTATAAGGAGGAATTTTTTAATGATTACAAAAGAAATGCGTATAGGTCAGGTGCTTAGAGAATATCCCCAGACTGCGGAAGTCTTTATGGGTCTCGGCATGCATTGCTTGGGATGCCCTTCTGCAACTATGGAGAGTGTGGAAGGAGCGGCTCTCACTCACGGTAAAGATCCGGATGAGCTTGTCGCCGAGTTGAACAAGAAAATTAAGGAATAAACATATTAACGGTTCGCTTAGTAATACAAAAAATAATTAATATGCTATAAGGAAATTCAAAATTTAATATTATTTAGAAATTCAAAGGAAATACTATATTCAAAATAGAAATTTAAGGGGCCATTGCAGGGCCCTTTTAATATGTTTTGATTTTTGGCAGGGTGGAGCTTATCATTAATCTAAAGAGCAAGTGACGGAAGTGGGATTAAGATGTATGGTCTGGTATTGGAAGGCGGCGGCGCCAGGGGCTCTTATCAAATAGGAGCTTTTAAAGCCTTGCAAGAGCTTGGGGTTGAGGTTAATGCCGTAACCGGTACTTCAATCGGGGCTTTAAACGGGGCTATGATTGTCCAGGGGCAACTGGAAAGAGCTTACGAGCTTTGGTATAATATTTCTCCTTACCAGGTTTTTGATATCGAAGAATCCCGCTTGCTGGAACTAAAAAATCTGGAAATATCCCACGACGGTTTGCTTTACTTTATGAAGAAAGCCAAAGAAATCGCTCAAGATAAAGGGTTGGATATAACTTTTATTAAAAAATTGTTGCAAGAAAATATCCAGGAATCAAAACTGAGAAAATCCAAAGTTCTTTTTGGCTTTGTCACTATATCTCTCACTGACCTAAAGCCTTTGGAATTATTTTTGGAAGACATTCCGGAAGGAAAAGTGATAGAGTATCTTTTGGCCAGTGCCAATTTGCCGGCTTTTAAACAGGAAAAAATTGATGGCAAACGTTATATGGATGGAGGCTTTTATGATAACCTGCCCTTAAATATGCTGGTTAAAAAAGGCTATCGGGATATTATTGCCATTAGGACCAAAGCTCCGGGCAGGACGCGCAAAGTTTTGAATCCTAACGTGAAGGTGAAATATATTGCCACTGATGAAAATCTGGGAGGTATCCTGGATTTCAATCAAGACCAGGCCAGATTTAATCTGCAACTGGGGTATTTTGACGCTTACCGGCAGTGGCAAGGGTTGAAAGGACGCAAATATTACCTCCGTCCCACCGGGGATGAGGAATTTTTTATGAATTTTTTGTTAGCCCCCGGCGAGAAGGCTATTCTTCGTTTGGGACAGTCTTTAGGTTTGACCGGTATCCCTTACCGGCGGCTGTTATTTGAACATATTATTCCTAAATTTGCGCTTTTATTGGATCTATCAAAGGAAAGCAGCTACGAAGATTTGGTAATTGCAATTCTCGAGCTGGTGGCAGCCGACAATAAGGTGGAACGTTTTAAAATTTACTCTTTTAATGATTTTTTGGCTGCAATCAGAAAAAACTGCAGGGATGGGAAATTCGTGAATGTCGGGGAAAGTCCCCGCCTCCCGCTATTTGTTAAACAAAGTGACATTTTAGCACGGGCTGTTAAGGACAAAGTGGTTCGGGAAATGGTTAATGGGCTTTTTGGCGAGTATTTGAATGAAATGGAGGTGGCCCATTAAGCTTACCTTCAGAAGCTTGGGCACTGAGATATTTAGGTATAATTGTGGACTCATGGAGATTATATAAACCAAATATTAATGAAGATGCCTATATTGGGGGCATCTTTTTTGGGGCTCAAATAATATTCCTTTCTGGCCTGTTGGCCCTTTTCAGTAGGGACTTTGTTCCTATTTTTTTTATATTCTATTTTTTTTGCAGGAATTTAAAGTTCAATGGAGAATACAAGTGGTGTAAAGTGGGGTAAAGTGGTATAGAAATCAACCCTTGTGGGGTGAAGATTATGTTTATGGGGGAATACCTCCATACCATAGACAGTAAAGGAAGGCTGATTATTCCGGCTAAATTCAGAGAAGCCCTTGGTGAAAAGTTTATTACCACCAAGGGTCTTGATAATTGCTTATTTCTTTACCCCCTAGACGAGTGGCAAAACTTTGAAGAGAAATTAAAAAAGCTGCCGATTTCTCAGCCTAACGCCCGGGCTTTTGTGCGTTTCTTTTTTTCCGGTGCCGCTGAATGTGAATTTGATAAACAGGGGAGAATTTTACTGCCTGCAAATTTAAGGGAATATGCGGCTTTGGATAAGGATGTAATGGTTGTGGGCGTCATGAGCCGGATAGAAATCTGGAATGCTGAGAGATGGAAAAAATATAGCGCTGAAGCTGAAAGCAATTATGAAAAAGCCGCCGAATCCCTGGTCGATTTAGGTATCTAGCCCAGAAAGGATGACCCATAGTGGTATTTGAACATCAAAGTGTTTTGCTGGAGGAGACAGTGGATTTGGTTTTTACCGTCCCCGAGGGTATTTATGTTGATTGTACCCTAGGCGGAGGAGGTCATTCCGATTTACTTCGTCGTAAGCTTGGCAACAATGGACAATTAATTTGTTTTGATCAGGACGAAAAAGCCGTTCAGAATGCGCTGGTTAAATTTGCCGGAGATAACCGGGTAAAAATTTTTCATAAAAACTTCTCAGAACTTAAAGCAACACTCAAAGCCCTGGATGTTCTTCCTGTTAACGGAATTATGTTTGATCTGGGGGTGTCTTCGCCCCAGCTGGATGAGGCTGAACGCGGCTTTAGCTATATGCAGGATGCGCCTCTTGATATGCGTATGGACCGCAGCGCACCTTTGACCGCCCAAGAGATAGTCAATGATTGGGCAATTGAGGATTTAACCGCTGTCATACGGAATTATGGCGAAGAAAAATGGGCTTCCAGAATTGCTAAATTTATTGGGGAAGAACGCCTAAAGGAGCCAATCAGGACGACAGGACAACTGGTTGAAATTATTAAGAACGCCATACCGGCATCGGCACGGCGGGAGGGTCCTCACCCGGCCAAGCGTACTTTCCAGGCTTTAAGAATAGCCGTTAACCGGGAGTTGGAAGTCTTAGAGGAAGCTCTGGATCAAGCTTTGGACTCTTTAGGCGCCGGAGGGCGCCTGGCAGTGATTACTTTTCATTCCTTGGAGGATAGAATCGTCAAAAATAAATTTCAATCTTGGCTTGGCAAGTGCGCTTGCCCCCCGTCTTTTCCGGTTTGCAAATGCGGGGCTAAACCACAGGTTCGCTTGATAAACAGAAAACCTATCGTTCCTACGCCGGAAGAAGAACAACTTAATCCCAGATCGAGGAGCGCAAAGCTCAGAGTAGCGGAAAAACTTTAGGTCTAAATGGGAGGGGAGTGGAATACCATGTTAGTGGCACAAAAAAAACTGGATTATGAAGAGCCCTATTATTATGACGAGGAGCCCATAGAGGCAGGGCTGCCCAAAAGGAAAAAAACCGCTCCAGCCAAAAGAGCGCTGCAAGCCGAAAGTGTGAAGCTTAAAAGCATGGCAATGACGCTGGCCATCATCGCGATGTTTGGTTTAATTGGGGCTAAGACCGTTCATATCACCGTTGTCAAGGGAGCAGAGCTTAAGGCCTTAGAAAAAGAAATTCAGGCCTTGGAAATCGAAAACAATTTACTCCAGATAGAAGTTGATAAACTCCGCTCCGTGGCCAGAATTGAAGAAGTGGCTTTAGCTATGGGAATGGAAAAACCGGAAGGGACACTTTATATTCCCGATAAGTTTATTCAACCGGAAAAAGAGGTAGGGGTAGAACAAACTCAACAGACTGCGGCCTTGCCCAGCGAAGGCAAAGCCAATTCTCTAATGGATAGCGTCTTTAAGATATTTACGAGCTTTTTTGCCTCGACCCAAAGGTAGCGCCAAAGGAGTTTATAATCTACCCCTATAAGATGGGGGTAGATTTTTATGGTGCAAATCCTGAAAATGCATAAACGAATCGTCTTACTTTTGAGCTTATGCAGCATTTTTCTTTTAGTTCTAATCATAAGATTAGGGATTGTGCAATTAAGAGACGGCCCTTTTTTGAAGGACTTGGCTGAAGAAGAACATTTCCGTGGTGTCCCGGTAGCGCCTAAAAGGGGAAACATTGTTGATTGCAATGGCAATATCCTGGCTATGGATATCAGTGCCGAAACGGTATATGCCGTGCCGGCTGAGGTCAGAAAATCCGGGCGTCAGGAAGAAATAGCAACCATTCTGGCTGAAATCTTGCAAATGGATAAGGCCGATGTTTTGGAGAGGATAACTAAACGCACTTCTTTGGAATATGTCAAGAAGAAAATACCTGCCGAAGCGGCAGAAAAAATAAAGAGTTTGAATCTTCCCGGTATCGGTATTGTTGAAGACAGTGCCCGGTTCTATCCGAACGGTTCTCTGGCCGCGCATGTCTTAGGCTTTACCGGTATTGACAACCAGGGACTGGAGGGAATCGAACATTCCCGGGAAAAGGAGCTAACCGGCCTTCCGGGCAGTGTTCTCACGGAATACGGCGCTGACGGCACAAAAATCCCCGGCGGCAATCATGAGTATATCCCGCCCGTTCAAGGAAATACCGTCAAGCTGACAATTGATAAAAATATCCAGGCTATTGCGGAGAGAGAGCTAGCTAAACTGATGGCCGGGCAAGGGCTGAATATGGAAGGCAGAACTCCCAAAAACGCTTCGATACTTGTGATGGAGCCTTCCACCGGAAGAATGCTGGCCATAGCATCTGCGCCGACTTTTGATCCCAACAATTATCAGGCCGCAGACCCCAGTACCCGGCGAAACATTGCTATTCAAAACGGTTATGAGCCAGGTTCGACTTTTAAAATTATTACCCTGGCTGCTGCCTTGGAAGAAAAAGTAATTAAAACCAATGAAATGTTTCATGACCCCGGGCATGCCATTATCCTTGGGAAAAGAGTACGCTGTTGGAAAGCAGGAGGGCATGGCAGCCAAACCATGGTCCAGGTTGTGGAGAATTCCTGTAACCCGGGGTTTATTGAGATGGGCCAACGCCTGGGGATGGATAGGTTTTATAAATACCTGACGGCTTTTGGCTTTGGTAAAAAGACCGGGATTGAGATGTCCGGAGAAGCCAAAGGAATAATAGCAGATAAGAAAAGAGCGACAGCTTTGGACCTGGCGACAATGTCCATGGGGCAAACTAATAATGTTACTCCTATTCAGCTTATTACTGCAGTATCAGCTGTTGCCAACGGCGGAGTCCTTTTAAAACCTCAACTGGTCCAAGAAATCACAACACCTGACGGAGATGTCATTGTACCTTTCCGCAAAGAAGTGGTGGGCAGGGTGATTAGTGAAGAGACCGCCAAGCTTACTTGTGAAATCCTGGAATCGGTTGTGACCAATGGTACAGGCCGCCGGGCTTTTCTTCCCGGTTACAGGGTGGCGGGCAAAACCGGAACTGCCCAAAAAGTAGTCGGGGGAAAGTATATTCAAGGAGAATATATAGCTTCTTTTGTTGCTTTTGCTCCGGCCAATGATCCTAAGCTTACGGTATTGGTTGTTATTGACGGTGTGCCTTTTTACGGTGGAGTTGTGGCCGGCCCGGTGGTTCAGGCAGTCATGCTGGATTCACTCAAATACCTGGGTATTAAACCCGACCCCAATGCCCCACTGGCTCCGGGTAAACCTATGTACGGAGTAGAATATCCACCTGTCAAAAAACCCGCTGTAGTGCCTTCTGTCTTGGGTCAGCCCTTGGCCGAGGCTCAAAAAACTTTAACTGCGGCCGGCTTTAAAGTGATGATTGAAGGCCAAGGTTCAAATGTTATCGACCAGATTCCCCATGGAGAAGCTACAGTTGAAGCAGGATCGACGGTAATTCTTTATCTTGGGCCGGAAGCGGGCGAACCTGCTATAGCACCCTGGTACCAAGAATATGATCCGGATATTGAAGCTATTGAAAGCCTTGGTCCAAGAATACCCCTTGGTTCCAATCCCAATTTAGCTGATCTTGCACCTTAGTCAAGATCCTTTTTTCTTTGGGAAGTTATAAAAAAATTAATTTAAGGGTCTGGAAAAGCCCAAAAGTGTTTATAATAAAATAAGTAAACTATTAAGAAAAAATGCACTTGTTTAAAAAAGTTGAGTGCCTATTTGGGAATGAAAGGATTGAATTAAATGACAAGAAACGGCCGGACTCTAGAGGAGCTGATTAAGGGAATACCGGGTGCCCAAATCTCTGGTGATTCGCATGTGTTAATCACAGGTCTTACTCATGACTCCAGAAAAGTGCGGCCAGGTGATATTTATGCCTGTATACCCGGGTTTAAGTTTGACGGCCATGATTTTGCCGTAGCTGCGCTGGCAAACGGTGCTAAAGCATTACTGGTAGAACGTTTTTTAAAACTGGATATTCCTCAAGTTAAAGTCAAGAATACCCGTGACACTGTTGGCTACTTGGCAGCAAAATTTTTTGATTTCCCTTCCCGCCGGCTGGAACTAATCGGGGTGACCGGTACAAACGGGAAAACTACTGTGACCCATTTAATTGAAAAAATAGCCCACACCGCCGGGAAAAAAACCGGCTTAATCGGCACCTTGGGAGCAAGAATAGGTGAGCGGCAACTTCCAGGGGAACATACTACTCCCGAAGCAACTGAATTACAACAACTCCTGGCTGAGATGGTTCAGGAAAAAGTGGAAACGGCTGTTATGGAAGTTTCTTCCCATGCTTTGGATTTGGGCCGGGTTAATGGCTGTGTTTTTCGGGCGGGAATCTTTACAAATTTAACTCAGGACCACCTGGATTATCATCAGAATATGCAAGAATACTTGGAAGCCAAAGCTTTGCTTTTTGCCGGGCTGAAAGAAGGGGAAAAGCAGCTGGCAGTGCTGAATGCCGACGACAGTTCTTATCCTTACCTGAAGGAAAAGGCTGCTTGCAGGGTGGTAAGCTATGGAGTTGATTCCCAGGCCGATTTTCAGGCTACTCATATAAAACTCTCCGATCAAGGAGTTGAATTTTTGGTTAATTATCAGGGGGAACAAACCGAAATATTCTACAGCACGCCCGGTAAATTCAGTGTCTACAACGCTTTGGCCGCTTTTGCCTGGGCAGTGAGCTCCGGTTACCCACCTGAAATAGTTGTTAAAGCTCTTGCTGAGATTAAAGGAGTTCCCGGAAGGTTTCAAAGCATTCGCTTTGGCCAGCCCTTTTTAGTTATTGTGGATTATGCCCATACACCGGATGGGCTGAAGAATGTCCTGTCAACTGCGAGGGAGATTACTTCCGGCCGTTTAATTACAGTTTTTGGCTGTGGAGGGGACCGAGACAGGACGAAAAGACCTTTAATGGGTGAAGCTGCCGGTAGATTAAGCGATTATGTGGTGGTGACTTCGGATAACCCTCGCACAGAAGAACCCATGAAGATAATTGAAGATATCCTGCCCGGAATTGGCCAGGTGGATTACAGGGTTATTGTGGACCGGCGGGAAGCTATTAATCACGCTTGTTCAGTTGCCCGGCCGGGAGATACTGTCCTGATTGCCGGTAAAGGCCATGAAGATTATCAAATTATCGGCACGGAAAAGATTCATTTTGATGACCGGGAAGAAGTGGAAATAGCTTTAAGGAGAAATGGCTATGTGGACTAGCGGCAAAATTGCTGAGCATCTAAAGGGTCAACTCTACGGTGATGCAGCGGTTCCCTTTAAAGGCGGTTGTGCCTTGGACAGCAGGCAAGTTAAACCGGGAGAAATATTTGTGGCTTTAAAAGGGGAAAAAACAGACGGCCATTTATTTTTAAGCAATGCCTTGGCAACCGGGGCTACTATCGCCATTGCCGAAAAAAGCGGCCTGGCCGGTTATGGTTTACCCCCCATCCCGGAGGGGAAGGCCGTAATTGAGGTGGAAAATTCCAGGGAAGCTTTGCAAAGCTTGGCCAAAGCTTGGCGGGGAGAAATTAATCCTAAAGTTATTGGAATAACGGGCAGCACAGGCAAAACAACCACCAAAGATATGGTAGCGGCTGTTTTGGCCCAAAAATATAGAGTCTATAAGAATAAGGAAAACCATAATAACGAAATCGGTCTTCCGCTAACCATCCTGGAGGCGGCTGAGGACACTGAAGTGCTGGTGCTGGAAATGGGGATGCGGGGACTTGGCCAAATTGACGCTCTTTGTCAAATCTGCAGTCCTACCGTTGGGGTCATTACGAACATTGGAACTACCCATTTGGAATTGTTAGGCACTCAGGAAAGAATTGCCCAGGCAAAATGGGAATTAATCGCCAACCTCCCGGCGGAGGGAATTGCGGTGTTAAACGCTGAGGATTATCATAGTGTGAAGCTGGCTGCAAACAGTAAACGGCAAATTATCTTTTACGGACTGGAGGGCCGTTATGCCGAGCCCCATGTCCAGGGAATGAGCTTGAAGCCCTCAGGAAGTTTACATACTTTCTTTCAAGCTAAAGCCCAGGGGGAAAGCTGTGAAGTAAGGTTGCCTTTGCCGGGCGAACATAATGTGCTTGATGCCTTGGCTGCTCTTGCCGTGGGATTAGTATGCGGAGTAAGCCTAAAGCAAGGTTCACAAGCTTTGGCTGATTTTGAGCTTTCCAGCATGAGGCTGGAGGTTATTCCCGGAATTAACGGCAGTACCATCTTAAGCGATGTTTATAACGCCAACCCTGCTTCTATGCAGGCTTCGCTGAAAATTTTAGCCGAAAGAGGCGGAGCCAAGACCATAGCTATACTGGGTGAAATGTACGAATTGGGAGAAGCTGCGGTTTCCGGGCATCGGGAAGTAGGGCAAGCGGTAGCCCGGTTGGGTATTAACAAATTGGTCACAGTTGGCCCGTTGGCTGAAGAAATTGCCCAGGGAGCTTTAACCGGAGGATTAGCTTTAGAACAGATTCACACCTGTGCCGATTGCCGGCAGGCAGCTGCCCTTACCGAGCAGATCTTAAAAGAGACCGGGGCGGGCGCTTGGATACTTATTAAAGGTTCCCGTGGCATGCGTATGGAAAGAATAACAGAATTGTTAAGGAGAAAGGAATAAGTACCGTGATAGAAAAGATTTTTTTGGCGGCAGGTATTGCCCTTTTGGTAAGTTTAATAGTAGGTCCGTTTCTTATCCCGGTCTTAAGGGTTTTGAAATTTGGCCAAAGCATTAGGACCGAGGGGCCCCAAAGGCATATGGCCAAAGCGGGAACGCCTACAATTGGAGGCTTAATCTTTCTTTGCGGGATTGTAGTCGCCGTTCTCCTGCTGGCGGAGCGGCCATATTCTCCTGGTATTTTGACTTTATTGGGGATTACTTTGGGTTTCGGATTGGTTGGTTTCCTGGATGACTTTCTCAAAGTCCTGCGCCGACAAAACTTGGGGTTAAGGGCCAAGCAAAAGCTGGCTGCCGAGTTTTTCTTGGCTTTAATCTTAGCGGCAGTTTCAGCTGCTTTTTTGGGTCGAGGGACGGTAATCGGTGTGCCCTTTACTTCCTGGGAAATAGACTTAGGTGTTTTCTACTACCCCTTAGTTGCTTTAGTGGTAGTCAGCGCTACAAATGCCGTTAATCTTACCGACGGGCTTGACGGTCTGGCTGCCGGGACTACCATGATTGCTGCGGTAGGCTACATTTTTATAAGCGTTCTGGCTGTCAAAAGCGGGTACTTAACGTCTTTAGCCGTTAATCCTGCCGATTTGCCTCTTTTTGCCGCAGCCCTGGCCGGGGGTTGCCTTGGTTTTTTACGTTTTAATTTTTACCCGGCCCGGGTCTTTATGGGCGACTGTGGTTCACTTGCTTTGGGAGGAGCTTTAGCGGGACTGGCAATTTTAAGCCGCAGTGAACTTGTTTTGATTATCTTGGGAGGAGTTTATGTCCTGGAGGCTTTGTCGGTAATTATCCAGGTTATTTCTTTTCAGACCAGAGGGAAAAGGGTTTTTAAAATGAGCCCCCTACACCACCATTTTGAATTAAGCGGTTGGAAAGAAAAGAAGGTTGTCCTTGTTTTCTGGATGGCGGCGGTGGTTTTTGCTTTACTTGGCGTATTTTCCTTCTCTTTGATGGTTATATAGTAGTTTAAGGAGAGTAATTATATGGATTTTCAAGGGAAAAAAGTACTGGTAGTCGGCGCAGGATTAAGCGGCCAGGCTGCGGTCGGTAAACTTTTGCGTTCAGGGGCTGAAGTTTTCCTAACCGACAAAGAGCCTAAGGATAAACTGCAGAATATAGAAAAATTAGCTCTTGACGACAGTCATTTACGCTTAGGCAAGGAACCGGAAATAGAATTAATAAAGCCGGATTTGCTGGTTCTTTCCCCTGGAGTCTCTCCCCAGCTTCCTTTTATTCAGGAAGCCATGAGCAAGGGCATTCCGGTTTGGAGTGAAGTAGAGCTTGCCTTAAGAGATTTGCCGGCTTTAAAAATCGGAGTTACGGGAAGCAATGGCAAGACCACTACTACTACTCTTATTGGGGAACTGGCGAAAGCCACAGGCAGGCCAACTATTGTGGCCGGCAATATTGGTATTGCTTTAAGCGGTTTGGTAGATGAGCTTAAAGAAGACGGAATTGTAGTCGCCGAGCTATCCAGCTTTCAACTGGAGTTAATCGACCGCATGCAGGTAAATATAGCGGTAGTTTTAAATTTAACACCTGACCATTTGGACCGCCATGGGACTATGGAAGCCTATGTTCAAGCCAAGGCCCGGATTCTGGAGAATCAAACTTTTGAAGACCTGGCTGTTTTGAATTGGGATGATCCCTTGATTAGGGATTTTAAGCTTAAGACCAAGGCCAGGGTCAGATATTTTAGTGTCCGGGAGCAGTTAACCGACGGTATTTGCCTCAGAGGGAAAGATATCGTCGTTAGGCATGCTTCCCAGGCTACGAAAATTATCGGATACCAGGAGCTATTATTAAGAGGCAGCCACAATTTGGAAAATGTGATGGCTGCTGTGGCTGCAGGGCTAGAAATGGGTCTTACCGTAGAAGATATTGCCAAAGTCTTAAGGGAATTTCGGCCGGTTAAGCATCGCCAGGAAATTGTGGGCAAATTTAATGACATATTATTTATTAATGATTCCAAAGCAACTAATCCCGATTCAGCAATCAAAGCATTACAATCTTACGAGGAACCGATAGTGCTTATAGCCGGGGGTAAAAATAAAGGCCTGGATATGACGGAATTCTTGCTGGAAGCCAAGAAACGGGTGAAAAGCTTGGTTTTAGTCGGCGAGGCCGCCGCAGAATTGGAAAGAGTGGCCCGCAGCTTAAATATGCAAAGGGTTTTAAGAGCCGGCAGTTTTGAAGACGCCGTAGCTAAAGCCATTGGAGAAGCTGAGCCGGGCGATGTTGTCCTCCTCTCGCCGGCTTGTACAAGTTGGGATATGTTTAAAAGTTATGAGATCAGGGGGGAATTGTTTAAGGAGTTAGTGCGTAATCATTATAGCGAACCCTAATAATTGTCTTCAGGGGGGAGCTAAGAGTGATTCGCAAATTCCAAAAGGTTGATACCTTATTGCTGGGAGTGATCTTAACTTTACTGTTACTGGGGATAATTATGACTTATAGTTCCAGTGCAGTTAAAGGTTATCTTTATTTTGACGATCCCTATCATTATTTTAAGGCTGAGCTGGTCTGGGTAGCCCTGGGGCTGATCGCTATGACTGTAGCCCTGTTCATTGATTGGCGTTTTCTCTACCAGTGGGCCAAACCTATTTTATACGCCGCCTTGCTGCTGTTAGTATTGGTTAAAATTCCCGGCATTGGCCGGGAAGTAAACGGCGCAACCCGTTGGATTGGGGTAGGG
The DNA here is from genome assembly GCA_012839895.1 of Peptococcaceae bacterium. GTDB lineage: Bacteria > Bacillota > Desulfitobacteriia > Desulfitobacteriales > Syntrophobotulaceae > DUML01. Next base: position 10,065 of record DUML01000065.1, on the reverse strand, counting down.
CCGTTGTCTATCCAGCCTTCGGAAGTAATCAAGCTGGCTATGGTCCTGATAATAGCTCGTTATCTGGCTAACAATCCCTATAAAATAACCTCTTTTCGCCGGGGTATTGTTCCTGTGCTTGCTCTTTTGGGAGTGGTTTGCGCCTTGATCATGCTGCAACCTGACCTGGGGACTGTCTTGGTTTTAGCAGCGACAATATTTTTCATGTTGCTGGCAATGGGAGCCAGGATTTCTCATATGGTCGGCTTAGGTTTGGCGGGGGTTGCTCTGGTTGCCGCGGCTATTATTGCCGCGCCTTACCGCATGCGCCGGATATTTGCTTTTCTGGATCCCTGGGCTGATCCTTCCGGTAAAGGCTACCAAACTATTCAATCTTTACTGGCTTTGGGGCCCGGTGGTTTATTCGGTTTAGGATTGGGCAATAGCAGGCAAAAATTTCTCTATTTGCCTGAGAATCATACTGATTTTATTTTTGCTATGATTGGTGAAGAGCTTGGCTTTGTTGGAGCGACTTTAGTGGTATTGCTATTCTTTCTCTTTATTTGGAGAGGCTTTCGCATTGCTATTAATGCTCCCAATATCTTTTTAAGTTTACTGGCCGTGGGGTTAACTTCGTTAATTGGCATTCAGGCCATGGTCAACATGGGAGTAGTAACCGGAGTACTGCCTGTTACGGGAATAACTCTTCCCTTCTTAAGTTATGGCGGGACATCCCTGCTCTTTACCATGACAGGAGCCGGACTTTTATTGAATATCTCTGGAACTAGTGATAAATCCAAGGAGGTAATTTGATATTGCGTGTAATTGTCAGCGGGGGCGGGACCGGAGGTCATATTTATCCCGCTATGGCTATAGCTAAAGGCTTACAGGAGAGATTTCCGGATTGCCAAGTTTTATATGTTGGCACTAAAGAAGGTATGGAAGCCAAGTTGGTTCCGGAAAACGGCCTGGATTTTCAAGGTATTTCCGGCCGGGGCTTGCCGCGTAAACTTAGTATTGAGATCATGAAAGCTGCAGGAACCAATCTGAAGGCTTTATGGGAAACAAAGAAAATTCTTAAAGAGTTTAAACCTGACTTGGTGGTTGGGACAGGCGGGTATGTTTCCGGCCCTGTGGTCCTTACTGCTGCTTTGTTTGGTTTCCCCACGCTTTTACATGAACAAAACGCTTTCCCTGGTAAAACCAACAAGATGTTGGCTAGAGTTGTGAAAAAAGTAATGGTTACTTTTCCGGAAAGCGCCAAATATTTTTCCTCGGAGCAGAAGATTGAAGTTGTAGGTTTGCCTGTCAGGCCGGAAATCGGAAAACTGGACCGCAAGGAGAGCGCTAAGGTCCTGGAACTTGAAACCGGGAAGACAACTTTGCTTATTACCGGGGGTAGCCGTGGGGCTTTAAGCATTAATAAAGCAGTGATTTATTTATTGACCAAACTCAAGGAATATCCTGATATCCAGCTTATTTGGGCTACTGGCTCCGCCACTTATAAGGCCATTATTGAGGAATTGGAATCACAAGGCATTACTTGGCGGCAAAAAAACTGGAAAATCGTAGAGTATTTAACTAATATGCCGGAAGCGTTAGCTCTTGCCGACCTTTGTCTTTGCCGGGCCGGAGCGACTACTTTAGCGGAATTATCTGCTGCAGGGAAGGCCGGCATTTTGGTCCCTTACCCTTATGCTGCTGAAAACCACCAGGAATATAATGCCAGGGTTTTTGAGGAGAAGGGAGCGGCTCAGGTTATTCTTGACCGGGAACTTACAGGCCCTCTCCTTTGGCAAAAAGTAGAAAAATTAATTTTTAATCGTTTTAAACTGGAGGAAATGGGTCGAAGATCTGCCGAGGTATTTAAACCTGGGGCTTTGGATAGAATCTTAAATATTTGCCAGCAGACAGCTTGGAGATAAGAGTGTTTTTTCACCTTTCTGCCTCCTGTGCATAACATATGCAGTAGAGAAAGGAGGTAGATAATGGTTTGTACATATCTTTGGTTTGATTTAAATCCAGGAGAAGCCGGAGTGAACTGAATGGATTTGCCGTTACTAAAGGGTAGGTTGGAACGAGATTACCCTTTAAGTAAACTTAATACGTGGAAAATTGGCGGCCGGGGTGAAATAGTTTTTTGGCCTGCCACTAAGGAAGACCTGGTGACTATGGTAGAGTGGTGCCGGAAAAAAGAACTGCCTTTCCTCTTGCTGGGGCGGGGCTCCAATGTTCTTCTTCCTGATGACGTGTTGCGAGGAATAACAATTGTCACTACGGACTTGAAAAAAATTACATGGGAAGAAGAAACAGTTACTTGTGAAGCAGGCTATTCTCTGATGCGCCTAGCGAGAGAAGCGGCCGAGCGGTCATTAAGCGGCCTGGAATTCGCTTCGGGGATTCCGGGCACAGTTGGGGCGGCAGTGGCTATTAATGCCGGGGCTTTCGGAGGAGAAATCGGCAGGCTGGTAAAGAATGTCCTGGCTTTAACCCTTGAAGGAGAGGTTTTGAACTTGAGCGCTCCGGAGCTTAGCTTTGAGTATAGGAAAAGTTCCCTTTTAGAGAAAAATTACCTAGTGTTGGAAACTACATTGAAGCTCACCCGGGGAGAAAAAAGTGTTATTAAAAAAAATATGGAAGATTTTAAGGTTCGAAGAAAAGCAGCTCAACCCTGGGAATACCCTAATGCCGGCAGTGTTTTTCGTAATCCCCAAGGAGATTCTGCCGGCAGGCTGATTGAATTGGCCGGTTGGAAAGGGCGCCAAATTGGCGATGCCCAAGTCTCGGAAGAGCATGCCAATTTTATCGTCAACAAAGGAAAGGCCAAAGCTTCTGATGTACGGAAGCTAATTGTCGCAATTCAAGAGGATGTTAAAGCAAAGTTTAATATAGAGTTGGAGACTGAGGTTAGAATTATTTGTTAGTTTTTGGCTTAGTGACAGAGTGTATTTCTTTAGCTCTATAGCTCTTAAAATCTATAGCTCTTGAAAAAATAAATAGTAATTAGAAAACGCTGAAGAGAGGCCGGAAAAATCGGATATCGTCTCTTGGGATTTTGTTGTCTTGATTTTTTTGTCTTACTAGGTTTTTGATCGTATATAGATGGAATATTGCTTGGACAATAGATAGAATACTTGCTTGGATAAAGGAGGAGAAGGCATGACGATGGATCGCTATGTCATTACCGGGAAACAACGCCTGGAAGGCCGGGTTAGAACAAGTGGGGCGAAAAATGCAGCTCTCCCTTTAATGGCAGCTGCTATTTTAGCCGGAGGTCAAGTTATACTAAACGGAGTGCCCAGGTTAACCGATATAATTAATATGGCGGAAGTTCTGAAGAGCTTAGGTTGCAAGGTTGAATTTCTAAAAAATGAAATGAAGTTGGATACTTCTACCCTGACCGGTTATACAGTGCAAGAAGAATTAATGAGAAAAATGCGGGCTTCCAATTTGATCTTAGGCCCAATGATTGCCAGATGCGGCAAGGTTAATATTTCCAAACCGGGTGGTTGTGCTATTGGAACCCGTCCAATGGATCAGCATATTAAAGGTTTGAAAGAACTTGGGGTTACCATCCGGGAAAAACATGGCTACATTGAAGCCAGAGCTGAAAAGCTCAGAGGAGGCGATATTTATCTGGATATTCCAAGTGTAGGGGCAACGGAAAACTTGATGATGGCTGCAGTCTTGGCCGAAGGGACTACAATTATTCGCAATGCGGCCAGGGAACCGGAAATTGTCGATCTTCAGAATCTTTTAAATAAAATGGGAGCAAAAGTCCGGGGGGCAGGCACTCATGTTATTAGAATTGATGGAGTCTCAAAGTTGCACGGCGCCGAGCATATCGTTATTCCCGATAGAATAGAAGCAGGCACCCATATGCTGGCGGCTGTCATGACCGGCGGCGATATTACGGTGGAAAATGTTGTCCCGGAACATATCAGCCCAGTTATCGCCAAACTGCGGCAGGGCGGGGCGGAAGTTATTGTCAATGGAGACAGTATCAGAGTGAGACATAAGGGAAAATTTAAAGCTTTGGAAATTAAGACTTTAGCTTATCCGGGTTTTCCCACCGATATGCAGCCTCAGTTTTTAGCTTTGCTGACTATCGCCGAAGGTACCAGCATTTTGACCGAGACAATCTTCGAAAACCGCTTTCAGCATGTGGCAGAGCTGATGAGGATGGGAGCCAATATTACCGTTGAGGGGAGAACTGCCATTATCAGAGGTGTACCGACTTTGGAAGGGGCTTTTGTTGAGGCTACGGACTTAAGAGCCGGCGCAGCGCTATTTTTAGCAGCTTTAGCCGCCGAAGAAGCCACCGTTTTGGAAAAAGTCAATCATATTGACCGCGGTTATGAAAACTTGGAAGAAAAATATAGAGCTTTAGGTGCAAAATTACATAGGGTCGTTAAGCACTCCTAAAATATTATTTGCACCGGTTTGCCCTAATATTGTAAAATATACGAAATAGAGGGTGGGAGAGAGATAATTTGCCTCAAGCCAGACCAAACACAACATTTCTCTATTTTATTGCCCTGCTTTGTTTAATAGCAGTAAGCTTGTTTATGTTTTCCAAATCGGATTTTTTCACAATAGATAATGTTCGGTTGGAAGGCTTGAATAAAATTACCGAGGATGAAGTTTATAAATTGTTAGGCCCGGTTAAAGGGGAAAATCTTTTTTTGACCGATACCGATACTGTGGCCGAGAAGGTCAAGCTTCATCCTCTTGTTGACCAGGTTGTCGCTCAAAAAGAGCTCCCGGCGACTATTGTCATCAAGATTAAGGAACGGGTTCCGGCAGCTTTGATTTTAAATACTAGCAGTTTGGTGGAGGTCGATTCCCAAGGAATTGTTCTTAGATTTTACGACAGCTGGCCGGAAGAGGACTACCCGATACTCACTGGGATCGAAGTGCCGGATAATATTGGCCTAGGACAGAAGTTCAACAATCCTAAACTGGATAAAGCCCTTCTTTTAGTAGGACAAGCTCCGGCCGGTTTGCTTTCTGTCTTGGGAGAAGTACATATCGCTCAGAATGAGCAGATTTTTCTTTACTTGACTACCAAGACGGAAGTTCGCTTGGGTTATGGCGAAAATTATTCCGAAAAGTTACAGCTTTTGTGGAAACTGATGGAAAGCAGTGAATATCAGGAGATGCAACATGCAGTTAAGTACATTGACCTTACTTCGGGTAAACCAGTGATAGGGTTATAGTGGAGGAATGGATATGATTTGGTTACCGGTTTTTGGTTTGTTATTAGGTTTGGTTATTGGGTTTATCAGCCCAATTAATATACCGGTTGAATATGCCAAGTATTTCTCAGTGGCGATACTGGTTGCTTTTGACTCTGTAATGGGTGGTATAAGGTCTTACCAGGAAGAGTCTTTCGACAGCACAATTTTTTTAAGCGGCTTCTTTGTTAATATTATCATGGCCGGACTGTTGGCTTTTATCGGAGACCGGATCGGAGTGGACTTGTACTTGGCTGCTGTAGTAGCCTTCGGTACTAGGGTTTTCCAAAATATCAGTATCATCCGCAGGCACATTATTAATAAGGTCAATAAGGACTAGCAGGAATTGGGCTAAAGTTGAAAATATTTTAATTTAGGGGTTGTGAAAAAGAGGAGTAATTGTCCTTAATAGCGAAATTGTTATGGTGTATTTTTATTTAATAGCGGTTAGTAAACACTGTCGGATTAACAATAGAGGTTGAAACTAAAAGGAGGCAGGGGAATGCTGGAATTTGATAATGAAGAGAACCAATTTGCCAGGATTAAAGTAATTGGTGTTGGCGGCGGGGGCAATAATGCGGTTAATCGGATGATTGCAGCCGGCCTTAAAGGGGTAGAGTTTATTGGTATTAACACTGATGCTCAAGCTTTGCAGATGTCAAGGGCAGCAGAAAAAATACAAATTGGCGTAAAACTAACTAAAGGCTTGGGGGCAGGAGCCAATCCTGAAATTGGCCACAGCGCTGCGGAAGAAAGCAGAGATGAAATAGCAAAAGCTTTGCTGGGTGCCGATATGGTTTTTGTAGCTGCCGGTATGGGGGGAGGTACAGGAACCGGCGCTGCTCCGGTGGTTGCTGAGATTGCCAGAGAAGTAGGCGCTTTGACAGTTGGGGTGGTAACCAGGCCTTTTTCCTTCGAAGGTCGGAAAAGAGCAATGCAGGCTGAGAGAGGTATCCTGGAATTAAGAGAAAAAGTTGATACATTAATTACTATTCCCAATGATCGACTTTTACAAGTGGTGGATAAACATACAACTATTCAGGAAGCTTTTAGGATTGCTGATGATGTTTTATTACAAGGTGTGCAAGGCATATCCGATTTGATTACCATTCCTGGTCTGATTAATTTGGATTTCGCCGATGTTAAGACCATTATGGCTGATACCGGTTCAGCTTTAATGGGAATTGGGCAAGCTTCCGGGGAAAACAGAGCCGTGGATGCAGCCCGCAAAGCCATTTCCAGTCCATTGCTGGAAACATCTATTGAAGGCGCTAAAGGACTGCTCTTAAATATTACCGGTGGGCCTAATCTTACCTTGTTGGAAGTTAACCAGGCTTCGGAGATTGTTGGGGAAGCAGCTGATCAGGATGCCAATATTATTTTCGGCGCAGTTATTGATGAAAACATGAAGGATGATTTGCGGGTAACAGTTATTGCCACCGGCTTTGAGCAGAGAACAAATTCCATAAAAAGGCCGAAAGCTCTGCAGGAAGCTATTGGCAAGTCCGACAGAGATAGTTTTTTCCACGATGATGTGGATATCCCCGTTTTTCTCAAGTATAGAAAATAAGAATTGACCAAATATTCCACTCACCGAAGACATGTGAATTGAAGAAGAATAGGGAGGCTCTTTTTTGGGGCCTTCCTTTTTCTTTGCCAGAAAAGCCTAAGAAACAACAGGATGTACTTCTGCTTTGCTAAAAAAATCGGTCAGGAGAACAACCTATTGCGACAGAATTTATTGGCCAGGCAAGTTATAATTTGTTAATGAGAAATTGCTAAGGCTGAAAGGAATTCGGGTATGATTTACCTGGATATCATTCTCATTGTCAATGGAGCAATGGACGCCTTTTTATTATTATTCACGGCTTATCTTCTACGCAAAAAGATCTCGGGGTTAAATCTTTTTTTGGCTGTTTTACTAGGGGAAATACCGGTTTTTTTAATACTCTTTGATTTATCCGCTCCGCTTATTGCTGCTAAAGTTATTATTCCGGTGGCAATGGTCGGGCTAGGCTTAAAGACCAAAAGCTTTGGAGAGTTAGCCCGGGGAGTACTTTATTTTAGCCTCTTGGCAGCTGTCAGCGGCGGAATCTATTTTGCCCTTTCAGCTTGGTTTGGTCTTACAGGAGGTGAAAATTCATTTCTCAACCTGCGGGATCTCTGGTTTTTGCCTATGACGGCGTTGGTCTTGATGGCAGGGTATAAATTCTGGGAAAAAAGCCTGAAAACCAATCTTTATTTAGATAATGTTCTCTATGATGCCGAACTGTGTTTTGAGCCGGAGAGGAAACTTAAGGTTAAAGCCCTTTTAGATACCGGCAACGAATTAAGAGATCCCCTGACAGGAACTCCGGTGATGCTGTTAGAAGAAAGAGCAGCCCAAAAGGTATTACCGGAGAAAATAAAGCAATTTTTGCAACTACCCTGGCAGGAAAGCCCTAACCCTTGGTCTTACCTTTGGCAAGACGAAGAGAGCTCTTTACACAAGTTAGTTTTTATTGCGGCTAAAGGTATTAACGGCCAGACTTGGCTGTTGGGCATTCGCTTAGGACAGGTTAAGTTCAGCCAGGGAGATCAAGAATGGGAGCATCCTGCCACCGTAGCTTTGGTGCCCCAAACCTTAAGCACGGAGAGGAAGTTCCAAGCTTTACTTCATCCTGAACACATCCAGAAACTTAAAGGCAAGGAGGAGATCGCTTAATGAAGACTGTCCTAGCAAAAATTATTTCAGGGTGGAATAAGGTTTTAAATAATTTATTTAGGAGATTTAAGCGAGCCAGACAGATATTTTATGTCGGCAGCAGTGAAGCTTTACCTCCACCGCTTAGCGTTGAGGAAGAGGAGCACCTTATTAGCAGGTTGGAGCAAGGAGATAAGTCTGTTAAGAATACATTAATCGAACGTAATTTGAGGTTAGTGGTTTATATCTCCCGCAAGTTTGAAAATACGGGGATTGGAATAGAGGATCTCGTCTCCATTGGTACAATTGGCCTCATCAAAGCGGTTAATACCTTTGATCCTTTGAAAAGGATTAAGCTGGCTACTTATGCTTCTCGTTGTATCGAGAATGAGATCCTAATGTACTTAAGGCGTAATAATAAAACTCGTGCTGAAGTATCTTTCGATGAACCTTTAAATATTGATTGGGACGGCAATGAACTTTTGCTGTCGGATGTTTTAGGAACTGATAACGATATTATTTCCCGGCCGATTGAAGAAGAAGTCGACAGGCATCTTTTGAATCAAGCCATGGAAAGTTTAACCGAAAGAGAAAAACTTATCATGGAATTAAGATTTGGAATGGGGGGAGTTGAAGAAAAAACACAAAAAGAAGTTGCGGATCGTTTAGGAATATCTCAGTCCTATATTTCCAGGCTGGAAAAAAGGATTATTCGCCGGTTGCGCAAAGAATTTGTGCGACTGCAATAGTGCATGGAATAACTTAACTTAAGACAGGGAATACTCTCCAAAGAATAGCCCAAGAATTGCACCACACGGAGGGTATTTGTTAATGGTGTTAAACAAAGTTGAGATTTGTGGAGTGAATACATCCAAGTTACCCGTCTTAAGTGGTTCCAAAATGAAAGAATTATTCCTTAAATTTCAGGCAGGTGATTTATCCGCTCGTGAACAGTTAATTAAGGGTAATCTCAGATTGGTATTAAGTGTTATTCAACGCTTCAGCAACCGCGGCGAACATGTTGATGACCTTTTTCAAGTAGGCTGTATAGGGTTGATGAAGGCTATAGACAATTTTGATCTTAAGCAAAACGTCAAGTTTTCTACTTATGCCGTACCGATGATTATTGGGGAGATCAGGCGCTATTTAAGGGACAATAACCCTATCAGGGTCAGTAGGTCTTTGCGGGATATTGCTTATAAAGCCCTGCAGATCAGGGACAAATTGGCAACCGAATGTTCCCGGGAGCCGACCATTAATGAAATTGCAGCTAAGTTGGAAATCTCCCAAGAAGATGTAATTTTTGCCCTGGATGCGATTCAAGAACCGGTTTCTCTTTTTGAGCCTATTTACCATGACGGAGGAGACCCTATTTTCGTTATGGATCAAATAGGGGATGACAAACAATCTGACCGGATTTGGCTGGAATCAATCGCTATCCGGGAAGGAATGGGGAAACTTGGGGAAAGAGAAAAGAAAATAATAGCTTTGAGATTTTTCCAGGGCAAAACGCAAATGGAAGTTGCCGAAGAAATCGGCATTTCCCAAGCCCAGGTTTCTCGCCTGGAGAAAGCGGCCTTAAAGCATATGCGTAAACACGTTTAGGAGTGGTAGAAAGGAGCTCACATTTACCTTGGACAGGAATGTCCTCCCTCAAATTCTCATATTATTTAGGGAACCATTTTTTGACGTTACTCCCGAACAGGATTTGGTTGAGCTAAGATATGAGGAGAGGGGCTTTTAAGGTGAGAGTCTCCGAACTACGTTTACTGGATATTATTAACATCGAAGACGGCAGACGTTTGGGTCCAATTATCGACTTGGATTTAGATTTGGATAAAGGTGTCGTGAAAGGGCTGCTGGTGCTTGAACCCGCTCGGGGAAAGGGTTTTTTTGGCGGGGGCCGGGGCGGAGATATTTATATTCCTTGGGAAAGAGTAATTAAGATCGGCCTGGATGTTATTTTAATTGACGGCCGGGATTTGATTAATATTAGTTATTAGTTTTAGTTATTTATTTAAGTTATTATATTTATTTAGCTCATTAACCTTGCATAAATTATTTTTCAAATTGTCAATAACCATTAGGATAAGAAAATGAAAGAAATTTGCGAAAAAGCGTAGATATTCTTGATTATCCTCTATTAATCAAATAAAAAATCCTTAT
>DUML01000008.1 GCA_012839895.1 Peptococcaceae bacterium | reverse complement strand
GAAAATTTTTGATAAACTGATTATGCATTTGGCGAATACGACCTCCTTGGAGGGTTGGTTTGGCGACTAACGTATTCGACCAAATGCTTTTCTTTTTCCTGCCACCCCAACATTTATTTTAGAACCATAAGTAAACTCTTTTATCTAAACACCCTATTCTTAGTGAATAGGGTGTTTTCCATTTATTACATTATTATGAAATATGACGAATTTTGATAAAAGAAATGGACATAATGAATAGGGGAAAAATATGTTTATTGGGGTTGAAATATGAAGAGTTTAGAAAACAATTATGCGAAAATAAACGGTTGCAAAAGTGACCGAAACAAAGAGATTTTAGATTATGCTCTTGAACTGGCTCAATTTCACAATTGGGTAGGGCTTAAAAAGAATGGGAAAAGCCTATTGCCTTTAATTAAAGAGTATAGCTCTTTTATCAAAGGGTCTTATTCCAAAATAAATGAATACTATTATAAAACTCACGATGTTATTCCTGCTGCGGAGTGGTATTTGGACAATTACTATTTAATTAGTGAGCTTATCAACGAACTGGTTAAAAATTTGTCCAAAGAATACGAATCCAAACTTTGGTACCTAAGTGGCGGGGACAATGCAGGAACAGCAAGAATTTATTTATTGATACAAGAATACATTAATGTCGGTGAAAATGAGTTAAGTTTTCAAATGTTGAAGAATTTTATAGCGAGGTATCAGACAGAAGCACCGCTATCCTCAGCAGAGATTTGGGCTATTCCCATAATGCTTAAGATTATTCTTTTAAAAAAGATTTACTATCAAGTTGAGCGTATTATTTATATTCAGAAGGAAAGAGAATTAGCCGAGGTTTGGCTCAATTCAGTATTGGGTCGTGACAATAAAGCGGTTAGGTCTGATGATTCTGAATTTAACACTGGTAAACACTTCTCACCGGTTTTTATTGAGAAAGTAGCTAGAAGGCTAAAAGAACATGGCCCTGATGCCAAGCTATTGCTGAAATGGCTGGATAACGTGGCCAGTAAGCAAAATATGAATGTTGAGAAAGTGATTAGCTCTGAACAGTATTTCCTTACTTCCCAAGGAGTTCAGATGGGGAGTATTATTGCCACTTTAAAAAGGATTAATTCTGAAAACTGGTCGGAGTTCTTTGAAAGTGTTAGCCTAGTGCAACAAATACTCGAAAGGGATCCTGCCGGGGTTTTTAAACAGATGGATTTTGAATCCCGTGATAAGTATAGGCATATTATTGAAAGCTTAGCTGATAATTATAAGATTTCGGAGTTAACAGTAGCACAAACTATAGAAAAATTGGCTGCTAAGGCCCAAGAAGCACCGTTAAATCATGTAGGTTATTATTTATGCGGCAACGGCCGGATCCAGCTGGAGAAAGAGTTGACAGCTAGTTGGGGTAAAGTTAAACAATCTTTTCACGGTTTACTAGGTTTTTATAAGCACAAACCAGTTATGTCCTATCTAGGGCTAATTCTAATTGCAACTATACTCCCGTTCTTCTTGTTTTTAGACATAAGCGGAAACTTAATTGGGAGTCTAAATGTGGGAGTTTATTTCTTAGCTGTAATTTGTGTTTTTCTGTTATTGAACTGCATGGCCGTTTATGTGGTAAACTGGTTTTTTTGCAGGATTTTGCCACCGAGTTTCCTTCCCAAACTTGATTTTAGCAACGGTATTCCAGATGAATATAAAACTGTTGTAGTCATTCCAGCAATATTTAATAACGCAGCAAAAGTTAGAGAACAATTGCGTCAATTGGAAGTTCATTATTTAAATAACCCGGACAAAAATCTCTATTTTGCCTTATTGGGGGATTTTAGCGACGCAAAGGAAAAAACAATGCCGGGAGATGAAAAAATAATTGCCGTTGGAATTAAAGGAATTCAAAAACTCAATGCAAAATATGGAAAAGATAAATTCTTTTACTTTCATCGCGCTAGACAGTGGAATGAAAAAGAAAAAGTTTGGATGGGCTGGGAAAGAAAAAGAGGAAAGTTAATTGAATTTAATAGTTTATTGCTCGGCGACAGGGAGACAACTTACCAATTTGTTAGCAGCAATTATCAAGTTTTACGGGATATACGTTATGTTATTACACTGGACGCAGATACTATCTTACCTAAGAATTCAGCCCATAAATTGGTGGGTACTATTGCTCATCCTATGCAAGCGGCTCAAATGGATCCCCATAATAATAAAGTAATTGCCGGCTATGGGATTATTCAACCTCGAATAGGGTTAACTGCTTCCAGTGCTTTTGCTACGCCTTTTTCAGCTCTACTAACTGGCACAGCAGGACTTGATCCCTATACTTGTGCTATTTCTGATATCTACCAAGATCTATTCGGAGAAGGAATATTTACTGGTAAAGGTATTTATGATCTTCGAGTTTTTCACTCCGTGACGAAAGATGCCTTTCCGGAGAATACTATTCTCAGCCATGATTTAATAGAAGGATTATATGCCCGTACTGGACTTGCCACTGATATTCAACTCTTTGACGGTTTTCCTTCCAAATATCTTGCTCATACTAAGAGGACTCACCGCTGGATTAGAGGAGATTGGCAAATAGCGCGCTATATTCTCAACCCTCAATTATCAATCATTTCCCGCTGGAAAATTATTGACAATTTACGCAGAAGTATAGAGGCACCACTGCAGCTTTTGCTACTGTTCTTAGCTTTTACTTCCTTACAAGCAATTCTCCCGCTTCTTATGACAGTAGTTTTCTTAAGTTTTGCTTTACCTCTTATTCTCAATCTCGGCGGTAGAATATTAGATAGGAGCTTGACAGTTAGGATTTTAAAACATGAACTTTGTTTAGGATTGGCTCAAATTTTCTTTGCAATTACTGTCTTACCTTATCAAGCCTATATTCAATTTGATGCCGTAGTTAGGAGCCTTTGCAGACAGTTCATTACTAAACGTTCTCTCTTAGAGTGGGAGCCTGCTGCTGATTCAGATCATAATTTAAAAGTAAATTGGAAAAATTTTTATGTTTTGATGTTACCGGGGATTGTTCTTAGCCTATTTTTCCTTTGGGGATATGTAAATGCTAATCTCTTACCAAGTATCCTTCTTTCATTATTAATCATTTGTTGGGTATCTTCGCCATTGGTGGCTTATAAACTGAGTTTACCTTATCCCGAAAATTCTAAAGAACTCACAGCCAATGACAGAACTGAACTTAGAAAGTGGGCTAGACAGATCTGGACATATTTTGAGTTCTTTGTTTCAGAGGATAATAATTACCTTCCACCGGATAATGTTCAGCTTGAACCCTATAAAGGAGCAGCTAGGCGCACCTCGCCGACAAATATAGGGTTGGCCTTGCTTGCTAATCTAGCTGCCGAGGACTTTGGCTATATTTCTAAGCCGCAAATGTTAAATAGAGTACGTCAGACCTTAAAGACAATTGACAAATTGCCAAAGTGGAATGGGCATATCTATAACTGGTATAATACGGCAAATTTAGAGCCCCTTTATCCAATATATATTTCTACCGTGGACAGCGGTAATTTTGCTACTTACCTCTTAGCGCTAAAAAACGGATTGAGTGAGTATTACCATAGACCTTTAATAGAAAAATCAATATTAGAAGGCTTGGAAGATACTTACAATTTGATTGGAAAGGATGATAATTATACAGGTAGTGAAGTAATCCAAGACTTTGGCTGCGAATTGCAGGAGTTAAAGAACAATCTTAAGCAGCTAGATTTTGAAGTACTCCGTAATTTTACGAACAAATGGCTTGAACGCCTGCAGCCTTATACCATTAATATTGAGGAAATAAAAGATAAAAATATTCCGGCTAATAGTCCGGAATTTTGGCTGACAGTTCTTGTCTGCCAGCTAAAAAACAACCAAAAAGCCCTTGAGCTTTATTACCCCCATATTTTAGATAAAGAGATACCTGGCCTAGAAGAATTGGCTTCTAAGAGCCCTGTTACCCTAATTAAAAATTATGTAGACTTTCTACGCCAAGAGCATAACTTACCAGAAATGACAAGAGCAAAACTAAAAAAAGGGATCAAGTATAATGCAATTTTTTTACTGCGAGTGACTCAGTTGCAAAAAAAATTACAAAAAATAGCTTATGGCATGAATTTTAAACCGCTTTACGATGAGCAAAAAGGATTCTTTTCCATTGGCTATAACTTAAGTGAACAAAAATTGGATAAGTCATATTATGACTTATTAGCCTCAGAAGCGCGCCAAACCAGCTTGTTTGCCATTGCCAAAGGAGATGTGCCCGAAACCCATTGGTTTAAATTAGCTCGTCCTTTAACAAGAATTAATGGCAAAAGATCTCTAGTTTCGTGGAGCGGAACCATGTTCGAGTTTCTCATGCCGTTAATTCTATTTCGAAATTACCGAGGAACTCTTTTATCTGAAACCTATCAATCAGTAGTAAAGATTCAGCAAAAATATGCGGAAAAAGAGCATACACCTTGGGGTATTTCTGAATCGGGATTTTTCTCTTATGATTTACAATCGAATTATCAGTATAAAGCTTTTGGCGTACCGGGTTTAGGTCTAAAAAGAGGTCTAGCAAAAGATATGGTAATTTCGCCCTATTCTACTTTTATGGCTTTAGCAGTGGATCTGCAAGGCAGCATTGCTAATTTAAGAATGATGAAAGATAAAGGGTTTAACGGAATTTATGGCTTATTTGAAGCGATAGATTATACGAAGAGTCGGGTACCTTATAACGCCGAATTTAGTATCGTAAAAAGTTATATGTCCCATCACCAGGGGATGAGTTTTATTTCCTTAGACAATACACTACACAATAATAAGATGCAGAAACGTTTCCATCGTGAACCAAGAATAAAGTCAGTTGAGCTGCTTTTGCAAGAACAAATACCTTTAAAAGAATATACTTATAATCCAAGTATCGAAGAAGTAAAAGAGGAAATAAAATCTCCATTTATCCAGCAACAACTTGAAACGCCAGCTGTTTACTATTCACCTGATACTAGTCATCCTCGTACCAGTTTTATCTCTAATCGTGAGTATACAGTAATGTTGACCCTAACTGGATCGGGATACAGCCAATATAAAAATATTTTTATTACCAGATGGCGTGAAGACCCGACGATTGACAGTCACGGTTCGTATATTTATATACAAAACTTAAATTCCGGGGAGGCCTGGTCAGCAACTTCTAAACCGGTAAATAACCCCGGTTCCGAATATAGAGTTACTTGTTTCCCAAATGGAATAAAATACTATCGGCAAGATGGGAATATTATTACTCAAAGCGAAGTTTTTGTAGCTCCTGAAGACCCTGTGGAAATCAGAAAAGTATCGCTTACCAATCTAAGTAAATATTCTCGGGACGTCCAACTTACCAGCTATTATGAGATAGTATTGGATGAATTAAAAGCTGACCTGGCTCATCCGGCTTTTGGTAAACTTTTTATCCAGACTTGGTTTGAAAATGATACGCTAATAGCTTTTCGCCGGCCTAGGCATCAAGGTACAAAGACATTGTACGCTATGCATACCATCTTGGTTGAAGGGAATATGCTTGGTGAATTGGAATATGAAACAGACAGAGCCAAATTTATTGGCCGGGGAAGGACGCTGGCTAACCCGAAGGCATTGGATTATAACCAACCTTTATCCAATTCGGTAGGGAATGTCTTGGATCCGATTTTGAGCCTTCGTGCCCGCATCAGAATTGGCGCTGGTAAAACAGCTGTTGTTTATTATCTAACTGGAGTTGGTGAGACGAAAGAAACAGTACTTCACTTGGCAGAAAAATACAGAAGCAGCTTTTTTCTCAATCAAGCCAAGGAGCTGTCTTGGTCCCAAAATTTAATGGAATTGACTAATTTGAATTTGACTTTTGAGGAAGCCAATCGTCTTTCCAGTTTAGCAGGACAAATTATTTTCCCTGGCCCTATGCGCCGAGCAAATAATATTAAAAATAATAAGCTTGGGCAGTCTTCACTTTGGCCGTTTGGTATATCAGGGGATTTACCGCTTGTTTTACTTAAAATTCAGGACAATAATCATTTGAAACAAGTCGATCAAATGCTTAAAATCCATGAGTACTGGAAAGTAAAAGGATTATTTGTTGATCTAGTTATATTAAATGAAGATAAAAGCGGTTATTTCCAATCAATTCAAGAAATGATTCAGGAGAAAATTAGTTTGAGTCATGCCCGTAAACTAGTGAACAAACCGGGAGGGGTATTTCTATTAAAAAAAGACCAGCTTTCTCCTGAAGCCGAACAATTACTGCATACTGTTTCCCGTTTGGTTTTTTCCGGTGAAAATGGTTCTCTTCAGAATCAAATCAAGGAACATTTGCGGGTAGCTGAACGGCGAATTCCTCTTCAAGAGAAGATTAAAGGAACAATAAGTCCGGAAGTAATAAATGGAGAGGAAAAGAATTTGGGGACAATGATCAATCAATTTAAAGACAAGTTGCTTTTTTATAACGGTTATGGCGGATTCACCCCTGATGGTCGAGAGTATATTATTTTACTGGAAAATAGTACCATAACGCCATTACCCTGGGTTAATGTTTTAGCCAATCCAAGTTTTGGGACTCTTATTACTGAAGCAGGCTCAAGCTATACTTGGTCGCAAAACAGCAGGGAATATAAACTTAGTCCCTGGTTTAACGATCCAATACTTGATCTTAGTGGGGAAGCCCTATATCTAAAGGATGAAAAAACAGGTTATTATTGGTCTCCAACCCCGCAACCTGTTAAAGATCAGCATCCTTATATTATTCGCCATGGACAAGGGTATAGCAAATTTGAACACTTGTCGCAGGGAATACAGCAGGAAACTACAGTATTTATACCTTTAAAGAAAAACTTAAAAGTAGTTCAATTAACCTTAACTAATACCAACAATACCCCTAAGAGCCTAACAGCTTATTATTATGTAGAATGGGTTTTAGGAGTAAATCGAGAACAAAATTCTCCTTATTTGGTAACAGAAGTAGAAGAAAATACTGTTTTTTGTCAAAATGTCTATCAAGAGGAGTTTAAGGGCCGAATTGCCTTTTTAAGCCTTTGGGGTGAAAAATTAAAATCCTATACTACTGATCGCAAACAATTTATTGGTGTTAATCGGGACTTACAAAATCCATTTGGGCTGGAACAAAAAGAATTAGCCGCAGTAGTTGGCCAAGGACTTGATCCCTGTGCGGTGATTCAAGCAGAACTTGTGCTTGAGCCATTTGCTAAACGAACAATATATTTTCTCCTCGGGGATGAGGAGAACAAAGAGGAAGCCTTGGCTTTAATTAAGGAAGCAAGCGATGAAAAGCAATTAAGTGAGTGGTATACGGAAATACTTAAATACTGGGATGACTTACTTACGACGATTGAAATTCACACTCCTGAAAAATCTTTTGACCTTCTTTTTAACCGTTGGCTTCTGTACCAAACTTTAGGATGCAGGATTTGGGCACGTTCTGCCTTTTACCAGTCTGGAGGAGCTATTGGTTTCCGCGATCAATTGCAAGATGCTATGCCCTTTGCGGTTATTAAACCGGAAATAACCAGAAAGCAAATTATCCTGCACAGTTCAAGGCAATTTCCTGAGGGTGATGTCCAGCACTGGTGGCATCCTGAGAAAGGAAAAGGGATCAGAACAAAATTTTCTGACGACTTACTCTGGCTGCCTTATGTAACTGCTGACTATATTCAACATACAGGCGATGAAAGCATCCTTGAAGAAAAAACACCGTTTATAACTCAAGATCTCTTAGGACAAAATGAAGATGAGCGTTATACCATTCCCAAAGTTTCGGAGGAAATGGTTTCAGTCTATGAACATTGTGTCCGGGCAATTGATCGCAGTCTAAAATTTGGAAAGCATGGCTTACCGCTCATTGGTACTGGAGATTGGAATGACGGATTCAGTGCTATTGGAAGGGAAGGGAAAGGTGAAAGTGTATGGTTAGGATGGTTTATTCTCACTATATTGAAGAGTTTTCTTCCCATCTGCCAGAAAAAAGGGGATGAAGACAGAGTCAAAAGATACCAGGAAGTAATTCAAACTTTGACTAATAATATGGAAAAAAACGCCTGGGACGGCGCTTGGTACCGGCGGGCCTATTATGATGATGGCTCACCCTTGGGTTCCATACTTAATACCGAATGTCAAATTGATTCTCTGGCCCAAACTTGGGCAATTATCTCCGGGTGTGCCCAAGAGGGCAGAGCAAAGGATGGTATGCAAGCAGTTGAAAGGTATTTATGGAATAGAGAAGAAGGAATTATAAAACTCTTCACACCGGCTTTTGATAAAACTGATAAAAATCCAGGTTATATTAAAGGTTACATTCCCGGCGTCCGGGAAAACGGCGGTCAATATACCCATGGGGCTATTTGGGCTGTATTGGCTCTAACAAGGCTGAAGGAGAGAGAAAAGGCTTTAGAGTTGTATAATATGTTGAACCCTATTAATCATGCTCGAACCAATACCGAAGTTCTTAAATATAAAGTTGAGCCCTATGTGATGGCAGCCGACGTTTATGCGGTTAGCTCCAACGTCGGTCGGGGAGGTTGGACTTGGTACACTGGTTCGGCGGGGTGGATGTATCAAGTAGGTTTAGAGGGTATTCTCGGTTTTAATCTTAAGAATAACCAGTTAAATTTTTCGCCCTGTGTCCCATTTAACTGGCTTGAGTATTCTATTAAATATCGCTATAAGAGTACTGTCTATAATATTATTGTAAAACTAAATAATCCAGATGAGCAGATTATTATATTAGATGGGGTGAAGCTGGATAGCCTTACAATTGATTTAAAGGATGATGGAGTAGAACATGTTGTAGAAGTTTTTATATAGTCTTTGGGGCATAAGATTCTCTAATAAACAAAAAATACTCCTAGAATGATATCATT
>DUML01000064.1 GCA_012839895.1 Peptococcaceae bacterium | reverse complement strand
GGGTCAAGTCCTGCTTTTGTAGCTTCAAGTTTAATCTGTGTTGTAAGGTTAGTTTTTTGTAATTCAGAATACTGCTGTTTGAGTGTTTCTACATCTGCAATATTCTTTTCAAGTTCTGCTATTTTTGATTGATACTGTGCAAGCATTTCTTGTACTTCTTCTTTGCTGTAATTGTCTTTGTTTAGTTCAATCATGTTTCTTAAATCCTCCTTTTATTTTTAGGGTGGTATAAGGAAAACATTGGTCTAAACTATATATCATCAGCTATACGCTGTTGATACCTGAAAAAATTTTTGTAAAAATTTTCGATAAAAAAAATATAAAAAGGGTACATGAAGTACCCTTTAGGAAAGGAGAATATAATATGATAAGAATTCCAGATATATTTAAACCCTAGCATGGGTAATTAACCGATATTATATTAATATTTTGTTCTTCCTATTCTGATAAATAAAAATAGACAAAATCCTTAAAAGCATTGATTTTAGTGTGTTTTATGTAAGTTTGCAGGATTTTCTAAAAGTCGAGAATAATATTTTCTTCTTTGATACTCTCTATCTTGTTTTCTATGTACTTCTTTCCAACAACTACTGCAATATTTTCTACGGTTTGATGTTTACTTGATTTATTCTTTTCCATTAATAGCAAAATGGGACAACAAATCTTAAAATCCGCTATTCATGCAGGTTTGCAGGATTTTCTAAACTTCTAGTATATTTATCTTTATAAGCTTTATTTATTCTCTTCCATTAATAGAGAAATGGGATATTAAATCTTACAATCCGCTATTTATGCTGGTTTCAAGGATTTTCTAAACCATGTGAAATTTGTTTCTTTTTGTTTTTCTTTTTCATTATATCAAAATGGGGTAGCAAATCTCAAAATCTGCTATTTATGCAGGTTTCAAGGATTTTCTAAAGCGTTACGTCAAATATTATATTAATAATTTGTTCTTCCTATTCTGATAAATAAAAATTGAAAAAATCTTTGAAATCGTTGATTTTACTGTGTTTCATGCATGTTTCAAGGATTTTCTAAACCCTTAACATTTCTTCTTTGTCTTATTCTACGCATACTTTCTCTAGCATATCTTCGATTATCTTCTTTTTCTTTATCCTTCCAGCAACTACTGCAATATTTTCTACGGTTTGATGTTTGCTTGATTGGTATGCCACAAATTGCACAATATATTATATCCTTCCTATTCTGATAAATAAAAATTGAAAAAATCTCTAAAGTTGTTGATTTTACTGTATTTCATGCAGGTTTGCAGGGTTTTCTAAACTTCTTCCTTTATTCCATTTTTCACGTTTCCATTTGTTTTTTAATTCTTGATGTCGTTTCTTCCAACAACTACTGCAATATTTTTGATGTTTACTTTACTTATTCTTTTCCATTAATAGAGAAATGGGGCAACAAATCCCAAAATCCGCTATTCATGCAGGTTTGCGGGATTTTCTAAAACTTCACATTGTCTATATAAATATAAAAACCACATTTCATTTAAGGGTGTTCTAAAGTGGATTCCCCTTAAACCAAATCTGGCTTTTATATTTATATTTTGTTCCGACAAGGGAAAAATCCCTTGCTTTTTTTCTTCTAGCTATAGATAAATACCCCATCCCCTGTTATCAATTGCTCTGGTTCAACTTCTACTATTTGCAGTTTTCTATGTAGTCCTGATTGTTCGTTATATCCTTGAAGCATATTTAATACTTTTTCTGCATTTTGTTTTGAAGCATAAAACCTAGTACCAATAAGTCCTATATACGTTGTGTAAAGCCATTTGTTTTTCCCTTCATCAACTAATTGGAAGGAAAAATCCGATAAATAAGTTTTTGTTTCTCTGTCTTGGATTGCATACATATTTAACCATCTCCCTTTAGTTTTTTCTTTAGTTTAACCGATTTTTAGCTATTTGTCAATGAATTTGCTTAAATTTTTCGTTTATCTTAAAATTTCTCTTGTTTTCTCATTATTTTATATTAATACTTTGTTTTTTTGTAGAAATATTATATTTATATTTTGTAGGATATATTGATAAAAAAAAATATCCGCTTATGCGGATTGAGTATATTATTACTTTTATATTTAATGTAGATTCCTTAGATTGGAAAAGACCGGGGCCCGAAGCCATTATTAATAATATTATCAATGGGCGGGCCAAAAATAAAGGAGCTGCCCCTGGTGATATTCTACTCTTTCATGCTTCAGATTCTGCACCCGATACTCCTAAGGCTTTGCCTGTAATTATCAAAACTCTAAAAAGTAAAAATTATGAACTTGTACCGGTAGGTGTTCTCTTGCAAAACGCTAAGGAAAGCTGGCCGCCGGGTTCCAGCCTTTAATGGCCTTTCCAAGCGGAAAAGCCCTCCCCTATAACTTCTGATATATCACCAATGGCCATAAAAGCTTGCGGGTCATTTTTATGAACAATTTCTTTTAGCTGAGTCAATTGGGCTCTGCTGACAATACTATAAACTACTTTCTTCGGAGATTGGGAATACCCCCCTTCTGCTAAAAAATAAGTTACCCCTCTTTCCAGTTTAGTAATTATTTCCTCAGCTATTTGCTCCGAACGCTCAGTTACTATCATCACACTTTTAGAGTAATTTAAACCCACCTGGACGAAATCAATCATTTTCGAAGCAATAAACATATAAATCATAGCATACATTGCCATTTCCGGTTCAAAAATTAAAGCAGCCCCTAGAAAGACAATAGCATCCAAGCCTAAGATAATTTGGCCTACACTAAATTGCGTTTTTCGATTTAAAACAATAGCCAGGATATCAGTTCCACCCAGGGAACCACGGCAACGAAAAATAATCCCCATTCCTATTCCGGTTACCAACCCCCCGAAAATAGCAGCCAGTAAAGAATCGGTTGTTACAATCAAAATATCCGCAGTTAATCTTAAGGCAGCGGACAAAACGCCAACTCCCAAAATACTGAGAAAGAAAAGCCGTCGACCAACCACTTTATAACCTAGAAAAAATAAGGGGATATTTAAAATAAAAACTGACATTCCTACATCCCAGTGAAATAAATAATAAAGGATAATGGCAACACCTGTTATTCCTCCATCAGCAATCTCATTTGGCAAAATAAAAGTATTAATGCTTATAGCGACAATCAAAGCCCCCAAAACAATTCCAATACACTGTTTAAAAGTTGTCCAAGGAAATTTCTTAAAAAGCATTTTTATACCTCTGACAGATAATCTTAGTCAAATTTTTTCAGGAGATTATAAAATACTATTTCTAGGGCAACACTTAAGTCTTGACAAATTGTTGCGGATTTAGTAAAGTAATTAAGCTGGTTTGTGCGCTCGTAGCTCAGGGGATAGAGTGACGGTTTCCGAGGCCGGAGGTCGCAGGTTCAAATCCTGCCGGGCGCACCATATATTTACAATTCAGGGTCCTTAGCCTTTAAACAATTAATAATATTTCTGGCTATTATTTATAAACTAAAAATTATAATACTAGAATATCTTCTAGTCAGTTCTAGTTTCGGAGACTAGCTGGAAAGGTATACTTGATTACCTCTCAGCTAGTCTCTTTGTAATTGGTTGTTTTGTAAAAACTGCTCGACAGCAAGCGCTATATCCATTTCCACCAGGTTTGGCTCTTGTTCACCGTTGATAACTCTGACCTCTTCCCCTAAATCTTTCCACTCTGTAAATATTTTTATGTAATTAGCTAGAACTTGCTCCAAAATTTCCACCTTTTCAAATATTTCCGTTTGAAAGCGGCTACCAAGGATTCTTTTTAAGGAAGTCTCAGGTCTTACTTTAATAAAAATAGTTAAGTCTGGTTTATAGGCATATTTATTAATTTCTTTAATCCAAGATATATCGTTCTGCATTCCTTGATAAGCGAAAGAAGACCAAATATAGCGATCACAAATTACATAATCACCCTGCCTAAGAGCCGGCTTAATTTTATTGTTGTTATGATCTAGACGATCCGCTGCAAATAAAAGAGCGAGACTGCTGGCACTAACACCTACCACCCGGCCACTGAGGATTTGTCGTATAATGGTACCAATGGGGCCATCACTAGGCTCTTTTGTTAAGACAACTTTTAAACCGTATTTTGTTTCCAGGAAGTTTTTTAGACGAACGGTTTGTGTACTTATTCCAGATCCGTCGATACCTTCTAGCACTATTAATTTACCTTGGCTTTGTTCCATGTTGATATTGCCCAACTCCTTGCTTAATTCAAGATTAATCGATTTTCTTTAAGGCGCTTTGTCCGCTTTTTTTGGTATTCCAATAATAATTAAGTATACCAAAGTCCATAAAAAAAAACACCTTCTAAGGTGTTCAGTTATTAATAATAACTATTATTTCATATTTTTATTATTTATTATTTACTATTTTTTATTTGCAATTATTTTTTGAATTTTATTTGCTTTTTTCCAAATTTGTTTTTACTATTATTCTTTAATTCTTTTGCTTATAACCCTTATTACCATTTTATTATTTTAACCTACTTTGCTCATCACTCTTAATTTATCGGCAAGTAAAGCGATAAACTCTGAATTAGTAGGTTTTTGTCTTTCAATATTCATCGAATAGCCAAATATTCTTTTTAAAGTTTCCATGTGACCGCGTTCCCAAGCCAGTTCAATCGCATGTCTTATCCCACGTTCTACCCTACTCGGTGCCGTGTTATATTTTTTAGCGATGGCTGGATAAAGCTCTTTAGTTACTGCTCCTAACAAGGAAACATCTTCAATTACCATTAAGATCGCATCTCTTATGTATTGATAACCTTTAACGTGAGCAGGAATACCAAGTTGGTGCATCATTGTCGTGACTTCAACATTAATATTTACACCTCTACCGGTGGGAGCTACAGCAGAACAGGTTTGAGCTATTGGCGCATTAGAGACTTCAACTTCTTGAGTCAAAGTTTTAATCCTTTTTCCTAGGATTTCCAAATCGAAAGGTTTAAGAATGAAATAATCGACTCCCATCATCATCGCTTGATGAGTTAAGGTCTCATGGCCAAAAGCTGTTAACATGATAATTTTCGGCCTTGGTACCGTTGTTCTGGAATTAATTCTCTCCAACAATTCTAATCCGTCTAAGTTCGGCATTACCAAATCCAAGATAATTAAATCCGGATCGTTTTTTTGAATCAATTCCCAGGCCTCCAAACCGTTGTATGCCACTCCAACGAGTTCAAAACTATCATCTCTTTGGATATAATCCTGTAGAATTTGGCATAAATTCCTATTGTCTTCTGCTACAATAATCTTAACCTTTTTTGCCATTTTACCATATCCCGCCTTATTTTATTTTTTCCGGTTGTCTTTTCCGGTGACTTTATTATAAATCAGCAGTGATGTCGAATTCCTAAAAAATAAGGAACACATCCTTTTTTGGAAAGTTTTAAGGAATGCTTGTATTTTCAAGGTTTTTATGGGTTTGTCATCTTAATTTTTTAATCGTAAAATTAATTCATTTTTATTTATTCACAAAACAATATAGCGAATAGAAATAATTAATTACCATTTTTTGGGATTTTTGTCTTGTAATTACCAACAGTATTAAAAACTGGCTAGAAATAAAATTTATTTAAAATTCTTAAGAAATGAGAAGAAAAAAAATACAATGCTGCAAACCGATAGGGGTTGTGCATTGTATATTAAGTATTCAGTGATAAATAAAGAAATATAGAAATTTATTAATTGCTTATTAACTAAGAATAATCGCTTCTGTTGGGCAACTATCTGCTGCTTCTTGAGCTGCATCTTCAAGGTCTTCAGGGACTTGTTCCTGTAAAGTTGTGGCTAAACCATCATCATCCATAACAAATATTTCCGGGCAGACTGAGGCACAGGCTCCACACCCTATGCAAGCATCTTTTTCGACCTGGGCAATCATATTCTCACCTCATCGTTATTTTAATGATTATTCTGCCCTCAGTCAGCAAAGCTATACAACTTTAAAGAACAGACTTTATGGAAGTGATTAACCATTCACCGTTGATTGGCTCCACTTTTACCAAATAGTTAGTCTCTTTTTTTTCATCAATAACCGAACCCAAAATAAGTTTAACTAGAAAAGTATTCTCTGTTGGAGTAGTCTCAATAGTTGTCTTTTGTATACTCAAAAAGGGATTTGTTTTAAAGAGATTGGCCAGCGTGGCATGTTCAGCTTGGGCCTCTAAAGCTGTCATCCCTGAGGCCAAATCCAGTTGGCGGTAATCCATCCTCTTCCAATAATTTTTGACAATACTGTAAGGGTTGCTTATATATTCCCCTCTGGCCATAGCTGAGACTGTTACTTCCGGTTTTTGCCACCAAAAAATTATTCCCAGAAAGAGAACACTAAAAGCAAAAATAATGAGATGACGATTAAATAACATATTTTCCCTCCTAAACTTTTTATTATTAATAAATAGGAGGGAAATTCCAAATTCATGTCTAAGAAATTATTTATTTTTAAATACTTTCTTTAGAAGATTAAGTACAGGTTGCGGCAAACGGATATAATATATTTTCATATTGCTGTTCCCCTCCCAGTTATTCTTCTGGAAATAATTTATTGCTAATTATTTAAATTATACTATATGGTAATTATTAACAGCATCTTCGAGCTGTTTTACCAAAGCTACTTCCTCAGCTGATTTAGCCGAGAAATATAATTTCGCGATAATAGCTGCCAGCATTTTAATAACGTCTTCAAATACAAGTTTATCTTTTAGGGCCAATTTCTCGCTTGTTTCAATCATGGCAATACCAAACTGATGACCTACACCGTCTTTCATCATTTTAGTACAGGTTTTTCCTAAGAGTTTCATGACCAGTGCAGCCTCTTGAGTATCAAGCTGCCTGACAGCATCAATCGTTGTGTTTAAACCTTGAACCATTCGCATACCTATGCCGGTCCAATCTATCTGTTGACCCATTTCGCCACTCTCCCCTCTTGATAATCACTCGTGCATTACTATATGCGCAAGTAACAAAAGGGGTGAAATATGTTAATAGGCTTAAAATTAAATACTTTTTTTATTTCCCAAGTTTAGGAACATGAACAGAAGAGATCATCAATAAGCTTAAAAGGATCATAACCGCCGGGTAGGCTTGCCAAGGAATTTTGTCCATAAACAAAAGCAATAAAGCCATGAATCCTCCTGCAAAAGTAATTGGGACACCAATGAAATAATCAGTACTGGGCAGAAGATTGAAACGAGCTAACCGTACTGCGCCACACATTGCAAAAAAAGCTGAAACTAAGATACCCCAGTAAGGCCAGTGTATTTCATATACAAAAACATAGATGAGAACGGCGGGGGCTAACCCAAAGGAAATAACATCACTTAAAGAATCTAATTCTTTACCGAAATCGGAATTGGCTTTGAACCTTCTGGCTACTTTACCATCGAGAGAATCCATTAATACAGAAAGCATAACCATAGCCGTAGCTTGCTTTAAGTTTTGTTCAAAAGAAAAAATTATGGCAAGAAATCCAAATAATAAATTTGCTAAAGTAAAAAGACAGGGTAAAACCCGGGAATCGAAGGATCTCTCTTTCATATAATCACTCTCCCTGCTAATCTATTGCTGTCTAGAAAGGCTACACCCAATAGCTGACCTGTTCCAGAACTTGTTCCGCACTTCCTTGAAAATAGGTATTTATAGGCAAAGACCTAAGGAAATATTTACCGTAATATTTGTAGGTAATCCGGTCATCTAATAAAATTACAACACCTTTATCCTCTTTAGTCCGGATCAAACGCCCAAATCCCTGTTTAAAACGGATGATAGCCTCAGGTAAATGTAAATCCTGAAAAGGATCATAGCCCTGGTTGGAAAGATATAAAGCTTTTGCTTCTAACACCGGAGAGTCAGGTGGCCAAAAAGGTAATTTGGTCATAATCACACATCTTAATGTTTCTCCAGGTATATCAATTCCTTCCCAAAAACTACTTGTACCCAGAAGGATACTCCGCTTATTGGTCGTAAATTCCTTGAGCAAGGTTTCTCTGGTGCCGTTAATCCCCTGGGCGAGGATATTGAAGTCTAAAGTGGCTAACTCTTGCTGTAAATATCCATAGACTAAACGTAAATAACGATGAGAAGTAAATAAAACCAGAGTCCTTCCTTTCATCACCTCAGCAATCTGTTGGATAAATTGAGCTGTTTCTAAAGCTAAATCTTCCTCGGGAACTCTTTGAAATTGAAAACCGTGTACAACACTAAATAACATTTGCTGATGGTAGTCGAAAGGTGAAGCAAGTTTTAGGCTCAAATAGTTGTCCAATCCCATATCTCTTGCAAAGTACGCAAAACTGTCTGCTACAGTCAAAGTCGCTGAAGTGAAAACCGTAGAATTAATTCTACTAAATATCCCTTCCTTTAAGATTGGTGCGATATCAATAACTGTATTCTTCAAATAAACAGCATTATTCCACTCCAAATAAGTAACTCTGTTTTCCTGACCTTCGTCTCTAATAACATGCAATCCTTCAGAAATAAGGTCTAGGTCGATTTTGTTCCTTAAAATTTCCGCGCGGATACTATCTAATTGCTCACTCTCGTCAGTAAGGATAGCATTAAGTTTACCTAAAGCCTCATTAAGTTCGGTAAGCCGGTTAAGAAAATTTTCTATTGCGATCAAAAAATAAGCAAAAACTTCCTCTCCAAGTTTCGATCTATCTATGCGGATATGGAAACGGGCTTGGAGGATTTGGCGGCAAGTGTCAAATAGTTCATTAGCTTGTTCCCTAACTTTTAAACTCAAGGCCGGGATTTTCTCCAGATAATTAAAAAAATCAGACCAATCCAAATACGGATATGCTTCAGCCCAGAAAAGTCGATTCTTTTGTAGCGCATGATAAATACTTCCTTTTTTGCCGCTAATTCTCTCCGTTATTTTCAAAATCTGCTCTCCGCTTAGAGAAAAACCTAATTGTTGAAGAGCAGTCTGATAAAGATTATGAGCTTCATCAATAATTAAATCTCCATATTCAGGTAAAATTCTATTATTCGTTTTAATATCAGCCAAAAGCAGGGAATGGTTTATAACAATTAAATCAGCTTCTTCTGCTTTTTTCTTAGCTTTCAACAAATAACAAATCTTGGCAAATTGACAATTACTCGGTTGACAATAAGGGTTATCTGCCCCATATCTTTTCCAAATGCTACTTAAATTTTGTAAATGGCTTATTTCACTGAAATCACCGCTCTCTGTCTCTCCCAGCCAAATAAAAATCCCAGCTCTGACCAGTTGATCATTTTTGGAAAGTTCATCCTCTGCATTGTCCTGGAAAAAACTTTGTAAACATAGATAATTCCCTTTACCTTTGAGTAAAGTACTTTTGATATTAAAAGGCAAAATCCTTTGCAGGAAAGGTATTTCTTTAAAATAAAGTTGCTCTTGCAGAGTAATTGTATGTGTTGCTATTACAACCCGACTCTTATTCTTTCGCGCCCACCATAAAGCGGGAATAAGATAAGCAAGAGTTTTTCCAGTCCCAGTTCCGGCTTCAATAATGACACATCGTGATTCATAAAAACCCTTAAGAATTGCCTGAGCCATGCTGGCTTGGACAGCTCTGTCTTCATATCCAGTAAGGCTTTGGGAAAGCAGCCCTCCTTTTTTAAAACATTGAATTACCCAATCCGCAGATTCAGGAATATGTTCTTGTTCTGGCCTAATCTGCGGGTCTTCACGAAATAAATTAAAATCTTCCACTTTAAGACCTAAACCGGTTTTAATAGGTCTGTCCGGAAATTTTTTAATAATTTCTTTCCTAAGATCAGTAATAAAGTGTTCCCAGCTAAGTCCTTTGATGTATTTTGCTAATTCGTTTAAATAACCAACTTCAAAATCTAATCCCTTAGCAAAACAATCCTTCAAGAACTGCCAAATCTGCCTAACATGCCTGTAAGCCGGCGAACAGCATCTCTTTCCTTGGGTACTATCCAAATCTTTTAGATCATGTAGGTTATATTTACCGAGTAAAGGATGAAATACAGTCAATATTTCGTTAATATCGACTAATTCATAATACTCTAATTCTTTGCCAAATAGCTTTGAGCAATAAATGTTAATATCTCTCCCAGCGACAAACACGGTACAATTAGTGATAAAATTATTAACTCTCTGCAGTTCCCTCTCACGATCCTCAAAGGATAACCATTCACCTACTTTGGAAATTAACAGGTAGCGCGGTATATGGCCTTTTTCAATTCTTAAAGCAGCAAAATGCCACTCATTTTCAGTGGCTTTGGGGGCTACAATGGAAAGGACAACAATGGGATTATCCAATTAGTTTAGAACTCCCTTCCGCAATCTCAAATCATAAATAACACAAAAAAGAAAGAACAGCATACTTATATTATGAGTTAGTTTGTTCTATTAAAAAATTTTTAGGCAAATAGTAAACTCATCCAATACTATTATTTGCCTTAGGTTTAGGAGGATGAGAATGAAGCTGGCTTATCTACAAACCGATTTTCCTAACGGCCGCTCCCATATCTTAATCCGGGACTTGGATTCAACTAATTCTGAACTTCAGCATTATGTCTTAGTACTTAGTAACAACGGAAAACTTTGGGTAGATGTTTTTTGGCCTTACGATGAAGAAGCTGAGCAATATACCTATAATATCTCCGAACAACAATTTTGGCGCACTTTCAGAGAGTGGCGCCTCAAAGGATTGGTTTTGGGCGATAACGAAAAAGTGGCGGAAATTATCGCTCGTAAACATTTAAACCGTAAGAAAAACCAGGCAAAGATCTAACGGGCGTAATCAGTATTATGCTTGTATTTTTGTTTTTCTTCCGCCTTTTTTTGATCAAGGCGATAAATTAAGGCTAAAACCTCTGCAACTGCTTGATAAAGCTCAGGCGGGATTTCTTTTGATAACTCAACTTGCATCAGAGCGTCTACTAATGATTCGTTACGCTGTACAGGTATTCCTTTTTCTTCAGCATAATCAATTATTTTTTGAGCTATAAACCCTTTCCCTTTAGTAACTACTCTTGGAGCCCCAATCCGATCATAAGCAAGGGCGGCAGCTTTCTTAGGGCTGATCTTCAATGCTTTGTCTTCTTTTTTCATCCTTTTAGATCAACTCCGCTAAATTGTTGACCATATATAAACTTTTCAAACTGCGGATACTCTGCAAATTTTTTCCCAGTAATTTGCAAAAGTTGAAAACCCAAGGCAGCAAAACCCTTATGAATTTCAGCCTCCATCTTTTGAATCAGAGGCAAAATATCATCAATTTGATCATTAAGAATACATATACTTAGTTTATTATTATAAAACACTAAATCTGCCCCGACCAGCCCCATATTGGGAGTTTCAACCTGCAAGGCCATATGACAATGTTTTTTATCAATTTGCCGACCATAACGTGAACTTTCAATCGCCAATTTAGCCTGATATAATTGACCTTGATCTTGAAGGGGAAAGTGCAATAAGCAATAAGCATTTTCCCCATTTCCAGTTTGCATCCATAGCTGCTGTCCCGTTATTTCAGATAAAATGTTATTTAGATTGGCCTTCTCAGCAGCCGTCAAACCCTCCGTACCTTGAGACAGAACTTGCAGTAAGTAGTATTTAAGAGATTTTTGACCAGCTATTTCTCCATTTTGCTTACCACGATATTCTTGATAGATTAAATATTCATAATCAATGCCCAACATCTGATAGTAATTGTGTAAATGGTCAACATTTTTGCCGCTGAGTTGCGACCACTTGGGGATATTGTCCCAAATAAGCGTCACTAACTTTTGAAGGTATTTATTCTTACTGGATAATAAAGCTAACAATGAATTTTTTATAGTTAAATCACTTGGCTCGACGATCCTTTTTAAATACTCATATACTTCTGAGTCAAAAGCCAGCCCTCTTTTAATAAAAAGAAGGATTTCTTCCTTAGAAAAATTTTTAATTATAACTTTATTTAAATCAATTCGACTTAAAACTATCCCTTCATCGTCAGCTTCCTTGACTACAGCCCAAAAAAGGTCGCCTGGTTGAACCTGAGCCTCAAGTTTAGCTCTAAGCAATTTGCCTTTGACGGCTATTAGCCCTTCTTGATTTTGGTCTTTGCTTAATACTTCTACTAAAAAGCGCTGGCCTACTTTGAATTGCAAAGAATCAAAAGATTGGGACAGATTTGAGGTCAGATTCACCTTGTCGATCGGCATTAATTATCAAACCCTTCTAAAACCTTTACAAGAAAAACAGAATTCTTAAATTCCTAAAGCATAAATACCAGGAAAAACAAGTTTATAAAAAGCAAGTTTATTTCTAAGTTATTCTATTTATCGACATTATTTAGCCCGAAATGCAGCTTTAAAATAATTTTATGCTATCTAGCCATAATCAACAAGCACGATCTTAACGATTAAACCAAGTAGCATTTAAAAAAAGGTTCTATAATAAATGTTGGGGTAACCAGCAGGAAAAAACAAAGCATAAGCGAAAACCTACCGGGTAAATAAACCCACCACGATCATTTACAGGAGGTTTTCCTTATGCTTAACTCTAATT
>DUML01000063.1 GCA_012839895.1 Peptococcaceae bacterium | reverse complement strand
TCATCCCAATCAATCTCAGCTGTATCGGATTCCAGCTTAATTGCTCCCATGGGGCAATAAGGCAGGCATTCTCCGCAGCCTATACATAATTCTTCGTTTATTTTCAAGTTCAACACCTCCTGGAATTAAAACCGCTTATAAATAACACCATTTTTCATTACAAAACAAACATTCTTTAAGGTATTAGCATCCTCAAGGGGGTTTCCTTTAACGGCGATGATATCTGCATCCATATTATCGTGTATATAGCCGGTTTTATGGGAAATGCCGCACAGCTCAGCTGCTCGGACTGTGACGCCTTTTAAGGCATCAACTGCAGAGGCGCCCAGTTCCCGGGCATATACCACTTCCTTATATAAGAAAGTATGGTTACCGTCAGTCCCTAAAGCATACTTTATACCGCTTTTAATCAATGTCTTCATTCTTTCCCTAACTTGTTCCCTGCACCTTCTAACAGCAGCAACTTTTTTAGGGGGACAAAATTCTTCTCGTGCAGGATCCAGAAAAACACCGGACGTAAGAACAGCCCATTTATCGTTTTTTATTAAAAGTTCAATTTCCTCATCAGATGCACAATACAAATGATCGAAAGCATGTACTCCAGCTGCAACGGCTACTTTAAGCCCTTGTCCGCCAATACAATGTGATGATACCGTAACTCCAAGTTGCGCTCCTTCATCAACAACTGTCTTTATTTCCTCGAAAGATAAATAGTAGGGGATATGGGTGCTATTTTCAGGAGGTGCGCCACCGGTGATAAACACTTTCAAATGATCGCAACCTCTGAAAAGGTTTTCTCTACAGGTTTTTCTAATTTCTTCTACACCGGAATGAGGGATGCCCACAAATCCATGCCCATGGCGACCGCGCATGCCTATACCACTGACAATTAGATTAGGGCCTATTACTCGACCATTGGCTATTTCTTCCTTGAGAGTGGTGTCAATATAATGCCGATCACCCATGCACCTGGCTGTGGTAACACCTGACAGCAAATCGTCTTTCAGGGAATTTAAGGCCAGAATCGTTAACTTGGACGGTTCACTGTCCATCATTTCAAGGTGGCCATGGAGCCTGGCATCTAATGCCAGATGATTGTGACTTTCAATCATTCCCGGCATCAAAGTAACTTTGCCAAGATCAATTACTTCCCATCCCGGCTGAATTTTGGCTAAGCCGTCCCTTTTGGGCAATATCTCTTTGATTTTACCATCACTTATGATCAGGCAATGATCCTTTTTGACGGTCAATTCTTTGCCGAATAGTATAGTTTCTGCATAAATAAGTAGATTGCTCATAAGTAATCCTTTCAATTTAAGCTACTTAGTTAAACAGGGTCTTGTGCTTTGAAGGGAGGGTTCATGTTTATATTTTTGACTATGAACCCTTCCTTCTTGGCTTTTACATAATTCACAAGTTTAAAACAAATTATTTGCGCAGACCAAATTTAATTGCCAAATCAGTGAGTTCACGATACTGTTCATCAGCAAGTTTTTTAACCTCGGCAGCACTAAGATAGGATACTTCAGAGTTAAAGGATTCTAATTTCTTCAGGAATTCCGTATCTGTTGAAGCTTTTTCCATAGCTTTTTCCCATTTTTCCACTATATAGTCCGGGGTATCCTTGGGGAAAGCGACCCCTAACCACCAATTCACTTTAAAATCGTTATAACCGAGCTCTTCCATGGTAGGAACATCCGGGAAATAGGAGCTTTTGGTTGTTACAGCCAGCATTTTTATTTTTCCGGCTTTGACCATATTGGATACTTCGCTTACGGAATTCATTCCTATATGCACATGTCCGCCCGCAATTTGTGATATTATTTCTGACGCGCCGCTTGTTACAATCATGTTAGTCTTGCTGAAATCAATACCTAATTTGTCGAAAAGCTCTGCAATGGAGAATGTAGGCCGTCCTGTAGGTCCTGTAGTGCCGTAAGTAACCTTTTCCGGGTTGGCTTTGGCCCATTCAGCGAACTCTTCAAGGCTATTCCAAGGAGCATCCGCTTTGACGATTACAGCAATTGGATCTTCTACCAGCTTTCCTGCCCATTTAAAGTCATCCATAGTAAACTCCAAATTCGGAGTGCCGGCCTATAGTGCCGAGGAATTGTTCAGCCCTGCGATTAAGGCTGTATAGCCATCGGGTTTAGATCCTTTTAAAGCTTCTGTGTTACCGATAGCACCGGCTGCACCTGGCTTATTGATAACATTTACGGCCTGTCCCCATTCTTTAGTCATGTATTCAGCAATAGCGCGTCCGACCAGATCAAGTCCGCCGCCTGCTGCGAAGGGAACTATGATATCAATCTGTTTTTCGGGATAAGGAGGGTTCTCCTTTTCCTGTGGAGCGTTGCCTGACGGCGCTGAAGAACAACCGGCAATAGTCAGTGTAAGAATAAGGAACGTCACCAAGATACAACTTAGAATCTTTTTGCTCATAAATACTCCCACTCTCCCTTTAATTTTTTAATTTTATTATTTATCGTGAAATTTCTGAGTTTCTACTCAGAAATATCCACTTCTTCCCCCACTGCTGCCTGGGCTTGCTGTTTAGTTCTTTTAATCAAGAACAAAGAAACCACCAGAAGGGCAACAGCCATTAGGATAAGAGCTAAGGATATGGGGCGGGTAAAGAAAATCCCAAATCCTCCCGGCGGAAGGGCTATAGATTGAACGAAAGACTTTTCCAGGGTTGGTCCTAATATAAAGGTTAAAATCAAGGGAACTACCGGCCATCTGTATTTATTAAAGAAATAACCGAGAACGCCGAAAATTATGGCGACCAGGACATCAAACATACTGTTTCTGACGGTATACCCGCCGATGATACTTAACAATAGAATAATCGGCGCCATAATTCCGTAAGGTATTCTGGTAAGTTGTATCCAAATGCCGATTAACGGTAAGTTCAAAATCAACAACATAGCATTGCCGATAAACATACTGGCAATAATCGTCCAGACAAAACTTTCCCCCTGTTCAAAAAGAAGAGGCCCGGGTTGCAGTCCGTAAATCATTAATCCCGCCAATAGAACGGCTAAAGCAGGTGTAGTAGGTATGCCAAGAGCGAATAAGGGGATAAAGCCCGCTGAACTTGTGGAATTATTTGCAGCTTCCGGGGCGGCTACACCTTCAATCGCCCCTTTACCAAACCTTTCCGGAGTTTTTGATACTTTCTTTTCAAGGTCATAAGCCATAAAGGTGGTCACTGCCGGTGAACAACCAGGCAGAAGCCCAAGCAAAAAACCGACAAATCCGCCCCGTAGCATGGCAGGAAAACTTTGTTTCAAATCCTTTCTGGTAGGATAAATGCTGCCAATATTGCCTTTTGATATGGTAACCTGTTTACTCTCCAGTCCTTTAAGCACTTCACTGATGGCAAACAAACCTATGACTATGCTGATCATATCCAGGCCCCCGGCCAGGACGGGTATTCCAAAGGTAAAACGTACCTGTCCGCCTACCGGGGCAATACCTATCATTGAGAGGACAAATCCCAACAAACCCATAAGCAGTCCCTTAATGATAGAGCTTCCTGATAAATTCACGATAATCGTGATTGCCAGGAGCATTAAAGCAAAATATTCCGGCGGACCGAATTTTAAAGCCTGATCGGCTAAGAGAGGCGCAAAAAATACCAAACCTACCACACCTATGGTACCGGCAACGAAGGAACTGATGGCTGCAATACCTAAAGCCGGTCCGCCCCGCCCTTGTTTAGCTAAAGGATGACCATCCAGACAAGTAGGGACAGCGGCAACCTCACCGGGAATATTTAATAAAATTGCGGTGGTAGACCCTCCATACATGGCCCCGTAATAAATAGCCGCCAGCATGATCAGACCTTGGATAGGACCCAATACTGTGGTTAAGGGTAAAAGAATAGCGATAGCGGAGGTAGGTCCCAAGCCGGGAAGAACCCCAACTAAAGTTCCAACTAAGGAACCAAGAACAGCCATGGCCAAGTTTATTGGTGTTAAGGCTCCCATAAATCCATCCAGAAGCATACTCAATTGTTCCACGCAGATACCTCCTTAACCCCATATCCATGCTGGAAAGGGCATATTCAGCCAGTAGATAAACACCAGATACAGCGCAGCGATGGTTAGAGCGGCGAAAGAAATGGTTTTCAGAATGCTATAGGAGCCAATAATTCTAAAGAGAAGCAAACCTGCCAAGAAAGTGCTGAGGGTGTAACCTAAGAAATGCAGCATGACCCAATATAGTAGAAGCACCCCAAGTGTCGATGAGATTTTGATAATCATAGACCGTTCAGGAAATTTAACCTCAAATTTTTCGGTCTTGAAGATTATCATTATCACCCCCAACAGAATTAACAAGCCTCCTACAACTGCAGGCATAACATGATCTCCTACTGCGTTATTGACCCTGTAAGGATACATCCTAAAGGCTTCTGATATAGAGAATAACCCGATTATAATACCAATCAATCCGCCAATTTTGTCAGATTTCATTCTGCGAAATTATCCCCCCTTCTTTTCCACA
This sequence comes from Peptococcaceae bacterium, assembly GCA_012839895.1. GTDB lineage: Bacteria > Bacillota > Desulfitobacteriia > Desulfitobacteriales > Syntrophobotulaceae > DUML01. The sequence continues at coordinate 30,343 of DUML01000063.1, read as the reverse complement.
ATTCTTCCCTCATTCGTCTAAATTCCTCCGGAACTATTTTTTTATAGTGCAAATTCTATGCCAAAAATCTCAATCCCGATTTTTTATAATAATTAATTGGCCAATCCCTTGATAAATCTATAAACCATCTAGGAAAAAGTCATAAAATTCAGTAAATGTTCAATTCGGAAAGGTTCGATAAAGTTTCAGTCATTTCAATTATGAACCATTATAATGCAATAATAAAACAGAGTGAAACCTTTAGTAAAATCACCCTGTTTAAATCTATAGACTAATAGGCTATTCAAATTTGCTGGCTAAGAGTTTATATAGACTAATAGTTTAATAGGCTGATAGGCAAATAGAAAAAAAGAACTTTTTAACTAATTCCATGTTCTTTCATTTTCCGCCACAAGGTGCTTTTTGACCACCCTAATTCTCGGGCTGCCATCTTCTTACTACCACCACATAATACCAAAGTGTCAAGAATAATTTTCTTCTCCATCTCTTTCATAGTTACCGACGGCCCTGCTTGCTTGGGTTTTTCAGAAAGGTTTATAGGAATTATATTTCCGCCATAAAGCGCTCTCTTTACATCTTTGGCATCAGCTATGGGTTTGTCGCATGTAACACATAAACGTTCGCAAAAATTGCGTAATTCCCGTATATTGCCGGGCCAAGTGTATTCCATGAGAAGCAATTTACCTTCCGGTGATATTTCCTTAACAGTGGATTTGAAGCCGAAATCATGGTTGGCAATGAAATATTCCGCAAGAAGCAAAACATCTTGGTCTCTCTGGGCCAAAGGTGGAATTTCCAATTGAAGAACGTCTAAGCGATAGAGCAAATCGCTCCTAAATTCACCCCGTTCCACTTTTCGCCACAAATCCTGATTTGAAGCTGAAATAATTCTTACATCAATAGATGTTACCCGGTCATGCCCAAGCCGTATTATTTCTCTCTCTTCGATGACCCTAAGGAGACGTCCTTGCAATTTTGCTGAAATATCCTGTATCTCATCTAAAAAAATTGTTCCGTTATGAGCGATCTCAAACAGGCCGGCTTTGCCGCCTTTGGCCGCTCCGGTAAAGGCACCGTCTACATAACCGAATAGCTCACTTTCCAGAAGAGCTTCCGGCAATGCCGCGCAATTTATAGCGACAAAGGGTCCGTCACGGCGCTGGCTTTCATTGTGTATACTTTGGGCGAACATCTCTTTACCAGTTCCGGTTTCACCGATTAATAATACGTTTGAGTTAACTTTGCTAAAACGACGAGCCCTTTCTATGCATTCCAACATTGTTGGACTTTTGGTAATAATATCAGAAAAGCGATAGCGAGCGTAAAATCCTTTTTCATGAATTTTATTACGAATTTTTCCTTCCAGTTTCTGAATGGCAGTTACTTTTTGAAAGGTAATCACAACACCGCTATTACCGTTTTTCCCTGAAATAGGAACCATATTAAAAGTAATTAATGTTCCTTTTATTTTCATTAATTCATCTTCAATTACATCACCGTTCTTAATTGCGTCCCGAGACAAGTCAGGCAGCAAATCCCAAATGGTTTTGGGGCCCGCTTTTTGCACATCATAGCCAAAAAATTCTTGGGCATGACGATTTATTAGAATAATATTTCCATCCGAATCTGTTGAGATAATACCACCAAAAGAATAGTCCATGATACCCCTTAGTCTTTTGTTTTCTTCGTTTTTCTTGCGGGTGATTTCAACGATTTGAATGGCATCATTTATTGCTTTTGTGATATTCATTTTACTTAAGCGCGTTAGTACGCCTTGCATGCCGAGTTTTCTGGCTGACTCAACGACTATCAAGCCGCCGACTACTGCATCAACGCCATTAGCCTTGGCTTGGTTTAGCTGTTCCTGAAGAGTATCCAGATCCGTAATTTCCATCAAAATTATTTCCTGCTGCTTGTATATTTCTATAAGATTGCTTGCTTCATAAAGCGTGTCTTTAGGGGTAAAAACCGCTATCTTCTTTGGGTTGTATAATTTTATACATTCATTAATCGCAATTACCACATCATAGCCGGTAAGAGCAATCTCGATACAGGTAATCTTTTGGTTTCTAATATGCTGTGCCGAAAAATAACGGGCAATAACCACATCGGTCTGAGGCGAAAAAACATAATTAAAGGGCTGAGCTTTTTCTAAAGCAAGGGGCGCAAGAGTGTCAATAATCTCGTAAGACAAGCTATTCCTTAGAGGATGTTCTTCAAAAGCTTCTTTTATAACCTTCTCTATTCCGTCGTAGGGTTTGATCACCACAATATTAATCATAATTGCTTTTTTAAACCTCCTCTATCAATTAAATATTAACTCTATCAATTAAATATTAAAAAAGATGTCTTCATCCGTACTAACCCCTAAAAGTTACACCTAAAATCTAACAATCGGGGCGTACTTCATCCTTGAAACTTGTTAGACATCTTTTCAGTGCTAAATTTAATTGTTCTTAGCTATATAAGCTTAAAACATGGGTTTTTCCCCGCGCAAGTTGACACTTAAAACCAATCCCACCGCCAACATATTTGCCCACATAGAGCTTCCGCCGGAAGTAATGAAGGGCAGGGGAATACCGGTTACCGGCATAATGCCGGAAGCCATACCGACATTGACCAAAATATGAAAAGCCAACATGGAAACAACGCCGGCGGTAATTAAGAGGCCATAATTATCCCTGGCTTTCATTCCCACGCTAATAATCCTAAGGAGGAAAAGACAGAAAATAAAAAGTAAAACGGAAGTACCAATAAAACCGAACTCTTCTCCTACCACCGAAAAAATAAAGTCAGTATGATGCTCCGGCAGGAAATTCAACTGGCCCTGGGTCCCTGCCCGGAACCCTTTTCCCCATAAGCCTCCTGAACCTATGGCCCAAACGGATTGGATAACGTGATAACCGTCTCCCGAAGTATCGGCAGCGGGATTAATAAAAACCAAGAGACGATTTAACTGGTAGTCCTCCAAAGGAAGGGGCAAGCCTTCCAAATACTTTAAGGGGCCGGGCAAATTTTCCGCGAAATGCAAATAAACAGCTGTAATGGCAGTAGTAATCGCCCCAATAATAATAGCGCCGAATTTTAAAGGATGAGCGCCGGCTACAAACATCATGCCGACAAAAATAGCACCGAAAACCAAAGCCGTTCCCAAGTCCGGTTGTAGAAAGACTAAAAGCGTTGGGGGAAGCACAAATAATAACGGGACAATAAAATCCTTAACATTGTTCAGTTTGCCTTTGCGCTCGGCAAGAAAATCAGCGAAAGTAAGAATGAGCAAAACTTTAGCAAATTCCGAAGGTTGGATACTGAACCCGCCGACAAGAGGAATCCAGCGCTGTGCTCCTTTGGCCGTATCCCCTATAAGAAAAACGAGGATGAGCATGAAAATATTAAAACCATAAATCCACCAATTAAATTTTCGCCAGTGTTCATAATCAATAGCAGCGGCTACAGCTGCTATTACCAGTCCGGTTACAATCCAAATTGCTTGATTCTTGACGTAATAATAGGGATCAGACGGTACAACATTAATTGAAGCCGTACTTAAAATAAGCAAACTGGCGCCAAGGAGCAAGACCAGAGCTAAAAGCATCCCAAAATCGAAACCATGCAGTACTTTTTTATCACTCTTTTTTAACATTCGCCTTTTTTCCTCATAATATAATCTTAGTAGCAAAATTATAGCATAAAAAATAGCCTAAAAAAAAGCATCCCGTCTCGGGATGCTTTAGATTGAGATCCTAAAAGATGGGGCTATTGGGCTTTTTCCAAATAATCCCTTTTTATTTTTTTGATGGGAATACTGGCTACCAAAACTACTTCTCGCTCATCCTGATTAAAGTGTACTTCCATTGCCTCTTCATTAATAACCATATAGTTGGAAATTGCGCTAATAAGGTCTTCTTTCAACCTGTTCATGAGGTAAGGAGATATCTTAGCCCGATCATGCACCAACACTAAACGCAACCGTTCCTTGGCTTGAAACCGGCTGCTTGAGCTGTCTCTGCCCACCACACGAAATAACATCTCCCAAAACATAATTATCTCCCCTTCCGTACCGTGCGGAGCTATCTGCGGCCGACTATCTTCTTTAGCTTGTCAAAAATACTAATTGGGGCATCAAGATTCATTAAAGGTACTTCTTCCCCTCTAATTCGCTGGGCTATTCTTCGATAAGCTTCACCCGATTGGGAAACGGCATCCATAACTGCCGGTTCTCCCCGGTTGGTAGAGACAATAATTTTTTCATCCTCGGGAACAATTCCTAAAAGATCAACAGCCAAGATATCAATTATATCGTCAATATCCATCATATTTCCTTGTCTAACCATTTTAGGGCGAATTCTGTTAATAATCAGTTTAGGATTGCGCAATTCATGGCTCTCCAAAAGCCCAATTATCCGGTCAGCATCACGCACCGCACTTACTTCGGGAGTGGTAATCACAATAGACTTGTCCGCACCGGCAATAGCATTATAAAATCCTCTTTCGATGCCGGCAGGGCAATCTATTATAATATAATCGAAATCTTCTCTTAATTCATCACAAAGAGCTTCCATCTCATCGGGCCTGACAGCTGTTTTATCTTTAGTCTGGGCAGCCGGCAATAAATAAAGACTGTCAAAACGTTTATCTCTAATTAATGCTTGCCTTAAACGGCAATTTCCACTGGTGACATCCACAATATCATACACAATTCTGTTTTCCAGCCCCATGACAACATCCAGGTTTCTCAGACCGATATCCGTATCTATAAGGACGACTTTATACCCGGCAAAGGCCAGGGCTGCTCCCAGATTGGCCGTTGTGGTAGTCTTCCCGACGCCACCTTTTCCAGAAGTAACAACAATTGCTTCACCCATATCCAAGCCTACCTTTCATCATAATCTAATAATGATTATCATCCAGTATTAATCCAATCCAGGTTTATTTATCATTAGATATGTAAAATGTAACTTGAACCTGGAATATATCCCAAGATTGGTAAACCTTGGAATTATATAAAAGTTTATTCTACATAGCCTTTATTTTTCCTTTAGAGATAAGAAAAAACCGAGGGTTAAATTCCTCGGTTTTTCTTAAGTTTTTGCCTATTTCCAACCGAAATAATGTTTAAATGCTTCTTTGGCGACATAACCTGCCGTATCTCCACCGTGTCCTCCATATTCCACTACGCCGGCAAAAGCAATTTGGGGATCGTCATAAGGCGCAAAGGCTACAAACATACCGTTATAGTTTTCCCCTTGAGCCGTACCTTTGGAACCAAGCTGAGCAGTACCTGTTTTCCCGCCCCCGGAAAATTCCGGAACATCCGCAAATAGCCAGTTAGCCGTTCCTTCGCCGCTGGTCACCCCAGCCATAGCTTTCTTTATAACCTCCAGGTTCTCCTTGGACACTGAAACCTCATTTAAAACCTCCGGGGTATTTTCAAAAACCACTTCTTTAGTCACCGGATCAATAATTTTATCTACCACATAGGGTTTATAACGTTTGCCGCCATTAACAATAGTGGCTACATAATTGGCAAGCTGAAGCAGAGAATAAGAATTATAACCCTGGCCGATGGAGTTATTGTAGCTGTCAAAAAGCCGCCAGTTTACATAGAAATCGATTTTCTCTTTATAGTCTTGTTCCACAAGGTTTATTTCGTTTTGCTTTTGCTTCAGGAGTTTGTCCCGTTCCTTTTGGTCCTTGGCAGCTTCTAACAGGGCAGTGTATTTCTCATCGATTTCTTTGAGTTGATTCTCTCTTCTCTGGTCATAGTAAGGTTTAAAATATTCTTTCTTCCATGCCGGCGAAGGAGCTATCCCAATCCCTTCCCCCGGAATATCAATACCGCTTTTCACTCCCAAGCCAAATTCATTGGCAATTTTCCGTATCAACTCAGGTTCTTTTTCAAAAACTTTGCGGCCAATAATTTGGAAATAAATGTTAGACGATTTGGCCAAGCCGCGATAAAGATTTAGCATACCGAAATTATTACCGCCCCATTCAGCTATTCCCCCTGAACCAAGGGAAGAATAAGAGCCGGAAAAAGTATCTTCCGGTTTTATTACCTTGGCTTCCAAGGCTGCCATGGCTGTAATCATTTTAAAAGTCGAGCCTGGGGGATAAAGACCGGTCAAAGCCCGGTTAAATGAAGCGGCATCTTCACTGTTAAAGTATTTCTCCGCTGTTTCATCAGAGATAATACCTATTAAGTCATTAGGGTCCATAAAAGGCCTGGAGGCCATTGCCAAGATTTTGCCTGTCTTAACCTCAATAACCACAGCAGCACCGGCTTGAGCATCAGGGTGTTTCTTTTCGATTCCTCTAATTATCTCATCGAGTTTGTTCTCCACAACCCGCTGCAGTTCGCTGTCAATAGTCAGTTTGACGGTATATCCCGGCTTTGCTTCCTTTACGGTTACTCTCTCCACAGGCCTGCCGTCAATATCTACACCCACGCGATCAATTCCATGCTCGCCCCTTAACCAGAAGTCATAACTTTTTTCCACACCCATTTTACCTACCAGGTCGCCCGGGACGTATCTATAACTGTCACCGAGTTCTTCGGCCTTTTTGTTAAACTCTTCAATCTCCTGTTCGCTTATTTCCCGCACATAACCTAAAACTTGCCCCAATAAAGTGCCCTGTTGGTAAACTCTGACGGGTTGAGGGACAATACTTACCCCCGGCAATTCATCGCTGTGTTCGGCAATAACGGCCTGTAAAGCAGGAGGAACGTCTTCCAGGATAACTACCGGCTTGTAACTCTTCCATTGTTGATTTCGAATCATAACAAAGATATCTTCCGTAATAAGCTCAACAGACTGGTTTTCATAAGGCCAATATGGCTTGATATATTTCGCCAGCTTAGCCACTACCTCTCTCCATTCTTTATTAACTTTTTGCAAGTCCGTCCAGTCCAGCATTAATACAAAGTTTGGTTCATTGCGGACTAACACTCTATCCTTAGCATCAACTATTTCTCCTCGGACGGCGGGAGTAACCACATCTTTCATAACATTGCCGGCTGCCCTTTCCGCATAATAAGCAGCATTAGCAATCTGCAGCCGCCATAAATTAAATACCAAGATTAAAAAAACAATAACAACTGCAATGGCTAATCCTGTCATCCTGCGCTGATAAGGTCCCAGTTCTCTTTTTTCCATTCAATTTCACTCCCGTCGAATCACCGCTGCTCAAACTCCGTTTTTTTGTACAAACAACCACTGGTAAAAGCGCGGTGGATTAATGGATAAGTGATAGGAACAAGCAGGGAATTATAAAAAGCTATACCAATAATAATTTGCAAAGCCTCGCCCACAAACCAGTGAAGACCGGCTGCTTTAGCTATAAGGACCAGCAAGGTTTGCCCTAGGGCTGTGGCAATAAAAACTAGCACCATAGTCAAAGGGATATTTTCTTTATACCAGCGCTGTTGCAAAAAGCTGATCAAAAAGCCGACAACAGCAAAAGTAATTGTGTTTAAACCTATATACCTGCCAATATACAAATCTGTAAATAACCCTACAATAAAGCCGTAACCTATTCCCTGGCTTGGCCGGTGGTGAAGAGCCAGGTAAATCGCCCAAAGCATAGGCAAGTCGGGCTTAATTCCAGCCCATGACAAATAGTGAAAAAGTGTCCCTGGAAGGCTTAAAGCTACTAAGAAAATAACAAACATGATAAAATACCGTTTCATCAGCTGCCCTCCGGGATACTAACCAAATAAACTTCTTCCAAGGAATCAAAATCCACAATTGGGTCAATAAGAGCTGTTTTTAAAAGCCCGCTGGGGTCCAATCTGGTCCCGACTACCACCCCTATTGGGATATCTTTGGGATAAACTCCCCCTAGCCCGGAAGTAAGGACCAAATCACCCACATTAACTTCATCATCTTGCCGAAAGTCCATTTCTAAACTTCCGGAAGAAGTTAACCTACCCTCTCTTTTATAGGTCCCGCTTAAAACCCCGTAAATTGCTTTGCCTTTATTATTTCTAACCAAAGCGCCTACTTGGCCTTCCCCGTCTAAAATAAGCAGGATGTCGGCAGAAGTAGGATAAACGGAGATTACTTTTCCCACCAGACCCAAATTGGCGACTACCGGATCATTAACTTTAACTCCATCCTTACTCCCTTTGTTGACCGTAATAGTCTGGTACCAAGCCGTGGGATTGCGATTTATGACTACTGCTCCTATTTTTTCGTACTTGTCCAAAGTAGGGCTTTGAAAAACACCCTTGTCTAACTCCTCATATCTTAAACCTGCCAAGATTTTTTGCTTTAGCTCTAAGTTATCGCTTTTAAGTTGCTCAACCTGACGTCGCAATTCTTCATTCTCTGCTTTTACAGTTCGAAAACTAAAAATTGCTCTGAGATTATCCTTAATTCCGTCCCCTATGTACCAAATTGTTCTTTCTAAAGGAACTAAAATTCTGTGCATAGCTTGACCAACAGGGTTCGGAAATTCGCTGCCCATGCCCGTCAGGCGAATAGCAGTCATAGTGATAAGCACCAAAGCAAAGATTACAACTGCTATTCCCATAGGGTTCAACTTTTTCCCCACCTAATTCTCCTCCCGCTTCTAGCTTTTCTGCAAAGCGGCCAACTTCCTTAAAATCTCTTCGTTTTCCAAAACTTTTCCCGTCCCTAAAGCTACGCAAGACAGGGGGTCTTCGGCCATATGCACAGGGATACCGGTTTGATCGGCAATCAGCCTGTCCAAATTTTTAAGTAAAGATCCTCCTCCGGCCATAATAATTCCCCGATCCATAATATCGGCTGCCAACTCAGGCGGGGTCCTCTCCAAACATGATTTTACGGCATCCACAATTGCCGATACCGGTTCACTTAAAGCTTCAACAATTTCTTCAGAAGTTATGTCGACAGTTTTAGGTAAGCCGGTCAAAAGGTCACGACCTTTAACCGAATAGCTGGCCCCTTTTGTAGGCATATAAGCTGCGCCTATTTCCTTTTTAATAGTTTCAGCAGTTTGATAACCAATAGATAAATTATAGGTCTTTTTAACATAAGCAATAATTGCCTCGTCCATTTCGTCCCCTGCTACGCGGATGGAGCCGGAAGTAACAATTCCACCCAAGGACAATACAGCTACCTCAGTTGTTCCTCCCCCAATATCCACAATCATATTACCTGTTGGTTCACTGACCGGAAGCCCGGCACCGATAGCTGCAGCCATCGGTTCCTCCATAATAATTGGATCTTTGGCTCCCGCTGCCAAGGCTGCTTCTTTCACAGCCCTCTCTTCAACAGCAGTCACTCCGGAAGGAACGCAGATCACAACTCTCGGGCGCGCCAACTGAAACTTTGAACCTGTGGCTCTGTTAATAAAATACTTCAGCATCTTCTGGGTAACGTTAAAATCCGAGATAACACCGTCCTTAAGGGGCCTAATCGCCACAATATTCCCCGGAGTACGCCCGATCATTTCTTTCGCCCTGTCGCCTACAGCTAAGAGCTCGTTTTTCTCCACATCCATAGCTACAACTGACGGTTCTCTTACAATTACCCCTTTACCCTTAACATGCACAAGAGTATTGGCTGTCCCTAAATCAATTCCTAAATCTTTGGAAAAAAACATGCCTAGTACGCTCCTTTCATCGTCAAAAATATCCAAACCTTGCTTAGTTTACCACTATATAGAGTTTTAATGCTTGTACCTTTAATATCTTCAAAAGATTACCATCTTTTACTTCCCAACAGGATGTCATAGAGAAATGCCTTTCAAAATTTTTCTAAGTGATAATCCCTTGCTCCTTGAGACTCACATAACGCTTATCCCCGATGATAACATGATCCAAAATATCAATCCCTAAAATTTTGCTGCCTTCAACCAACCTTTTAGTAATTTCCAGGTCTTCCCTGCTTGGAGAGGGATCGCCGCTGGGATGGTTATGCAAAAGGATAATCGTATTGGCATTGCGGCGAATAGCCTCTTTAAAACATTCACGAGGATGAACGATGGAAGAATTCAAGGAACCAATCGAAATCGGGCTGATCCCCAAAACGTTATTGCGAGTGTTTAAATACATAACCCGGAAATGCTCCCGGTCCAGAAACCTCATCTCTTCCATAACCAGGTCGGCAACATCAGCCGGGGAATTGATCACCGGCCTCACCGCAGGGTTAGCACAAACACTGCGTTTGCCCAATTCTAAAGCGGCTTTAACTTGAGCGGCTTTAGCGGGCCCGATCCCCCGGACCTGTTCCAATTCAGGCAGTGACATCCTGGCCAGGCCGGAAATGCCACCGCACTCGACCAAAATTCTCTCAGCCAGGTCCAGCACATTTTCTCCTTGAACACCCACCCTTAAAAGGATGGCTAACAATTCCTTATTGGAAAGTACCTCCGGACCAAGTTGATGCATACGTTCGCGGGGCTGTAGGTCCTCGGGTAAATCCTTAAGTCGCCGATAATTCATCCCTTTATCTGCTCTCCTCCGGACTTACCTTATAACCTATTGTTATAGCTGCTTTAAAGTAGGAAAAACTCCTCTCTCCTGAAGTTTTGCCGTTAAAAGTTCCATGGGAAGGCCAATAACGTTAGTGGGAGATCCCTCGATTTTTAGGACAAAATCCCGCGCCCCGCCTTGAATAGCATAAGCGGCAGCTTTATCCATAGGTTCCCCTGTGGCAACATAATCCCTAATCTCCTGCCTGCTAAGCTGGCGAAAAGTAACGGTAGTACTGTCAACAGCGGTCTCAATGTTTAAATCCTGTTCTTCTTTCCGGGCTACTAAAGCAATAGCAGTCATGACTCGGTGGGTTTTGCCGCTTAACGCTTGAAGCATACGCTCAGCATCCTCGGCATCACTTGGCTTACCCAGGATTTTATCTTCTAGAACAACGATGGTATCAGCGCCTAGAATCAAGTCATTAGCCGACCCATTTTCCCTCTGCCAAGCTTGATATCCGGCCAGAGCTTTGCGCTTGGCCAAACTCCGGACTGCTTCTTCCGGGAGAATTCCTTCTTCAAGCTCTTCGGAAACCGGGGCAGACACTAAGCGAAATTCATATCCCCATTTGCGGAGAAGCTCACTCCTCCGAGGGGACGATGAAGCCAATACCAGCATCTCCTCATCACTTCCCAGTTAAATGCATTAATTTACTTTTTCCCCAAATTACAGATGATATTCCTTATTTTTCTTTCTCCCAATAACACCACGCTTTGGCAAATTAACACTAAGAGGTTAGATGCAGTGCCGAATTTATAATAGTTTCGACACAACATTGTTTTATCCTTTACCATTATAGCATTTTTTTGAATTTCATTTCTAGAATAGAATTTATTTACAAAAAAACGTTATTCTCTTTCCGAAGAATAACGTTCCATAACATTTTTTTACTTCTGGCTTTTAAAGTTAAAACTCAAATCTCGGACCTTGGTCTAAGCCATTTTTCCGCCTAAGTTAAAGGTCAATACTTCGAGATTAACAGATAAATCAACATTGCGTAATTCCACTTCCGGGGGAACATTTAAAACCACGGGGGCAAAATTAAGAATAGCCTTGATGTTTGCTTTAACCAGTTTGTCCGCAATAGTTTGGGCGGCAGAAGCAGGCACAGTGATAGCCCCGATCTGAGTATGTCTTTGGGGAACAACCTCTTCGATCATTTCCACCGGCAATACTTCCACGCCATTAACAAACGTACCAATTTTAGCCGGATCATTATCAAAAATACTTGTGATATGAAATCCACGTTCCCTGAATCCCCTGTAAGTAGTTAAAGCCAACCCCAGGTTACCAAGGCCAACCAAACAGACGCTCCATTCATTACTGAGGCCAAGGATTCTTAGGATATTCCTATGAAGGTCTTTGACATTATAGCCAACGCCTCTAATTCCAAACTCTCCAAAATAAGCCAGATCCTTACGCACTTGAGCTGGGCTTACTCCTACCCCTTCAGCAATATCCCCTGAAGAAATAGTGATGATCCCTCTCCGATCGACTTCCGTCAAATAGCGTGAATATACCGAAAGCCTCATAATAGTTGCCTCAGGAATCTTTAATATTTTCAAGTATATCCCCCATTTCGCTAACAATTAGCTGATAACAAGTTAATTATATCACTACCTAAAGAAAAAGCAAATAAATAAGAGATAATTGAAGATACAACGCTTTTTTTGAAAATTTTAGTATTTTAGTCAAGTATTATTATTTGTCAAAAATTTTGTTGTCAGAAGTTGATATTCCCGATATAAGCCCAGCAGATCCTGATAGTACTGGTTATTCGATTCTGTTTGTTGATAATTTGTATCCAGAATAGCAAGCAGGGTACTTTGCAACGTCTGGAAGGTTGGCGAAAAGTCCCCCAGCAAAAAATCTTTATCACCGGCTAAAACCGCTTTAACCTCATTAATGTCTTTTCCTCCAAGTAAAGCATTTGCAGTTTGTAAAAGAAAGGTTGTCTTTTTAACATTCCCGCCGCTAACCTTATAACTTAATGACGGATAGACCTCCTCCCTCACCCAGGCTTCAATGCCATCCTTAATTAAGGCCTTGCTATGTAGAACAGCTTCTTCTTTCGCAGGAAATACACCTATGGCAATAATATAAGGGTTTTCTTTAATCATTTCGGCTTTCCAGCCCTTGGCCCTGAGGCTTTCCACCAGACGGTCGGCATTTTGCTTATCTTCGTATACTCCCACCTGACAAGTCCAAAAGGTTATTTGGGGCAGATTTAGGATAGCACTGCTGTTCTGAGCCGTTTGCTTTTCTCCTGCATCTGCAGCCGAAACCAAGCCGACGAAAATTTGGCCAAGATGCCAGGTAAACCAACCTATCCCACTAATACCTAGTATTACCACAAAAACGGTTATCAAAACCTTTAAATAATTTTTTTTTCTCATTGTCCAACCCCTCTTAATACTCCAGAATTGTTTAAGTTAACTTAATTCCAGAATATGAGGGATTGGAAATATTTAGTACTTATCTTCTTTCAGGGAACCCCGAAATAATAATTTTTTAATTGTTCACTTTAATTCTTTTTAACTTAACATCAAAAATTTCTGTCCCGTTATCGATTTTGAATTGAGCCACTGAACCAGGTTCGCCTATTAACCTGTAGGGAATTTCTTCAGCACCATACTTCATATCCTCAAACTTTGTGCCATTTATTTCTAATATTATATCCCCTACCCGGATATCTTCGAAAGCAGCCGGAGACTGAGGAAGTACTTTCGTTACAACAATTTTTCCGTCTTTAACTTCCGCTTCCAGCCCGGTGGTACCGGAGGAAACCTTCTCAATCAAATCTACCGATTCCTTAAGGTGCTTAATTTCCCATTCCACAATTTTTCCATCCTGAACCTCAAACTTTTCTAAAGTTTTTACCATATCCACTCCCGCTAATTGAAAAAGGGGAATCCTATTAATAATAGTAAGGGAGATTTTGCTGTTATCTACTTTTCTCTTTTCAGCAATTTCCATCTTATTTTCTTTCTCAATATTAATTTTAAGCATTTCCGAAATAGCAGCCTTACCTTTCATCTGTCCGCTGTCGGTGGAAATGACACATTCTTCGGCCACATGTTCCATTGCTTTAGCCAGATCTCCCTGCATATAAGCATCCATAAAGCTCAGAGTGACTTGTTCCGTAACATTATAATCAGGCTTAGTCTTATATTTGCTGGAAGTACAGCCGGCGAGTATCAAGCTGAAAACCAGACTTAAGACCAGAATCGCTTGAAATAGCCACCTAACTTTTCCAGTATTTTTATTCACTATTACCACCCTTTCTTTTCCCGGAAGTTTAGTTTTATTTTACAATAAATTTCCCATCAAAATCTACCGTTATTGTCACCCTGAGGGCAAAGCCCGAAGGGTCTTTAGTCTTAGTTAAGTTCCTTCATTACGTTCAGGACATGCCTTCGCTTCGCTCAAAACAAGCCTTCACTTGTTCAGGACAAGCCTTTTGCTTCGCTCAGGACAGACCTTCACTACGTTCTGTACAGGTTATCAAACGAGGAATAACCTTCTCAAGGAGATATTGACGGATCTGTCCAATAAGGTATAAGGACCCAGCCACTAAGAGCATGTCTTTAGGTCCTACCCTCGCTAGAATTCTCTCCAAGGCCTCTAACGGGTCTTCAACTTTCAACACTTTATCCTCCGGCAGGTACTTCTGAGCAAGTAGAGCAACTTCCTCCCATTTTTCCGCCCGGGGTGAGTCCGGCTTTGTGACCATGATTTCCGCGGCCAACGGGGCAATAATTTCTACCGCTTTGGCCCTTTCTTTATCCTGAAGCATTCCCAGACATAAGAACAATCTCTCTCTTTTTAGCAGGCTGCCGGCGTAATCTTGAAGAGCCTGAGCTAAGGATTTCATTCCGTCAACATTATGGGCACCGTCCAGTAGGATCTTGGGTTCGCGGCATATAAGTTCCAGCCTCCCCGGCCAGCGGACTTTTTTTAAGCCTTCTCTAATGACTTTTTCCGGCAGCTCAACATGATAGTCTGACTTAAGGATTTCGCAAACCGCCAAAGCTGTGCAAGCGTTGCCCAGCTGATGTTTTCCTAAAAGGGCTAGTTCCAGATCCTCGTAATTTTGGTTAAGGCCGTGGTAATCAAAAATATTTGCGGCACTAAAGTCTCCTGAAACATCCTTCGAATCAAAATCCTTTAATAAATTTCCACCTATCTCCCTCCTTAACCAGCGGACATCCTGGCCTACCTTAACTATTTTGGCGTTTTTGCGGGAAGCCTCTTCTTCTATTACCCGGAGGGCTGCCGGCTTCTCAACAGAAGTCACTACCGGAACCCCTTCCTTAATAATTCCCGCTTTTACCCGGGCAATTTCTTCCAAGGTATTACCTAAATAATCCATGTGGTCCATGCCAATACTGGTAAGAACCGTAATAAGCGGCTTGACAACATTGGTGGAATCTATCGCTCCTCCCAAACCTACTTCCAGAATAACAAAATCCGGTTTCTCCCTGGCAAAATAGTACAAGGCAAGGGCCGTACTGACTTCAAATTCCGTCGGGTGTTCCACCCCTTCGGCCACCAGGGCATCAAGGACCGGCCGCATCTCCTGCAGACAGCGGACAACTTCTATTTTAGAAATTAGTTCTCCGTTAATCCTGATCCTTTCTCTGTAGCTATGCAAATGGGGAGAAGTAAAAAGGCCAACCTTAAAGCCTGCCTCCTGCAGGATGCTGTGCAGCATAGCCGCCGTGGAACCTTTGCCGTTAGTCCCGCCGATGTGGATTATTTTTAAGCTGTCCTCCGGATTACCCAACCTTTGCAATAAGCTTTGAATTCGGCTTAAACCCAAATTAATGCCGAATTTGGTCAAACTTTTTAAATACTCAAGAGCAGCCTGATAAGCCGTTTCTTCCAAATCAATAATCTCCTTTCTTTAGCAGGCTTTTTTATAAATACAGCCGGGAAAACAAACTTTTCCCGGCTTATTTCGGTATTTTCAAAGTATCCAAGGGTTCCACCAAGCCAAGCCACTGCAACTTTTTGGCAACAGTGGAGTCTGCTGAAGCCCCGATGCCATCAAGGCTAAATATCCAGAGAGGTTTAGCCTTTGTCGGCAAGGGGCCGGCTAAGACGTTTACTCCATATCTTCGCTCAAGTCTGAAAGCCTAATTTTCAAGGAATGTAACCTGCTTAAAACAGCTTCCAGCTTTTCTTTTTCTTTAGCGACAACTTCCGCCGGTGCTTTGCTGATAAAGCCGGGATTGTTAAGCTTCCCTTCCAGCCTCTTCTGTTCTTCTAAAGCGGCGGTAATCTCTTTGCGGATTTTAGCTATCTCCTTGTCTAAATCCAGCAAACCTTTCAAGGGCAAATAAACAGTAACCTCATCTAAGACCGCGCTGGCAGATTGGGGTGGTTTCTTATCCAAATTGGTTAAGATGGTGATATTTTCACCCGCAGCCAGCTGCCTGATATCATCCAGTCCTTTCTCCAGGACAAGAGCGGTTTTCTCTTGGGGAGCCACCAAGAGGAGATCGGCTTTACGGCCGGGGGCAACATTTACTTCCGCCCGGATATTGCGCACAGCTCTAATTACATCCATCAAAATACGCATATCCTTTTCGGCCTGTTCATCACGGTAGCCGCTAACTTCCGGCCAAGAGCAGAGCATAATAGTCTCACCCTCGACAGGCAAGTGCTGCCAGATTTCTTCCGTCAGGAAAGGCATAAAGGGATGGAGCAGCCTAAGAGTACCTTCCAGCACTTCCAGAAGAACACTCTGGGCAGTGTGACGCTCTTCCGGTTTTTCCTTGTTATAAAGCCTTTTCTTGGTAAGCTCGATATACCAGTCACAGTATTCGTCCCAGATAAACTCATAAAGAAGTCTTCCTGCTTCCCCAAGATCATAGCGTTCCAGGGCCCTTGTCACTTTTTGAGCGGTATCCTCATAACGGGACAGTATCCATTTATCAGCCAGTTCAAGCTCTCCCCGAGGCTTAGCGGTGTAATCCTCCAGGTTCATAAGCACATAGCGGGAAGCGTTCCAAATCTTATTGAGGAAGTTCCTGGTCGCTTCCAGCTTCTCGAAATGGAAGCGAAGGTCATTGCCGGGGGTATTGCCGGTAATCAGCATAAACCTTAAAGTGTCCGCACCGTACTGTTCAATGACTTCAATAGGGTCAACACCGTTGCCTAAAGATTTGCTCATCTTCCGGCCTTGGGAATCCAGGATTAGACCATGAATCATCACTTCATGGAAAGGCACATCCTTCATGAATTCCAACCCCATAAAGATCATCCGTGCCACCCAGAAAAAGATAATATCCCGTCCGGTAACCAAGACACTCGTAGGATAAAAATGCTTAAGCTCCGGGGTTTCTTCCGGCCAACCCATGGTGGAAAATGGCCAGAGGGCCGAAGAGAACCAAGTATCCAAAACATCGGGATCTTGCTCTAATTGAGCGCTCCCGCATTTTGGGCATTTCGTCGGGTCTTCTTTTACACAAATTTCAGCTCCGCAGTCCTGGCAATACCAAACAGGGATACGGTGACCCCACCAGAGCTGACGGGAAATACACCAATCCCGGATATTCTCCAACCAACCGATATAAATCTTGGCAAACCGTTCCGGCACAAATCTCAATAAACCGTCTAAGACTACTTTAATCGCGGGCTCAGCCAAAGGTTTCATCTTCACAAACCACTGCTTGCTGACTCGCGGTTCGATAACTGTGGAGCAACGGTAGCATTCCCCTAAGGCATGGGTATGGGGCTCCACTTTAACTAATAAGCCTAAATCTTCCAGGTCTTTAACAACCTGCTTGCGGGCCTCATAGCGGTCCAAGCCCTGGTATTTGCCGCCGTTTTCGTTAATAGTGGCGTCACTGTTCATGATATTAATTTGCTCCAGGTTATGCCTTAAGCCCATTTCAAAGTCGTTAACATCATGGGCAGGCGTAATCTTGACCGCTCCGGTGCCGAATTCCCGATCAACATATTCGTCAGCTATGACCGGAATCTCTCTATTCATCAACGGCAAGATGACAGTTTTCCCGATAAGGTCCCGGTATCTCTCGTCCTCCGGGTGGACGGCAACAGCCACGTCCCCCAGCATGGTCTCCGGCCTGGTGGTAGCCACGACTACCCCTTCACCGCCGTCTTTGGCGGGATAGCGAATATGCCACAAATTACCTTCTCGCTCATTATGCTCGACCTCAATATCTGAAATTGTGGTATGACACTTGGAACACCAGTTGACAATATAATTGCCCCGGTAAATAAGCCCTTTTTCATAAAGTTTGACAAAAACTTCCCGCACCGCCCGGGAACAACCCTCGTCCATGGTAAACCTTTCCCGGGACCAGTCACAAGAAGCGCCCAGTTTGCGCAGCTGGCGGGTGATAGTTCCCCCGTATTCTTCTTTCCAAGCCCAAACCCGTTCCAGGAATTTTTCCCTTCCCAGTTCGTGCTTATTCGTTCCTTCTTTAGCCAGTTGTTCTTCCACTCTGGCCTGAGTGGCAATTCCGGCATGGTCTGTCCCCGGAACCCAAAGGGTATTGTACCCTTGCATTCTTTTAAAACGGATTAAAATATCCTGCAAAGTATTGTCCATTGCATGGCCAAGATGAAGTGAACCGGTCACATTCGGAGGAGGCATGACAATACTGAAAGGCTTTTGCTCCGGCTCTACCTTGGGGGTAAAGAAACCGTTTTCCTCCCAATACTTATACCACTTCTCCTCAACTTTGCTGGGATCATAGACCTTAGCCATTTGGTTTTCCTGAGTCATCTTAAGAGGCTCCTTTCTACTAAAACCTAAAATATTAAATCTTACATGGAAAATCTTCTTAAAACTATGTTAAGCCTAAATTAGATAAAAAAAGCCTTTAAGCCCAAAAGGACGAAAAGACTCGCGGTACCACCTTTTTTCCGGAATCATCAACCACTTTTGCCCCCTGAAGATTTGCACTCCAAAAAAGGCTTAAACTTTCCGGCACTTTAAGCAGCTGTAACGGGCTAACCCGTCAGGAAGTACTCACTTTCCTTGCGGTACTGTTTTTCCTTCCTGCCCCTCCTGTGCGACCCTGATCCCTTGCCGGAAAATCTCGCAGCACCCCGTTAACCCAGGCTCCCGCCTGCCAATAATAGGGGGATTTCCTCTCTTAAACGGCCGGTTAATCATTCCTCACCATCATAGGGTTGTCATATTAGGAAATTTTTCATCAAAAGCTATAAAAATTTGGCAACAGCCAATTCTGATATACTATTATACTTTAAACCTTAAGAAAAAGTCAAAAAATATCTGTCCTGTCTGCCCAAGAACGTCTATTTTCTGCCCAAAAACATAAATTAATTTATAGCGTTTTTTTGCCTGGTTTTACGCCAAAGAGTGGTTCGGCTGATTCCCAGCATTTTGGCAATATCCTGTTGGGTCATCTTTTTCTTGCCTGCTTTGTCAATTGTCAGTTTATCGCTGCTACTGTATTCAAAGTTTTTAATTAAATTCTGCTCAAAGATGTCCCGGACATCTTGTCCGGTTATTTCGTTATTCGTACATAATACCGTCAATCTTTCACAGATATTTTTAAGTTCTCTAATATTTCCAGGCCAGTCATATTTCACAAGTTCGACAATGGCATCCTCTGTAAGCCGTATATCCCCCTTGTCTTCGGCAAAATTGGAAACAAACAGCTGGGCTATTTCCTTAATATCCTCTTTGCGTTGGCGTAAGGGAGGAATTGTAAGCCTTAATATATCAAGCCGGTAAAGGAGATCCTGACGAAATTTATTTTCTTTTACTTTTTGCATAAGATCAACGTTGGAAGCAGAAATAATCCGGATGTCAACAGGTATAATTTTATCGTCACCAAGCCTGCGTATTTCCTTTTCTTGAAGAACCCGGAGCAATTTGGCTTGTAAACCGAGTGGGAGTTCAGATATTTCATCCAAAAACAGCGTTCCTCTATGTGCCAATTCAAAAAGCCCGGTTTTACCCCCCCGGGCTGCACCGGTAAAGGCCCCCTCTACATAACCAAAAAGCTCGCTTTCCAACAAATGCTCCGGCAAAGCAGCGCAGTTAATAGCCACAAATGGTTGAGAACTTCTCTTGCTGCTGTTGTGTATGCTTTGAGCAAATAGTTCTTTTCCCGTCCCGGTTTCCCCGATAATAAGAACGTTCGAACTGGCCTCGGCGTACTTTTTAGCTACCTGGATAGTTTTACGAATAGCCTCACTGTTTCCAATAATACTGTTGAAATTATACCTGGCGACTAAACCCTTTTTACTTAATTTTTGGCGAATATCAATCTCTGTTTTTTGTAAAACATCAATGTTTTGAATAAACAAAACAGTACCCAGTGTTTTATTATCAATAACAATTGGCTTGGTATTAATAACAACCATCTTATTATTAACTCTTTTAACAATATTTGCTTCTTGATAATCCAGCAAAGAATACTGGATTTGCTCCAGCTTAGGCGATATCGAAGAAATTGTTTTCCCTTTTAGGACGGTTTTTTTAGGTATATTCAAGATGTTAAAAAATGCCTCATTGTAAGCGGTGATAACTCCCATATTATCGACGGCAATAATCCCGTCATTTGTATTCTCCAAAATGATTTTAATTAGTTCATTCCTTTTGCGTTCTTCAATAATAGCCTTGGCAATATTAAAAGCCTCGCCAATCACAATTTTGTTGGTTTCATAACTGTTAGAAATTACTACACAACGAAGGTTATCTTTTTCGGCTAAGCGGGACACAGTCAGACCGGCTAAGATAACATCGATATCCATATTTTTTACCTTATTGTAAACATCAACTACATGGGTATGATCGCGAACAGGAAAAACAGAAACTTCAACATCCATTATCCGATCAATGAACTCTTTCTCAATAACAATACTTTCCGAAAGGATAACAGCAATTTTTTTGGCCTTATACTTGTTTTTGCATTCTTCTATGCCCCGCATTATGTCATAGCCCGTAACAGTTAATTCTAGAACATGGGCATGTTTGAATTTTTTTCTTATGGTTAAATAGGTAATCCCTCTAGCGATTATAATGGTATTTTCGCTATCCCATCCCTCTTCCATAATATTAACTACATTCATATCTATTTCGCCGACCGCTTTAAACACAACATCCTTATTACCGATACTTTGAGCAATTTTTTCTACAACTTCAATATCTTCAGGAACAGCATAGATAATATTAATCATATAACAAATGGCCTCCGGAAGGCAGTAAATTGTAATCCCTTTTACGGTTATAGTCAGGTTTAACCGTTAAATAAGGGTAATATGAACTATGATTTATATCCTTTATTTTAAATTTTGGCATGTTTCTTTAATGTTTTTAAAACCATTAGTTAGGACAACGATGTCCGAATCCATCATAATTAAGGTCAAATCCTTAATAAATTTTTCTAAAAGCTTAGGTCCGGCATGCAGACCAAAGGCTTTCTTATATTTTTGGCAGGCAGCGCCAACATGGGCAATCGCCTCTAATTCTATAGGATTGAATAGATCTCCGGGTATGCCTAGGGAAAGAGAAAGATCGTTCGGTCCGATTAGCAGGGCATCAATTCCTGGTGTAGCTGCAATAGCCTCGGCATTATCCACCGCAAGTTTAGTTTCGATTTGAGCTATGGAAATTATAGTTTTATTGGCATCTTCCATTATTTGAGAATGCTTGCCGCTGAGTAAGTAATTATCGTGGGCGAGCCCTCCTGCAAAACCTCTTCCGCCAATTGGCTGATATTTGGAGTATTTGACCAAATCTTTTGCCATTTCAGCAGTTTCCAGCATAGGAACCATCACACCATGAGCACCTTGATCCAGCGCCCTGGAAATATAGTCTTTGGATAAATCTGGTACACGCAAAAAGCTTTCCAGCCCCAAAGCATTGCCGGTAATAAATAAGTTATGCAAGGTTTCCATGCTGTAACTGGTATGTTCGCAATCATACATCACAAAATCCAAGCCACTGTTTTTAGCTATATAACAAACGGCAGGATTCTGAACAACCCTTAACATTGTTCCATAAATTTTTTGGCCGGCTAATAGTTTTTCTTTGAGCAACATTATTCAAAAATCCTCCTTGATCTCCGAATATTCTTTAAATAGAAATATAACATCTTCTTCGGTAGATGTCATTAGTTTATCTTAATATACACCAGATTATCTAAAGATATTTGTTGGATATTTGTATTAAGTTATTTTTTAACCGTCAGGAATAAGAATTGAACCCAATAATTAGAGACAAACTAATAAACGGCAACCGGCAATACTTCTAATAATCATTTAATAATAGTCTTCCAACAAATATAAACATTAAACAAATTAAAAAAAATTGATTCCCGGAACTTACCTAACGGAGGTTTCAAGAATTGAGCAGAACAAAAAAACTACAAATCATCCCTTTGGGAGGACTCGGGGAAATCGGAAAAAACATGACTGTCATCCGATATAACCAAGAAATCTTGGTTATTGATGCGGGCCTTTCCTTTCCTGACGAAGACATGCTGGGTATTGACCTGGTTATTCCCGACTATTCTTATCTTTTGGAGAACAAAGAAATGGTCAGCGCTATACTTATTACCCACGGGCATGAGGATCACATCGGGGCTTTGCCTTACTTGCTAAAAGATCTTAATGTCCCGGTCTACGGTACAAAACTGACCATCGGGATCATTAAAGCCAGGCTGGAAGAAGCCAATGTCAAGAAAGCCACCTTAATTGAAATCAAGGCCGGTGACAGCATCAAACTGGGAACTTTAAAAGTAGAATTTATTAATGGCAGCCACAGCATCCCCGACTCTCTGGGCTTGGCAATCCACACCCCGTTAGGCACAATTGTCCATACCGGGGATTTTAAACTTGATCATACCCCGGTCAGCGGAGACATCCTTGATATCCACAAATATTCCGAGCTAGGTTATAAGGGAGTCCTCTTCCTGCTTTCCGACAGCACCAATGTGGAACGCCCCGGTTTTACCAAGTCGGAACGCACAGTGGGGGAAAATATTGACCAAGTCTTTTTTAATGCCAAAGGAAGAATTATTTTTGCCACTTTTGCATCTAATATTCACCGCTTACAGCAAGCTATTACTGCCGCTGTTAAATACGACCGCAAAGTCGCCGCTGCCGGCAGGAGTATTGTTAATGTCATTAATATTGCCGCTGAACTGGGCTACCTCTATACCGTCCCAAATACTTTATTCCCGTCCACGGCGAATACCGGATGCTGGTCAAACATGCCCAGTTGGCGCAGAATCTTGGAATACCGCCGGAAAATATCTTTATCGCCGAAATAGGCAGTGTGATAGAGTATTCCGATAATACTGCTAAAATGGTAGAACCAGTTCCCGGAGGGAGAATTCTCATTGACGGCTTAGGCGTAGGCGATGTGGGCACCACTGTATTAAGAGATCGCAAACAGCTGTCCCAGGAAGGGATTTTAATTGCGGTCGTAACCATAAATAAAGAGTCCAGAACCATTGCCATAGGCCCGGATGTAGTCACCAGAGGATTTATCTATGTCCGGGATTCCGAAGAAATAATCGAGGAAGTAAAAAGTGTCATCAAAGATACCATTTACCGCTGCCAACGGGAAGACATCAGCCAATGGTCGGCAATAAAAACCCTCCTCAAAGATTCCATCGGTAACTTGCTTTACACTAAAACAGGCCGCCGCCCCATGATTATCCCTATAATCCAGGAGATTTAAGGTTTTTTCTTTAATTTAAAAAGTATATTTTTGCCTTACTTAGCGAACCGTTAAGCAGAGAAGCGTCGTGAGCGCAACTGCTACAGCGATAAACTGCACCGTGGTTCACAGCGGGTAAAATACCCAGAGGTTTAGGTGCAGTCGCTGTAGCAGCAAGCGAACAGCTTCGGCGCGTGGTGAACGGGTAAGGCAAAAATATACTAAACTAGTAGATATTTCTTAGCTAACTAAAATAGACTACTATGAAGGGCTGATTATTATTGAAGCGAGATAGCTTCTAGTATTCCGGCGGGAGGTCTTTTAATTCTTCCATGGTAAAGACCGGGCCGTCCAAGCAGACATATTTGGAGCCGATGTTGCAGCGGCCGCATTTGCCGACACCGCATTTCATCCGCATTTCCAGAGTAGTGATAATATCCTTCTCGGCAAAGCCCATTTTTTGCAAAACAGGCAAAGTGAATTTTATCATCACCGGCGGCCCGCAAAGAACAGTAACCTGGGGCTTAAAGGCCAACTCTTCCACATAGGAAGGCACAAAACCCACATGGCCGTCCCAGCCTTCTTCTTCCTTGTCGATAGTTATAAATAACTCCATATTGGGGACTTTAGGCCAGTTTTCAAAAAGGTCTTCTTTAAAGCACAGGTCTCCTTTCGATCTGGCTCCGTAAACTACGGTCAGTTTACCGTAGTCTTCCCTGTTACGGATACAGTGCATAATCAGGCTGCGCACCGGTGCCAAACCAATACCGCCGCCGATAAAAAGCAAATCCTTACCCCGGCAATAATCCAAAGGAAAGCCGTTGCCATACGGCCCTCTGATTCCTACTTCCTGGCCGACTTCGATTTCGTGTAAAGCATTGGTCAGCTCACCGACAGCCTTAATCGCCATCTCAATATGTTTTTCGCCCTTATTGGTAACGGAAAACATAGCCTCCCCAATATCCGGCAAGGAAAGCATACCCAATTGGCCGGGCTGAGGGTCAAAGGGTTTCTCCCCGTCCAAAGTACTGATATAGAAAGTCTTGGTATCGACGGTTTCCTGAACAATATTAATTACTTTAGCCCGCATGGGGATCAAGGGGTTAGAAGTCACAGTTGAAGAAACGCTGTTATGGTCATAGTCATGATCATGGTTGCAATCACAATTACAAGCACACATCTTACTTCGCCTCCTTTATTTGCTGAATAATGGAGGTAATATCCATCTTCACCGGACAAACATCCAGACATCTGCCGCAACCTGTACAGAGCAGCATATTGTACCTTTCCGGGAAATAATTCAGCTTATGCATAAACCTGTTGCGGACTCTTTCTTTCTTGGTAGGCCTGGGGTTATGCCCGCCGGCCATCTGGGTATATTCCCCGAACATACAGGAATCCCAACAGCGGTATTTAATGCCCTTTTCACCCCGGACATCCTGGGAGATGTCAAAACAGTGGCAAGTTGGGCAAACATAGGTGCAAGCCCCGCAGTTTAAACACTTGCGGGCTATTTCTTCCCAGAGCGGGCTTTCAAACATGCCTTTAAGCTTCTCCGGTACCCCGGCCACCTCAGGCTTTAGATAAAACTCGCCAACCGGGGGAAGGGCAAATTGCTGCTCCCTTAAATGATTTTTCAGCAAGTCCAGAACTTTTTGGCCTGCCTCCGTAACGGCTTCAAACCCAATAACCTCTCCCAAATCATAAGCATGGACATCTGCTCCTGCCGCTTTCTGGGGATCAAGGCCCAGGGAAGCGCAAAAACAGGTCTCTCCTGGCTCATTACAACCCAAAGCCACTATTACCGTCCGCTCTCTTTTTTGCTTATAGAATTCGTCAATATAACCTTTGGTCAGGAAAACCTGGTCCAGGCAATCCAAGCTTTTCATGTCGCAGGACCGGACACCGAAGAGCAGTCTTTTTCCCTGCTCCACAGGTAGAGAAACAAATTCAGTAGTATTCTTTACGGTTTTAAAGCCGTACATTTTTTCCGTCTGTGGGAAAAACATTCCTTTCGGCGAGATACTGGTATTCCCGTTAAACATTACTTCGATACCATCTCGGTATAATTCAAAGGCTGAAGTTCCCTCACGCTGAACGGGGACTGCAACCTGGTACTCCTCACTCAAAGCATTAAGGATCTCTCTTAACTTGGCTTTCTGAGCAACAAGCATTTCTCCACCCCCCTCTTACATAAATTCTTCCGGATCAGTAAACTCAAAACCTCCTAAGGGAAGCTTAGCCGTAACATCTGTCCCGGCTTCGTATTCCCCGAAGAGCGCGTTTATATCTTGAATAATTTTTTTGTTTAAAAGCATTATGGGGATATTAACAGGACAAGCCCTTTCACATTCACCGCAGCCCACGCACCTGCCGGCAACGTGCAAAGCACGGGTTAACGCAAAAAACATATTCTCGGAAACATTGTTGGCTTTAGACGACCAGCCGGAAGCAGTCCGGTCAAAAATACATTCCCGGCAGTTGCAGGCCGGGCAGATATTGCGGCAGGCATAGCAACGCAAACATCTTTCATAATTGGCGACGAATTTATTATACTTTTCATCGGGGCTTAAGCTTTCCAGAGCCTGCACCTCAGAAAAGTCATCCTGGGCAGGTATTTCTTTAATAACTTTATCTTCCCCGATAAAAAAATCATAATTTAAGGCATTAGGATAGCGGCACTCCCGGCACTTTTTATAAAGGGGGATCGATGAGCCCCGGCCCAGCTTTCTGGCTTCAACTTCATCTTTCATTCCCGGGCAGGCCAGGCCGATAATAAGAATCTTTTCCCGCTTTAATTGCTTATCTTGCAAAAGGACATTTAATGCCCGGGAATCACAGCCTTTAACGAAAACTGCCACTTTGCCTTCTTTATGACGGTAATCCAATAAATACTTGGCTAAGTTATTGACACAATATTCGTCCCAGATAAGACGCTCCGTATCTTCGGGTTTGGAAATAAAGGCAGAGGTAGAGGAATACCAGAAAGCGCCCTTTTCCCAGCCAATTACCATTTGAGCCTCGCCCTTCTCCAGGATTTCTTTAGCTGTACGCCTTAGCACTAAGGTTAAATCTTCCACTCTTCATCCCTCAACTTCCTGTTTGGCCCTAAAGCTCTGATTTGTTCGCTGATTTCCGTGATAACCTGCTGGAATTTGGGGGCTTCGGCAGCCGATATCCAGCGAGCCTGGAGCCTTTCCGGTTCCAAGCCGACGTATTCCATCAAGCGCCTCATAATTAAAAACCTGCGCCTGGTAAAATAATTGCCTGTGGTATAATGACAATCTCCGGGGTGACAGCCGGCTACCAGCACGGCGTCAACACCTTTTTGAAATGCTTTCAGCACAAATTGCGGATTAATCCTGCCTGAGCAAGGCACCCTTAAGATCCTCACCGTCGCGGGATACTGCAGGCGACTTAAACCTGTCAAATCCGCACCGGCGTAAGTGCACCAGTTGCAAGCAAAAACTAAAATCTTAGGCTGCCAAGTTACTTCATTTACAGACACAAAGCATTCACCTCCGCCAAGATTTGTTGATCCGTAAAGTGCTTCAGATTCAGAGCAGCCGAACGGCAAGCCACCGTACAAGCCCCGCAGCCCTGGCACAGGCCGCCGTTCACACTGGCAACCTGTCTCTCTACAGTCTGGCCTTGAATCCGCTCACTGATGGTTTTCAGTTCAATCGCTTTATAAGGGCATATAGCCACACACATACCGCAGCCGGCACAAATGCTTTCATTCACTTCGGAAACAATCGGCTCGGTGAGCATTTCCCTTTTGGATAAAAGGCCGCAGACTTTAGCCGCAGCCGCACTGGCCTGGGCTACCGATTCCGGGATGTCTTTCGGCCCCTGGCAAGCCCCTGCCAGATAAACACCTTGAGTATGGGTTTCCACCGGAGCCAGCTTAGGATGGGCTTCGGTATAAAAATGGTCTTTGTCATAGCCAATACCCAATTTCTGGGCCAGTTGACCGGCCCCGGGCTGAGCAACCATCGCTGTCGCCAAGACAACCAGGTCGGCCTCGATTTCCACCGGACGGCCCAGCAAGGTATCTTCCCCGCGGACAATAAGCCGTTCTCCTTGTTGATAAATCTTAGAGACCCTGCCACGGATATAATTGGCGCCGTACTGCTCCCGGGTCCGATTATAGAACTCGTCATAACCTTTCCCCGGTGTCCGGACATCCATATAGAAAATATAAATATTGGAGTCTTTGATTTTCTCCCGGACCAAAGTGGCATGCTTAGCAGTATACATGCAGCAGGCTTTGGAACAATAGCTTTTACCCTTGGCCGGATCCCGGGAACCTACACACTTAATGAAAACAACATTTTTCGGTTCCTTATGGTCGGAAGGCCTTTTTATCTTGCCCAGGGTCGGCCCGGAAGCATTAACCAGCCTTTCAAAATGCAAGCCGGTAATAACATCCGGATATTTGCCATAGCCATATTCCCCGATAACCGAATAATCAAAGAGCTCAAAACCTATCGCCACAACAATAGCCCCGTAACGCCTGGTAAGATATTCATCTTCCTGGGTATAATCAACGGCGCCGGCGGGGCAAACCTTGGAACAAATCCCGCATTTGCCGGTATTAAAATAAGTGCAATTCTCCCTGTCTATAACCGGCTTATTAGGAATAGCCTGGGGGAAAGGAGTGTAAATCGCCCGGCGTTTGGACATCTTAAGTTCAAACTCACTGTCCACTTTTTTCGGGCATTTTTCCATACAAAGGCCGCAGCCGGTGCAGACATCCATATTGACGGAGCGGGCTTTTTTCTTTATGGTGACATCAAAATTACCCACAAACCCTTCCACTTTTTCCACTTCGGAATAAGTCAAAAGATTAATATTGGGATGGCTGGCCGCTTCCACCATTTTCGGGGTCAAAATACAAGCCGAGCAGTCCAGGGTGGGGAAAGTTTTATCAATCTGGGCCATTTTGCCGCCGATGGAGGGTTCTTTCTCCACAATATCAACCACATGACCGGCATTGGCAATATCCAAGGCAGCCTGGATACCGGCAATCCCGCCGCCGATCACCAGAGCCCGGTCGGTAACCGGGATAGTGGCTTTTTGCAAAGGTTTATTCTTAACAACTTTGGCCACAGCCATTTTCACCAAGTCCATGGCTTTTTCCGTAGCTTTCTCCGGTTCACCCGCATGCACCCAAGAACAATGTTCCCGGATATTGGCCATTTCCACAAAATAGGAATTAAGACCGGCACCTTCCACACAGCGCTGAAAAGTCCTTTCATGCATCCTGGGAGAGCAGGAAGCTACTACAACCCTGTCCAGGCGGTGTTCTTGCACCGCTTTTTTAATCATTTCTTGGCCGGGCTCGGAACACATATATTTATAATCTACAGAATAGACCACACCCGGAAAATCCATGGCTTTTTCGGCCACCTGAGGGCAGTCCACAACCGCTCCGATATTTGTGCCGCAATGACAAACAAATACTCCTACTCGTTTCATGCCGATTCCCTCCCGCTCTTCAGTTTAAGAACTTCCTGTACAAGGGGCATGGCATCCACAAAATGTTTATTGAGTCCCAATTTAGCCGGTTCAATTCCAAAGGCCAGACCCATAAGCTCGGTAAAATAATAAACAGGCAGGCCGTATTTCTTTTGGTAAGCCTTTTCAACTTGACCTTGGCGCATATCCAGGTTATTCAAACATAGCGGGCAGGCTGTAACCAGGCAATTGGCTCCGGCTTCTTTGGCATTAGCCAAAATCCTATCAAGCATCTGAAATCCTACTCCCCTCTTGGTGGTAGGGTGGGAAGCTCCACAGCATTCTGTTTTATAGGCCCAGTCCACAGTTTCCCCGCCTAAAACTTTAATTAACTTATCCATGGACCGGGGATCCTCAGGATCATCAAAACCGGTGTTTAAAGGACGGACTAAAAGACAACCATAATAACAAGCAGCCCTAATACCTTTTAAGGGATTGACAACTTGTTTAGTAATTAAAGACTCAGGAACATCGTTAGCCATAATATCCAACAAGGCTTTGGCTTTCGACTTCCCGCTGTATTTTCGTTCAATAATTTCTTCGATTTCTTCTCTTGTCTCTTCAGAGGAGGTGACAGCCGCTTCCACCGCTTTACTGCGGGCATAACAGGCTGCACAGGGGATAGCTACATCCAGTCCGGCTTCTTCGGCAATTGCCATATTCCTGGCCGGCAAGGCCAGAGCCAGCCGGTAATCGGTAAGGTGGGCGCTGGAAGCTCCGCAACAGTTCCAATCCGGAATTTCCCATAATTCAATTCCTAACACTTCAGCTATCTCTTTCGTAGACATATCGTACTCGCGTCCGGTAGTGGCGAGAGAACAGCCTGGGAAATAGGCGTACTTCATACTTTTCCCCCCTTCTTGCGGACGTTAGCGAAAATTTTCTTAACTTCCTCTATATTTTTGATTCTATGGGGCAAGGGAGTAATTTTTCCTTTGCTAAGCATCGGCAACCCAAATTCCACATCTTTCAAGGGCTCAAACCCTAAAAGGTTAGCCCCCACAATCAGGCCCATTTCATGGACGCGGCCGTTCCTTTCCACTGACTTTAAAAACAACCGGTGGAAAAGGTCTATTTTCTTGTCGCCGATGTAACCTTGTCGTTTAGCGCTAATTCTTAAAGATTCCATGACTTTGGCAATATCCACTTCCTGCGGGCAACGTACCGTACAGGTCTGACATCCGGCACATAACCAGATAGTTTTGGACTTCAGAGCATCTTCAGCGAGACCCCATTGCAAAAGCCTGATAATTTGTCTTGGGGTAAGATCCATGGCAAAAGCAACCGGACAGCCGGCACTGCATTTGCCGCATTGATAGCATTTCGCTGTTTCCACACCGCATTCTTCTTTAATAGCCTGCATACTGCTTAAGTTATTTTCCTCTCTACCAGGACTAAACTTGATATTTTTCATTAACTTCTCTTCCCTTCATGTTGGGATATTTTTAATAATATTTTCACAAAGGAAATATTTTGAAGTACAAAATTCTCATTCTCCAAAAAATATTACCTTAAGAATTTCAATTATGCAACAAAAATAGTAAATAAAAAAGGAATGATTCATTGTAAAATGAAATGCAACAATAAACTATAGAACCACAGCAAGAAACCGAGTATGATATTGGTGACCAATCAATCAACATACGGAGGTTTCTGCTATGGCTCTTAATAAGAAGCATACC
>DUML01000062.1 GCA_012839895.1 Peptococcaceae bacterium | reverse complement strand
GGAATGAACATAAATGAATGAACAAAATAACAATACCTTTTGGTTCCCAGGGCGCTGGATGGGAGGCCTCTCCTTAATCATCGGACCGCTCTTACTACTAGCGGCCGCTCTCCTAAGGGTACAATTTCATTATTTTTATGACGCGCAGCTTGCCGCCTATGCCGAGCATCCTGTACTTATCACAGCCGCCTATAGTTGCTTTGTACTCGGCTGCCTTTTCCTCTGGCCTGGGATCATTACCTTAGTAAGATTCATCGGGATGAAACATCCCGCTTTAGCAGTTTGGGGTGGCATGCTCACTATCTTAGGTCTAATTGGGCGTGTTTTTCATGGCGGGATTGATCATTTGGCCTTTCAACTCGTAAATGTACAAAGCCTTGAACATGCAATAAAAGCAGTAAATGACTCGTACCAAGCGTTCCATATCATCCGCTATTTTAATGGCTGGATGATGGCTGGCTGGATACTATTGGCAATCGGTGCCTATCGTTCTGGCACTATGGGGCTAATTCGCTCGGTAGCGCTAGCCTCCATGTTCTTTTTACCCTTAGGTACCCTAAAAGGCGGGAGCAAAATATGATTCGTTCAAGGTGTTATCAAAGTTCTACACTCTATACTTGACGAGATTGCACAACAGAAAGGATATTATCTAGGATTGCGAAAAAAGAAGTAAATTATTTTCCGCAATTTTGCCAATATGAATGTCGTATAACGCTGTGGAAAGTCCTGAACGTTATATGACATATTGAGAATCAAAAAAATAAATTAGGAGGGTTATTTTTATGAAAAGTAAAATTGCTGATGCGATTAAGTTGAAAACTCAACCGGTTGCTGTTTTGCGCTCAAATGTGAAACCTGGGGGCGCTATGGAGTTTCAGGAAGGGAAATGGGGTTGTGTTATTTCCATGTTAAGTGCCTCAGCTAAAGGACGAGTTGCGGTATTTGAAGATAAGACTACGAATTGTCGGGGCGGCAAAGTTGGACTTGGCTTCAATCGTTTTCAATTAGGTTTTATTGAACATTTCTTGTCAACTGGTGTTCCGGGTGGTAGAGAAGGGGAATTTTATAAGAAAACCCCGGAGTTGGCAGCGAAATTCGCAACCGGCTTACCTGAAGTTGAACCCGCAAAGTATATTATTTTTAAACCCTTATCGGAATTGGCTGAAGATGAAACGCCAGAAATTATTATCTTCCTGGCGAATGCAGATCAACTTTCAGCACTAATATTTTTCGCAAATTACGATAAACCAACTCAAGACAACGTTAAAGTAGACTTTGGTTCCGGCTGTCAGCAGTCTGTACTGTATGCCCTAGAGCAAGCTGAGAAGGAGGACCCAAAGTGTGTTATCGGACTAACGGACCCTTCCGCACGCCAATATATTGACAAAGACATTCTTTCATTCAGCATTCCGTATAAACGCTTTTTGGAATTAGAAGAGCAAGTTGAAGAGAGTTTTTTAACCAAAGAAACATGGCGTAAGATTATGTCAAGGATAGAATAGGAACATGAGAGTAAAACAGAACTAGAAAGGATGCACGTTTTCAATCAGGCAGTTCTCAAACAAGATGTTCAATTTGCGGCAAACCTGTGTCTAATAAAGTTAGAGCGTATTGTTTGAATAATTTTTTTCAATTTGATGATAATTATCGCGATACTGGTCTAGAGAGTGGCGGCAAACTTGAAAAGCAGAAATGATCAAGGGGTTAGGATTGGGCGAATAGAAATTTCTGATAATGAAGATTTAGAGGAGTTCTTTAACATTTTTCGTGGATATACGTGCCGGAGAGTAATCAATTTTAGTTCTCTAACTAGCTTAGATTCTGATTCAATTTTCATTGATTTAGTTGTTCATGATTCTCAAAAAAATAGAGTATATCCATTTCACTTCATAATAACAAAGGATTATCTCATAAGGTACTCAGCTGCAAATACCTCTTTCTTTTATAGAATTAAAGATCCTGAACATAAACTAGCAAATGAGATTTTTGATTATGTAAATAGACATCTTTAATACAAAGTAATTATATGTTTCGAAATCAAGAACATTTCAGTTTTTTGGAGATATTTATCCTAGAATTGATACAACAGAAAAAGTTGTAGCACTGACTTTTGATGATGGACCTACGTACAATACGGACAGAGTCCTATCTATTCTAAATGATCTCAACGTCAAAGCAACCTTTTTTGTAATTGGTGGAGAATTAACTTTTTATCTAAAACAACATAACCGGAAAACAATAATGTGGGATTTAGAACCGGAGACGTATCCAGAAGTGGCTAGCAGTTCCGAAAACATCACGAAATATGTTTTAGAGAATGTTAAGCCTGGTTCGATTATTTTATTGCATGTTATGTATGACAGTAGGGAGGAATCAGTTAAGTCAATTGAGGGGATAGTTAGAGGGCTTTGGGAGCAGGGCTATACCTTTAAAACAGTATCTGAATTACTGAAAACTAATATGTTATGGCCTAGTTCCACCAATCCAGATTTATATAATTATTATGGAAGCGGTTGTAAGAGAATATTGGAGTATGAGAGAAGGGAAGTTTGGGTTGAATTATCTGGGTTCGAGGACTGTACTGTGGTTAACGTTTACTTTTACCGTTTTATATTTCATTAGCCTGGGGTTTGTGGTTAACCACATTACTCTTACTCAGGATTTGTTAGCTTGGGCAATTGCCATGCTTCCCTTGTTTTTTGCGTATCGTTCATGGTCGGTTTTGTTTGAAGTTTCAGTTATACCACTTGTTTGGCTAATTTTAGATACTTTCCTTTCTCGGCAAGGGGCAATGTGGTATATCCCCCTTGTGGCAGTGGTTGTAGTTCTGCTAGGCCACAGACTTAAATCACGCATTGCAATTTTGGTATCCGTCATTTGCATTGTAGGCTGGACTGCTTTTGCTGTTCTCAGTAACTCGTTTGGATTTATTGAAATAGTTTTCTTAGGAATTACACTGGTATGGGTATCAGTATATACCCTTGAGACTATCCGCCAAACGAATTCTCATTGTCCGCAGAAAGTTGACCTTATTTTATGTTCTTTTTCAGGCAATACTGGGCACTATGTAGAGAAATTTACCGATACTTTGCAAGAGAATGACATAACAGTAATAGTTCATCGATTCCACCGGAAGGAAGAATTCGCTCCCATTTTAGACGGTGATACCTTAATACTTGCTTTTCCCGTTAGTGGTTGGAAACCCCCGTGGCCTCTGATTGAATACTTATTGAGAGATTTGCCCAGTGGCAAGGGAAAACCGGCTTTTATTCTATATACATCAGCCGGCGGACCGGAAAACGCCGGATTCATAGCATGGACACTCCTGGCTCTGCGGGGTTATCGAGTCATTGGACGGTTATGGAGTACATATCCGTTAAACGTTCCAACATTTCGCATCGGCCCAAAATCACTATGGCGGTTTATTGATTCCCTTACCCCATTCAAGAAAGATATTGAGTTCCTGATTACCGTCGCGAAAGAGTTTTCAAGAGGAGAAAAAACCGGACTTCCTCTTATTCTTTGGCCGACACCGCTAGCTCTACTAGGTTTTCTACTTGATAATAGGTGGATAAACAGGTTCTTATATCGTACATATGTATGGCGAAGAAGATGTATAGGGTGCAACTTCTGCGAAAATTATTGTCCAATAAATAGGTTTAGTTCTGAGTCCGGTATTCCAAAGGCTAAAGGGACCTGTTATCTTTGTTTCGGTTGCGTAAACCATTGTCCCAAAAATGCAATGCAAATGAGGTTTTTGTCAGAATATGGTCAACCCTATAAATCACGGTGGCCAAAATTCATCGTCAAGAAATAGTGAGGTCATTTGGAATTAATATATCTTAATAAGCCATAATTTCAACAGTATAAGTAAGAATAAAGGAAGACCTTATAGATTCCTAAAAAAGGAGAAAAGATCAACAGAATTATCCGTTATAGAAAAGGAAGAAGCTATTTGAGAAATGAACTATTTAAGAAATGGAATATAATTAAAAGCAAAGGAGGAGGGCTATAAATCCTATGCCAAATAAGTTAGGGTGGCTCACTGCAATGCCTATTTTCGTGGAAGTTTTTTGGATTTTAGTATTTGCGTGTTTAATCCAGCTTCTCAGGTTTTTGACTAAAGGTATTAAAGCTTTGGATATTTATATCGAGAGTAAGACCCATAAAACTATGAACAGTGTATCGACTGATGATCAAGAATAGAAACTCGCTGGTCAAAGAAAGTTGGACAAATGCATATTAAAGTTTTGGGAGTGGAGTTGTGCAGTGCGCAACATAGATATAGTAGATAAAGATATATTATGCGAATATACATAATACGACGCTGCGGGAACGGTATTTTAAATCTTGGGAATTAAACGTTGCCAGGAGGCAAAAAAATGAGTTATAAAGACCTATACTATAAAGCTAATATAGGATTAGAAGAATTTAATCAACGAATTGAGAGACACCTAATTCGCAACGATAAATATGATTGTGAAAAAATACCTTCAGGTGTATTTTTCAGAAAAAAAAGAAAAGGTTTAAAGAATTTATTCTCCCCTAGTATTGAAATAGTTTTCTCACCAAAAAGCGAGTTTTCTTTAATATCTGTAGAATTTCATAATCCCTCCAGTTATAGATATATAAATTTAGCATTTGTTTAATTCCTTATTTATTGATATCATTCGTCCTGTACAAAGGGATAATGAAGCTGAGTACTGTCATAATTGTTTCTATCTTAATTGGGATGATATTATGGGGATTAGATAGAGCAAAAGAGAGAGATATTAAAAAAGTGCTTGATACATTAATGGATTCCTTTGAAGAAATTAATATAATTGACTATCGAAGGTTATTGGATGATGAATAAAGGTTATTAGAGGATGAATCGATGAATAGTAATGCAGAAAGTGTCTTAAGAGACTACCTTCTATGGTAGACTCAACTCCTTAATTTGAATATTAGGTTGTTGGGACTACACATCGTTGAAGGTGATTTTGGCTTGGAGTTTAAAGTTTATTCGGATTAAGGAAGGGTTTAAATGATATTTAGTGTAAGGGCAGCAGCAATTATCCTTAATAGCTTAAAAGAGGTTCTTCTTGTCTTGCACAGAAATCCGGTTACAGGTGAAGAATGGTGGACATTACCTGGGGGAAGGCTGGAAAACGAAGAAAGTGCAATTGAAGCTATTATTAGAGAAACAAAGGAAGAGTGCGGTATTGAGTGTGAACCTAAGAGCTTAATATATGTAAGGGAGTTCATTGAGGAACATATCCAGGGACATGACGAAAAAGTGCATCATGTGGAGCTTTATTTTACGGCAGAAGTGGATAATTATGATATAGAAACAGGGGTAGATCCTGAATTAGATGAGCAATGCATTGTTGAATCCCGGTTTATGAGTAAGGAGGAGATTGAAAGCACAAAGATAAGTGTCTATCCTGAAATACTAAGGGATAGGTTTTGGGATGACCTGGAATCAGGGTTTGTGGGACAAACTGTCTATCTCGGATTACATAAATAGATTATTAATCCGCAACTTAGCTAATATGAATAAAAGAGCCAAGGAACATAGTCTTTGGCTCTTTGGCGTTGTTGGAAAGCTTTATTTTTAATGCAATAATTCTTGACGGTCAACTGTTCCCGGTACTCTTTCCATCCAGCCGTTTTCAATCAATAGGTCTGTCCCGTCTTTGATGTATTCCATAACTTCTAACATGAGACGACTGAAGCTTAAAATAACATCTTTTCTTAAACTATTTGTTAAACCGAGTCCATAGTAGGATACAATATATGCCAAAGTGATAGTAACATGGAACATCATTAGTCTTTCACTATATGGAGATTCTTTGGAATTTGTAACCCAAAAGTCCATGGAAGTGGGTTCGGGCAAACGTTCTTTTTTCAGTATGGAGCCAAGCACTTTTAATTGTTTGTCAGCCATTTTGATTCCTCTGTTTAAATGCTTCTTGAGTTTTTCGGTCTTGATGACTTGAGCAAATCCCACCTTTAAAGTTTTCATGGCCGTTTTAAAGTCCATTAAATTATAAATATTACTTATTTCCATTGCATTTAAAGGCCTGTCGCTACCCCAAAAAGAGCCGTAATATTTTTTATTGTGGATATAATCCACCTTGTCAGGTTTTATAATTGTTGGCGATTTATGAAAGAGAGCTTTGGCTAAAAGCACATCGTCTGCAAGTCTTATAATCTTTTTGGTATCATCAATAAAACCGCCAAATAAATCTATAAAATCCGTACGGGAAGAATCACCATAAGCACGACTATGATTTATCAGAATACTTTTGCTTAAAAGCCTTGTGTATTTTACACAGTATATTTCTTCGAATAATGGCGGTGCGTTTATATCAACATCCTTTTCCCCGAAAGCATCGGGAATAGGGTGATCAATAGCTTTAAATATCTCTTCCATTTGCTGGATATGATGAGTCGATGAATCCAAGGCTGTTTGTAAAACGTTTTTAAAATCAGGGTCTTGGGATTTAGCGACCATATGTTTTTGCATCGCACATGCCATGCTGTAAGCAATATATGTTGACCAAAGATGATAAATCTCTGATGACGTAGGCTTTATTTTAAAAAAACTATGTTGAACAGTTCCGGTCGGAACTTGTTCGGGTTGGTTTTGGATATTAATTTGTTGTGTATTGTTCATAATTGCCTCCCAATATTTATTTTTTTGTTAATGGCGATTTTTGGGTTAAACCATAGTACACTTAAAGAGTTTTATAATTAGTATTTCTAATACCTTGAAAAAAATTGCAATTAAGTCAGAAAATTTTTTGAGTTATTTAGAGAAAAAATTGTATTAGATCTTGGATTTATTAATTTGAAGAAGGGATACATTGGGTGCCCTGGAGTTCAAGTCCGGCTAACACCATGAAATTCTCAGAGAAATTGAAGGAGTGGGAAGCAATTGTAGAATACTTAATAAGATGACTCAGCAAAAGGATTGAAAATCGTGTACTGGGAATAATATTTTTTATCGGCCTGGCAATATTTGTAGTCTTGGGGGTGGTAGTGTATAAAAACTACCCTCTTTGGGAAGCCAAGTATTACAACAGGGAAATATCCGTAGCCGGTGTTCAATTGATGATGACGGTAGAGCAGTTACAAAATACTCTGGGAAAAGGCAAGTTTGTTCCCGGGATGGGCGGAGACGGCTGGAGATTCGATAAGGAGAAGATTTTTGTCATGACTTCGGCAGTTGGCTTGTTTGCCGATAAAGTAGCCATGATGCCGATAAAGTAGCCATGATTGAAACGGAAAATCCGGCCCATAGTATCCTGGGAATTAGAGTTGGCGATGATTATTTAAGCGCCCGCGAGGTCATGGAAAAGCGGGGCTTTAAGGAAATTAGCCAGGATTGTTTTACTAAGGGCAATGTGCTGGTTCAGCTTTCAGGAAGGACTAAAATAAGCAGATTAAGGATCGGTATTCAAGATCCTGCCTATAAAGATGTTGTTTTTTAAAAATTAATTCTCGGTGGCGCCATTCTTGGTGATGGAGTCGGAGCTTCCGTGTTTTCCTGCTGATAATTTTGTTGATTGTCCATGTTAGGCAGCCAATTTTTATTTTGGAGCATGGTGATAAGCTCGTTGTGTAAGGCCAAAGTATCTTTGAGGTGCCTGGTTAAAACGGTGCGAGCCGAAGAGGTGCTGGTTTCCGTTAAGGCCGTAGCATACATTATGATTCCGCTTTTGACACTCTGGAGAAAATCGAGAGCTGTTTCTCTGTCGTCAGGGACTTGCAGCTCTTTAATATTTTCTGTTACTAGATTAAGCGTGCGCATTAAACTCGACCTCCTATTGTAAACCTGGGGAATTGGCAAGCAGGTTGTTTAAATCGCTGACAGCCTGGGTGGCCTGTTGAACGTCTTTTTCCAGTAGGGTTTTGAGATCTTGATCCTGGACTAAGTTTTTCATCATTGTAGACTTATTAAGGCAAGCTGTTTTAAATTGCAGGAGTTCTTGAATTTCCATTTTTTCATGCAGGGACAAACTTTGCGCTCGCATGTTTGAACCTCCTCATATACACTCTTTACAGGGTTATGGTAGCGTCAAAATCTTCTTGGACTTGGGATTCCGGTGCCATAAAAGGCTTATACCAGTTTTTGCTCATAGTGATATCCGCCAGCTTATGATGTTCCTTGATAGCTAGGAAAAGCTGGTCTTCTAAAAATTCCCGGAGGGTTGGATTAGTAACTGACGTTATTGCTTTAGCCAGGGAGATAACGGCAAATTTGGAGTCTTTAAGCATATCATAGGCGATGTCCGAATCGCCAAGCATATTGTCAATTCCGAAGAGTTTATCAAGCAAGCCCATAATTACACCTCTTTTTTATTGTTCTACCGTTTTTTGTTCTACCGCCTGGTCATAGAGATCGTGGTATTTATTAATTATTCCTTTTTTCTTTTCCAGAGAATCTTGCATGAAAGCTTTAAGATCCCCATCCATGACCGCCCCGATGTTGGCCTGAATTTTCTTGGCACATGTTACTTCACCGCGGATAATTTCGTGAAGTTCCAGCATTTCATGGGTACTCAGCTTAAGTTGTCCAGCCATTATTTCACCTCCTTGCGTTATTAAGCTATACCTTTGTCTAATATTCCCAAAGCACTAATAATTATCCACTCGTTCTGCGAAGTATCTTTAAATAATAAACTCATCTTTATCTTAGTTTTTTTAGTATTTAGGGTCGTTACTGCAATCATGCCAGCCATTATTTAAGAATTTATTTCGTGTGTTCTTTCTTTAGTGAAGCTGCAGGTAAGACTGTTGTTTATCATGTGTTAAGAAATGTTAATACATGTATTGAGAACTAAAAGGGAAAAATAATATTGTTTCTAATATTCTAGAAAGGAGAAGATCGGATGGGCTGCAAAAGTAAAAAAGCTTCTAATACCGATAAGCCCTCAGGCATAAATGTCGAGGGAATGGGTGGCACCGGCGAAGAAATGAAGCAGCATACAGGCGGCAAGCAGGCTAAAAAAGCGGAAGATCTAATAGCTGACAATCTATCAAAGAAGGAAAATTATATAGGCAGTTAACAGAGCTCTCTGATGTTTTTAGGCGCAATATGTTTCTAAGACACTTAAAAAAAGCAGCCAGCTCATGCTGAACTGGCCGCTTTATTTTTTAAGGGTGCTTCTTATGCATTTTTGTTATGGGTTCCAGAGCTTTAATACTGCTTAGAATTGTACACCGCAGCTTAAAGCCCTAATAATGGAGCGTGCAGCTTCGGCCCGGGTTACGGTTTGGTTGGGGTTCAGTTTATTGTCTTTCAAGTCTATGATCTTTAGGCCTGTAGCCAAGGCCACATAGCCTTTGGCTTGGGCAGGAAGAAGGTCTGCGTCTTCAGCCTCAAGGCTATAGATATTTTCCAGGTTGGCTATTTTTTCTAAACCAAGATAGCGGACAATGATGGTGCAGAACAACTCTCGGGAAACATTTTGGGACGGGGTCAGGTCTTCCTTCAGCCACCCGGCTTGCTGGGCTTTTTTCAGAACCTCATCCGGGGTTAAGCCGTAATTTGACGCACCGTTATTAATCATTAGCAAGGCTCTGAGATAAGCCTCAACGGTAAGGTTATTTTCGGGTTTAAAGCTTTGGCCGTATTCCCCAAATAGGCCTGCCAGGCCGAGGACGGTTATTTCCTTTTCGGCTTGATGGCCGGAGATATCCGTAAACTTGAGCGCTTTAGGCTCTTTATTTAAAGGTTTCCCTTGCCAATCCAGGAAGGAACCGGTCTTGGCATCCATGATATCGGAAACACTGCCTTCCTGAGAAGGTTGATAGACTAATTTCGCTTCTTTGCCTTCGCTGTTGGAGACAATAATATAAGTTAATACTAAGGGCCGGCCTTTAAGAAAAGCGATCTCAGCTTGGGTTTTAGGCATTGCTTCAGTAAGGTTAGGGAAGCTTAAGTTCTGCCAATTAAGGTTATAAGCAGTAATTTCTTTGGTTAAAAGGTCCACTGTGACGCTAATCCCGTTAGCAGGGAAGGCTATTTCGTTTACAGTCCGTTCATAAGTGAACGTTAAGGAAGTGCCTGAGTCGGGTCTGATAATGGCTGAAGTCGAGGAGTTATCGTTTTTCAGCCGGGTTTCCTTAAATTTGTCCGGCTGGATTTTCTTTAAGAAATCCTCGGCGATTTTTTGGGCTTCTTCTTTGGTCAGGACAGGTTTTTGGGAAGCATTTTCAGCCAGGGGGATGGGTGAACTGTATAAATTAAAACCTAGAAGTTCCCCGTTTAAGGCATCTACTCTGGCGGTAATAGTTTGGCCCCTATCCTTTTCCGAAGATGCCCATTCAAAAGACCATACTTTAGTGTCCTGACGACTGCTATCGGTACTAAGGTTCATGCTTTGTAAGCTAAAACCTGCCGGTATGGTAAGCCATTTTTTTACGGAGGCAATCGCTTGCTCCTGAGTTAGAAGTTTTATATTACGCTCAATCTCTGCCTGCTCTTCAGGGGTTAAGGGGATAACTTTTTGGGAGGATTCATTCTTGGTTGCTATGTCCATAGCCAGGCCGGCGCCTGCCAACCACTGTTCTTGATTGAGCTGTAAGGGCTTACCGCTCAAGGCATCAATTAAGCTGTTCGCTTTTAACTGGTAGATTAATTGCACTTTTTCTTGAGTGCCTGCCGCCAGGATTCTATAGGTCGGCGGGAGGAAGTACTTTAACTCCAGCATATTGTTGTTGCTAAAGACTTCAGCCGCTTTTTCAGCATTAATAACGCCGTCTTTATCAGGTAGTTTTAAGTTATCCCATGCTAAACTATAGGAAATGACCTGGCCGTTATCGGCATTAAGCTGGATATTGACTTCGTTGCCTCGGACAGGAATATCATTGGCCATTCTCTGCCAGCGAAAAGTATAAGAAGGTGTACCATAAAAGTTAAGCGGGATTATGCTTTGGTCTTCCAGCAGTTTAAGCTGGGAATACTTGGAGCCGGTCAGTTTTTTGACGATGTCAGTGGCAATTTTTTTGGCTTCATCAACAGTTTTAGCCGGGAGTTTAAAACCTTGGGTGTCATCGGCTGATTTCCAGGAGTAGATACTGAGTATTTCCCCACTTAAAGCATCCACTTGCGCAGAGAAACTGCCGCCTTTTTCCCCTGCAGCATTCCAATTTAACGACCAAGACTGGCGATCCTGGTAGGTACTAAAGCCTGAAGTGAATTCTTTGTATTCCGGTGGGACTGTAAAGTTTCCTTTTACAATTTGGATAGCTTGTTCTAAGGTGATCTTAGGTTTTTCCACCCCGCTCATCTTGCCTTCAGCCCCAAGGCCCGGCATGGAAATGGATAATGGGATTAGTAGGGCAATAATCAAAGTGAATACTAAAGGCCTTGGAAATGAAACACGCAATTTTAATTCCCTCGCTTTCAGGTAAGATTTTTCTTGATTATTATGACGTAAGAAAATGCTCTTTGCTGATTGGATAAAAGGAAAAATTTTCTTTGCAGTGCTTGCAAAATATGAGAAAATTAAGAAAAAACAAAAATTAGGGATAAAAGTATTATTTTGGAGAATGTATTTATCTGAAAATTATTTAATGGTATGCTGAAGATAATAGGGGAAAATTGCGAAAGTATCATGCTTTACGGAAGAAAGGCACTGGATTATACTATATTTAACTTTTTTAATTAATTGAAGATTTTAGAAGTAATTGTAAATTAAATAATGATATTAAAAGTTACTATAACGCTTTTTTGAACGATAACTTTATAATTTAGGAAGATACCGGTGGGAAAACGGAAAATTGCTTAAGGGACGTTTAGAAAGAGAAAAGAAAACAGTTAGGGCCATGATTCGTATATATTGCTAGGGCAAACATAAAACCGGTTCCGGAATATGCCCGGAGTGTGAAAAACTATACGTTTACGCAAGTCAAAGAGTTGATAAATGTCCTTTCGGAGTCCGTAAACCGGTTTGTGCCAAATGTTCGATTCATTGCTACCGGAGTGAAATGCGGGGAAAAATTAGAGAAGTAATGAGATATTCTGGACCAAGAATGTTTTTGAAACATCCTGTCTTAATTTTATTCCATTTTTGGGATGCTAAATAGATATCTTATACAAGGGGGTAGCAAAATGGATCAGCTGGAGTTTGAACAATTTGAAACTAAGATGCTTAAAGAATGGAGTATTATGGCAACTAAAAGCAGCAAGATTGACCCGGAACTATATAATAAATATCAAGTCAAAAGAGGGCTGCGGGACCTTGATGGCAAGGGTGTGCTGGTTGGGCTCACCGAGATTGGCGAAGTTCACTCCTATATTATTGATGAGGGAGAAATGGTTCCTGTCCCCGGAAGATTGACTTATAGGGGTATTGACGTTAAGGATATTGTCAACGGTTTCATGCAGGATGGGCGGTTTGGCTTTGAAGAGATTACTTATTTGTTGCTGTTCGGCCATTTGCCCAACGAACAGGCTCTAAACGATTTTAAACAAATACTGGCTATTTATGCAAAACTGCCGGACGATTTTGTGCGGGGGGTTATTTTAAAATCACCCAGCAAAGATGTCATGAATATGCTGGCCAGGAGTATTTTAACTTTATACTCTTACGATGATAATGCAGACGACACTTCAGTCCAAAATGTTTTAAGACAATGCATGAAACTTATTGCCTGGTTTCCTTCTTTAGCAGTCTATAGTTATCAAGCTTACTGTAGCCGTTATAAGAAAACCAGCCTCTTTCTTCATGCTCCCCAACCTGAATTAAGCTTTGCGGAAAACATCCTCTACATGTTAAGGCCCGACTGCAAGTATACCCGGCTGGAAGCCGTTTTACTCGATTTAGCGCTGGTTTTGCATGCCGAGCACGGCGGTGGTAACAACTCCACTTTTGTTACCCATGTGGTAACTTCCACCGGGACAGACACTTACTCTGTTATGGCAGCGGCTATCGGCTCTCTGAAAGGTCCCAAGCACGGCGGAGCCAATATCAAAGCTTATGAGATGCTGCAGGATATTAAGGAAAATGTTAAGGACTGGCAGGATGATGAAGAAATCGAGAACTATCTTATCCGGATTTTGAACAAAGAAGTTTTTGATCGCTCCGGCTTGATTTATGGAATCGGCCATGCGGTTTATTCCATTTCCGACCCCAGAGAAGTGATCCTGGAAGAATATGCGGAGCAGTTGGCTAAGGAAAAAGGCCTGGAAGAAGAGTTTGAGCTTTATCGCAAAGTAGAAACGCTGGCACCCGGTGTTATTGCCCGGCATAATAAAATGTATAAAATAATAAGCGCCAATGTGGATTTTTATTCGGGTTTTGTGTATAAAATGCTTGGTTTGCCTGTGGAAATGTTTACTCCTATTTTTGCTATTGCCAGGATGTCCGGCTGGAGTGCGCACCGGATTGAAGAGATAGTCAATGCCGGCAAGATTATCCGGCCGGCCTATAAGAGCGTTGTACCGAGACGGGAATATGTCCCCTTAAAGGATAGAAACAAATAGAATTTTTTTATAGATAGAATTATTTTATAGATTGCAATATATGTAGCAATTTTTGCAGTGGGCAAGAATAAAATTATTCAATTAAACATTCATATTAAAAAAGATATAAATAAGTTTACTGAATAAGTTTACTGGATATCTCCTGCCCTTTGTTAGTACTTGGCAGGAGATTCTGTTTGCTCTTTCACCAATATAGATGTAGATTTATTTGCGAACCGACTAAGAATAAGGTAAAATCTTCAAAAAGAAACAGCGATAACAAAAAGGAAATAGAGATGAGTTTTACGGAAAGAGAAAGGTGAGAAAATGAGCCAAATCGTTCAATTTACTGCGCTGATTATTACCATAAATGTTATCTATGTCTCCCTGACTACTGTCAGGTTTATTTTAATGATTAAAGGATTAAGAGTACATGCTTCTTTGCTTTCTGTTTTGGAAGTATTTGTATATATTATGGGCCTTTCCATTATTCTGAGCAATCTGAACAGTTATTGGAATATTGCAGCTTACTGCATAGGATATGGGCTGGGGGTTTACTTGGGGAGCAGGATTGAGGAAAGGCTTGCTCTCGGCTATATAACCGCTGAAGTTATTGTTGACTCTATTAATGAGACTATCCCTGTAGCTTTACGGGAAAGCGGCTTTGGGGTAACTACTTGGATAGGGGAAGGCCGGGACGGCAAACGTTTGGTTATGACGGTCTTAGCTAAAAGGAACAGGCAAAAGGAATTATTGAAGATTATTGACGGTCTTTGCCCAAATGCTTTCGTAGTCTTTGAAGAACCCAAATACTTCCAGGGAGGGTTCTGGACGAAAAAGCTGGTAAAAAAGTAAAGATCGGTAAAAAAGTAACGGAAAAATGGTTTGTTTACCAAATATTGTTCCAAGATAGGGTATAATTAATTTGCA
This sequence comes from Peptococcaceae bacterium, assembly GCA_012839895.1. GTDB lineage: Bacteria > Bacillota > Desulfitobacteriia > Desulfitobacteriales > Syntrophobotulaceae > DUML01. Next base: position 36,386 of record DUML01000062.1, on the reverse strand, counting down.
GAACTTATTGTTATTAAGAATTATTGAAGTAGGAGTGGAAAGAATGGGAGTAAAAGAAGTAAAAGAGTTTTTTCAAGAAAGAAATTTAGACTTTCAGGTCCAAGAATTTACGGAAAGTACGGCAACTGTAGAGCTGGCGGCCCGGGCTTTGGGGGTGGAGCCGGGAATGATTGCCAAAACTATGTCGTTTAAAGTAAAAGATAACGGCAGTTTGTTGCTTATCGCCGCGGGGGATAAAAGGGTGGATAATAGAAAATTTAAAGATACTTTTAAAGGCAAAGGCAGCATGCTGAGCCCGGATGAGGTTAGTGAACTGACCGGCCATCCGGTGGGAGGGGTTTGCCCCTTTGCTTTAAAGCATAAGCTCCCGGTTTACCTTGATGTTTCTTTACAAGCCTATCAATATATTTATCCTGCTGCCGGATCTCCTAATTCCGCCGTCAAAATGACTCCGGCTGATTTAGAGCAAGTCACAGGCGGATCCTGGGTAGATGTTTGCAAGTAAAGTTCTCCAAAGTAGGATTCTCCAAGTAGGGTTCTCCAGGAAGTATTATCTAAAAAGAACTTCAAGAAAATTAGGGAAAAGTTTTAAACTGAATAGAATTTTAATTTAATTGAGATGGGAGGTATTTAGCTATGAGCCTGGTTTATGTGGGATATGTTCCCCATCCGCCCATAATCGTAGCGGAGGTTGGACAGGGGGAAGAAAAAGACTGCCAAGCTACTATTGACGCTTATCACAAACTCTGCAATGAAGTAGTCAAAATGGAAGCTAAAACAGTGCTCATCGTTTCGCCCCATGCACCCTTAATGGAAAAAGGCCTGGTCTACCTGGAAGGGGATACTTTAAGCGGAAGCTTCAGCCGTTTCCGGGCGCCCCAAGTTAAATTTACTTATGAAGTGGATAAGGATATCCTGGAAAAAATAATAGAGGAGATTCCTGAGGCTTTTGGGGCTCGGGCCGAGCTTGACCACGGCACTTTAGTGCCCCTTTATTTCCTTCGTAAAGCCGGCTGGGAAGGTAAAATTGTTGTTTTAGGCATGCCCTTGAGTAAAGCTGAGGATTACGGGAGGAAGGTTGGGCGAATCCTAAATGATTCCCCTGTGCGCTGTGCTCTGATTGCAAGCGGCGATCTCTCCCATACTCTGAAGGAAGACGGGCCTTATGGTTTTACTCCCGCCGGTCCCAAAGTAGACAATCTCATTGTCAAAGCTTTAAAGAAAGATACAGCGCTTTTAAGAGGCATTCCCCGGGACTGGTTGGAAGAAGCCGGTGTCTGCGGTTATCATTCTTTGCTGTTTGCCTTGGGGGCAAGAGAAGGCTCGGTTAAAGTCTTTTCTTATGAGGGGCCTTTTGGGGTAGGGTACTTAATAGCCGAAATATACCGCTCTTCGCCGATTGCCGGTTTTGCCAGAGAGTGTTTGACTTATTACCTTACTGCCCAGCCTTTTGATAAGTTAATTATTCCCGGAGACCCTCTTTTAAAGGAAAAGAGAAGCTGTTTTGTCACATTGAAAAAAGACGGTGCTTTAAGGGGCTGCATCGGGACAGTTCAACCGGTAAGAGAGAACCTGGCAGCGGAAATTAAACACAATGCCATTGCCGCCGGAACCCAAGACCCCCGTTTTTGGCCTGTGCAAGCGGAAGAATTGCCTTTAATCACGGTTTCAGTGGATGTTTTAAGCGATTTAGAGAAGATTTCCGGTTATGAAGAATTAGATCCCCAGCGTTACGGCGTAGTGTTAAGGCGGGGAGGAAAAGTCGGCCTTCTCTTGCCTCATCTGGAAGGCGTGGACACTGTGGAAGAACAAGTAGCCATTGCCAAACAAAAAGCCGGGATTCTTCCCGAAGAGGAAGTTGAACTGTGGCGCTTTGAAGTTGAGAGGTTTTTTGAATGACAGAGTTCAAGTACTGCCCTCTTTGTCCTCACCACTGCAAGCTGAGGGAAGGACAAACCGGTATCTGCCGGGTTAGGACCTTAAGAGAAGGCCGGATAGAAGCTTTAAATTACGGACAGGCTGCCGCCTGGCATTTAGACCCTATTGAGAAGAAACCACTTTACCACTTTTATCCCGGAACTTGGATTTTCTCCGTGGGTGCTTTTGGTTGTAACTTAAGGTGCTTTTTTTGCCAGAATTATGAGATTTCCCAAGCAGTAGGAATTGGGCAGATGGTTGACCCGGAGGAGCTGGCTCAAATAGCGCTAAGGGAAGAATCTCTCGGCATTTGTTTTACTTATTCGGAACCATTAATGTGGTATGAAATGATTAAAGAGACTGCCCCTTTGGTAAAAAAACAGGGGGGAAAAGTAGTTCTGGTCAGCAATGGCATCATTGAAGGTGAGTATTTGGAAGAACTGATTCCTGACCTTGACGCAGCTAATATTGATATTAAGGCTTTCACCGAAGAATTCTACCGGAAGCATACCGGTGGCAGGTTGGAATGGGTTTTAAATACGGTGGAGCGGCTGGCAGGAAGAGTCCATCTGGAGATTACGACCCTCATTGTTCCCGGTTTAAATGACAGCCCTGAAGAAATAAAGGCTTTGGCCGTATGGTTGAAGGATTTGAAACATCCGTTAGCCTGGCACCTAACCAGGTACTATCCCAGGTACAAGAGCAATATCCCGCCAACTGATCCGAAAAAGCTGCAAGATCTTTGGGAACTGGCCAAAGAATTTCTACCCTACGTCTACCTGGGCAACATGCCCGGTGGCAGCACAACGTTTTGCCCTCAATGCGGCAAAGAGGTCATCACAAGGGATTGGAAAATAGAAATGAAAACTATCGGCGGCAAATGCCGGCACTGCGGCCGGGAAATTTGGGGCAGCGGGCTGGCTTAGCATAAGGTATATAAGTATAAGACTGCTATATAAGACTGCCTTATCGTTTCCTCCCCAGGCTTATAGAAAAAGTACAGGTTATGATAGGGTACAGGTTATACCGGAGAACAGAACATGAACAGGAAGCTGCCGGAGCCGGAGAAAATAAAGTAAACGGAGTAAAGCAAGCGAAGTAAAGTAAATGGTGTAAAGTAAACGAAGTTAGGTAAACGGAGTAAAGAGCAGTGAAGGAGAAGCGTTATACTACCTTAAACGAGTATTTGCGAAAGATATTTGGGGAGAAAGTCATTAAGGTTTCGCTTGATGCCGGGCTTAGCTGCCCTAACCGGGACGGGACCTTAAGTTCCGGCGGCTGTATTTTTTGCAGTGAAAAGGGTTCAGGGGATTTTGCCGGAGACCGGAGCTTGACTATTAAAGAACAATTTGCTCAGGTTCGGGCCAGGACAATAAAAAAGTGGCCTCAGGCTAAATATATTGCCTACTTTCAATCTTTTAGCGGGACGTATGGATCGGCTGCTTATTTGCGCAACCTCTATCTGGAAGCTTTGGAGCAGGAAGGGGTAGTGGGGCTTTCCATCTCTACCAGGCCGGACTGTTTGCCGGAGGAGATTTTAACAGTTTTAGATGAGCTTAATAAGAAGACTTATTTGTGGGTGGAATTGGGCTTACAATCTATTCATGCCAAAACTCTAAGCTGGATGAACAGAGGGCATGATTTTCAATGTTTTGTTGATGCTTTGCAGAGATTACGCCAAAGGAATATTCGGGTTTGTGCCCATATTATTTTAGGGCTGCCTTGCGAAACCCGGCAGGAAATGCTGGCTACAGCTCAAAAACTGGCTGAATTGCCTATCCAAGGGGTGAAGATTCATTCTTTGCATATTTTAAAAGGCACGCCTCTTGCCTATATTTATGCCCGGGAAAAATTTCAGCTCCTAACTATGGAGGAATACATTGAACTTGTTGCGGATATTTTGGAAATCTTGCCTAAGGATATTATTATCCATAGACTTATGGGGGACGGGCCGTCAGCCGATGTAATTGCTCCTCGCTGGACCTGCCGTAAATGGGAGGTCTTAAATGGGATTGACCGGGAGATGGCTCGGAGAGGCAGTTATCAAGGCTGCAGGTACCGACCTTCGTTGCACATTAAACTTAGGTAAAAGTATATTTTTGCATTACTTAGCGAACCGTTAAAGCAGAGAAGCGTCGTGAGCGCAGCTGTTACAGCGTTAAACTGCACCGTGGTTCACATCGGGTACTACCCGGAGGTTTGGTGCAGTCGCTGTAGCAGCAAGCGAACAGCTTCGGCGCGTGGTGAGCGGGTAATGCACGAAATATACTAAATATGCAATTCAGTAAAACAGAATGGCCATTGCTAATTATTGCAATGGCCACTCCTATATCATGTCTAGGGTTATAATTTCTAAGCATTATGGTAGTGGACGATTTTGCCTTCCCATGTTCTCAGAATTGCTTTTTCCTCATCCAGGGAAAGCAGGTATTGAGGCAGGATAGGGGTTTTACCCCCGCCTTTAGGAGCGTTAATGATATAAGTCGGTACGGCTAAACCGGAGGTATAGCCACGGAGGCCTTCCATGACCATTAGGCCCTCCTGAATGGACGGGATAAAATGCCTGGTGCCTTTCACATTTTTGGCATGGAAGATGTAGTAAGGACGGACGCGAATCTTTAATAATTCCTGGTTGAGCCTTTTCATGACATCAGGGTCATTATTAATCCCTTTCAGAAGCACGGCTTGATTGCCGAGTACCACTCCGGCTGAAACTAACTTGTCCGCAGCCTTTTTAGCCTCTGAAGTGACTTCTTTGGCATGATTGAATTGGGTATTGATATAAAGGGGTGGGTATTTAGCCAAAATTTTGATCAGGTTGTCAGTTATCCGCATTGGCAGGGTAACCGGAACCCTGGTGCCAATACGTTTGATTTCCACATGAGGTATTTTGTGCAGTTCTCCCAGGAGCCAGTCAAGGGTACTGTCACTTAAGAGCAGGGCATCTCCGCCGGTAACCAGAACATCCCTGATTTCAGGGTTAGCCCGGATATAAGCTAAAGCAGCTTCCAGGTCTTCTCTTTTCTTATGCTCATCTGTTTCGCCGATATTGCGGCGGCGTTGACAGTGACGGCAGTACATGCCGCAAATATTGGTAACATTAATGATCAGGCGGTCCGGATAACGTCTGGTGATACAAGGAGCCGGGGAAGTAAAGGCTTCCCCCATGGGGTCAGCTTCGCCTTGTTCATCTTGTAATTCTTTTATATTAGGAATACCCTGAAGGACGATAGGGTCATTGGGATTATTGAAATCCATGAGGCTAAGATAATAAGGAGATACGGCCCAACGATAAGTTTTGCCGACTGTTGTTATTTCTTCTTTTTGCTGGGGAGTGAGAGAAAAGATGTTACTTAAAGTATCAACATCGGTAATTCTGTGCCGCATTTGCCAGCGCCAATCGTCCCAGTCTTCCTGGGATGCTTTAAAATAATGGAGGATTCGTTCTTTTTGGGCAGCATAAAAGTCCGCTAAATCAAAGCCAGTCGGTAATTCCGCTTTTTTCTTTAGGTAGGGTTCAATATGCTGTTTAAGCTCTTCAGCGCGTTTTAGAGAATAGCTGCGCAATTCGTTTTCTAGTTCTAAAAATTCTAAAGCCATTTTTGGATCCTCCTTTCAAAACCAAGAATTTGACTATAAAACCGTTATATTTAAAAATTACTGACAACCAATATTAGCATATAGAGTTGTCAGAAGTCAAGAGGTAAGAAAAAACAAATTACGAGTAAATTTGAACTAAAATTCGGACATAATTAGGAGCCGTAAATAATTGTTGTAAACTAAGTTAAAGACTATTTAACTATTCGAAGGAATAAAATGGAGTTTATATATTTTATATTTTAAGGATATTATTTTAGGAATATAGGATATTATTTAGGAAGTTTTATCTATTTTAGATTTTCAGGGTAATATAATAAGAGTTTCATTCTTTTAAAGCGCAGTGGGGACTTGATTTATTTGGGAATAATAGTACTATACATGTAATGAATATATTTGAAAGGCAAGGGATTCGTCTTGGAACAGGCTAGATATCAGGAAATAGCAAAGGAAATTGCCCATGCTATTGTTCTGGGAGAATTTCACGAAGGGGAAAAAATTCATGGAAGGTCAACTTTGGCCGGTCGCTTCAACGTTAGCCCAGAAACCATTCGCCGTGCTATAGCTATTCTGCAAAGTGAGGGAGTTGTTGAAGTAAAGCAGGGAATTGGGATTATTGTTAACTCGAAAACACAAGCTGAAAGATTTTTACGGTTTTATAACCAAAAAAATGAAGTCCAATCTTTTATGGATGAACTAAAAACCTTGATGGAAAAACGGCGGACAATAGATAGGCAAATTGATTCATTGCTTAATAGATTAGCCGGTTATGCCGATCGTTTTATTGCCCGCTGGCATGACGTTGCTGAAATTGAAGTTAGCGCCAATTCTATGGCTGACGGGCGTACTTTAAGGGAGCTAAAACTCCGAGAAATGACAGGCGCTACAGTTGTCGGGATCGTAAGAAACGGCATTGAAAATTTTTCCCCCGGGCCGGATGATATCCTGAAAAAAGGCGATATTCTTCTGGTTGTCAGTACCCAGGAAGGAAGAGAAAAAGTCGAGTCGTTGCTTCAGCAGCGGGATTGAAGAATTATTAATTGAGGAATTATTAATAGATTATTAAATTATTAAATATTTATTTATTTAATTTTGGAATTGTAGTGGAGACTGAATATGTATCCAGGTGTAGATATAATTGAAATTGCGAGATTTACAGAGGCTTGCAACAGGCATCCCCGCTTAATAAATAGGCTATTTACACCTAGAGAATTAGAAGGGCTTGGAAAAAGCAATAATCGCTTTCCTACTTTAGCGGCGAGGTTTGCCGGCAAGGAGGCTGTTCTTAAAGCCTTGGGTACCGGTTTAAGGGGGTTATCCTGGCATGATATTGAGATCATAGCCGATGAACAGGGTGAACCCCTTGTTTATTTAAGTGCAAAGGCCTGGAATATTGCTAAAAACAGAGGAGGACAGAGCGTTAAGCTTAGTTTGTCCCATAGCCGGGAAAACGCCATAGCTGTGGCTATTCTCTACTAAAGGTTCCCCATCCCGCTCCCGATTTGGGAAATGGGGATATTTTTCTTTTGCCGGGAGTCTGTCTAAGTTATAATAGGTAGTGGAGTTTTAAAGCTTGTAACAGCAATTGTTTGTTATAATTAGCGAATTAATTATCGGCGTATTTATGGGTTTTAAGATTTAGAAATCGCTTAAAAAGGTTTCAGAAGATGGGGTAAGGAGGTATGCCTAATGCGGGTTGTCAGTGCCGGGCAAATGCGGAGCATAGATTCCCGGGCTATTAATAATTTCGGTATCCCAGGTGTTATCCTCATGGAGAACGCTGCCTTGGCTGTAGTCAGAGAAATAAAAAAAATGTTGCCCAGGGAAGGCAAAGGGCAAAAGGTATTGATTTTGGTTGGCAAAGGCAATAATGGCGGTGACGGTTTGGCGGTAGCCAGGCATCTCAATATTTTGGGAGTGGAAACCACAGTTTTTCTTTTTGCCGATCCTGTTGATTTACAGGGAGATGCCAAACTGAATTATGATTTGTACCAAAGGATGAACGGTAAAATTGTTTTAGTAGAAGACGAAAAACAGCTGCGGTTGTTTAAGCTGGCTTTAATGCAAGCCAATTTGGTTGTGGACGCTCTTTATGGCACAGGTTTTAGAGGTGAAGTTCCGGCCTTGATGGTTGATTTTATTGAGGATCTAAATAAGTCTGATCTGCCTGTAGTGTGTGTAGATATCCCCAGCGGCTTGGAAGCTGATACCGGAAAGGTTCATAATATTGCCGTTAAAGGAGATGTAACCGTTACTTTCGGCTTACCTAAGTTGGGCCATTTTTTGGGAGAAGGTTCACTATATACCGGGAGGTTGGTAATCGATCGCATTTCCATCCCTGAACATGTTATCAGTGAAGAGAAAATTTTTGCTTACCTTTTAACTGAAGAAGTAATTAAACCTTTAATCCCCGTTCGCCATCCCCATGGCCATAAAGGTACCCACGGGCGGGCGGTGCTAATTGGCGGTTCAGTGGGTATGAGCGGTGCAGTGATGTTGGCAGGAAGGGCTGCTTTAAGGTGCGGAACCGGGCTTGTACAAATAGTCGTACCGGAAGCTATAGCAGAAACTGTAGATTTAGGTGTCCTGGAAGCAACAGTTTGGCCGACTAAAGATTTCGAGTTTATGACCGGTAATTCCTGGAGTACCATCGCGGAACGCCTGCAGGGGGCGAATGTTTGCGCTGTTGGCCCGGGGCTTAAACAAGAGGAGTCATTTTTATCTGTTTTAGAAAATATACTTAAAAATACCGATATCCCAGTTATTCTCGATGCTGATGCCCTTAATTTGCTTGCTCGGGAAGTAGAACTGTTAAGTTTGCGCAAGGGTAAAGGCAATTTAATTCTTACCCCGCATCCCGGGGAGATGGCAAGGCTTTGCGGCTGCAAGACCACAGAAGTACAGGAAAACAGGCTAAAAATTGCTGTTTCTAAAGCTATGGAATGGGGAGCTATAGTCGTCCTTAAAGGGGCGGGAACAATAGTTGCTTCCCCTGACGGGCGGGTATTTATAAACCGTACCGGCAACGCCGGCCTGGGAGCGGGAGGAACGGGTGATGTCCTGACGGGCTGCATAATGGCTTGGGTTGCTCAAGGTGTGCCGCCTCTCGGCGCAGCCTGCCTGGGAGTTTATCTTCACGGGAAGGCTGCGGACCTTTTGCAGGAAAGGTATGGCACGTCCGGCTATACCGCTTCGGAGGTGGCCGATCAATTGCCGATAGTCAGGAAAGAGTTGGAAGAGTTATAAATGACATCATTGGAGGAATGAAATATGGCAAATTTCCGTCCGGTATGGGCAGAAATAGACTTAGGAGCGCTTAAACGCAATTATCAACGGCTTCAAAAATTTACGGACAGCGAGATTATGCCTGTAGTAAAGGCTGACGCCTACGGCCATGGTGCGGTAGAAGTCGTCGGAGTTTTAAGGAAGCTAGGAGTAAAGAGGTTTGGCGTGGCTTTTCTGGAAGAAGCCCTGGAATTAAGAAAGCATTATCGAGATATTTCGATTATGGTTATTGGTCCAACCCTACCGGAATACTCGGAAATTTTGGTGCAAGAAGAGATTATACCCGAAATATTTCAAGTTGAACAAGCTGAGGCTTTGTCCCAGGCAGCCATTAAGCTGCAAAAGACAGCCCGCTTGCATGTGAAGATAGATACGGGGATGGGGCGAATAGGTTTTAAGGATAATGCTTTGGAAGATATCCAAAGAATCGCCCGGCTCCCCGGAATTTTTGTGGAAGGGATCTATACTCATCTGGCTACGGCAGACAGCAAAGACTTAACCTATGCTTTTGAACAGCTCCGTATCTTTGACGATTTATACCAAAAACTCAAGACAAAAAGCATTAATATCCCTCTTCGCCATGCTGCCAATTCAGCGGCAATCTTGCAACTACCTACCAGCCATTATGAGCTTTGCCGTCCGGGGATTGTCCTTTACGGGCTATTACCCATGGAACATTTTGGTCAAGAAGCGGGTTTTGAACCGGTAATGTCTTTAAAAGCCAAAATAGCTCATTTAAAGACCATCTACCCAGGGGAGAGCGTAAGTTACGGCCGGACCTTTATTGCCGAGCAGCCTACCAGGGTCGCAACTTTACCCATAGGCTATGCCGACGGTTTACGTCGCAGTCTTTCTAATCGAGGAGACGTGTTAATCAAGGGCCAACGAGCGCCTATCATCGGTAAGATCTGTATGGATCAAACCATGGTGGATGTGAGCAAAATAGAAGGGGTTAAGGTGGGGGATGAAGTTACCTTGCTGGGCAGAGACGGTTCGGAGGTAATAACGGCAGACGAATTGGCCGAGCATTGTGACACCATAAGTTATGAGATTTTTTGCGGCTTCTCGAAAAGGGTGCCAAGAATATATAAAGATAGTTAAAATTTTATTTAAAGAAGGCTAAACCTTATATAAAAGTTTATATTAAAGTTAATATTAAAAAAGCTAAAATTTTATCTAGGGTTATTCTGATTAGCAGTAAGTTTTTTATCTAAGTCCAAAAGAAAAGGCTGGAAGAGGATTTAGAGTCCTTTTTCCAGCCTGTAATTTAGCTTTTGGCTGAACAATTACTAATAATTTGTATTTATTCTTATATTATTATTGTATTAATTTATTATTCATACTGTTAAAAAGTATACTGTTATTTTTAAGCGAGTTTAGCCAGTTTTTCGAGTCTGTTATTAAGCCGGGTTATTAAATAACTCCTTGAGCCAGCATAGTATCGGCCACTTTTAAGAAGCCGGCAATATTGGCGCCGATAACCAGGTTTCCTTCGTACCCGAATTCCTTCGCTGCTGAACTGGCGTTCCTGTAAATATTAATCATAATATTTTTAAGCTTGGCATCCACTTCTTCGAAACTCCAGGAATATCTCATGCTGTTCTGGGTCATTTCCAAAGCGGAAGTGGCAACTCCGCCGGCGTTAGCCGCTTTGCCGGGAGCAAAAAGTACCTTATTGTTTTGGAATACTTTTACAGCTTCCGGAGTACTAGGCATATTGGCACCTTCGCCTACCGCATAGCAACCGTTAGCCACTAAAGCCCGGGCTGATTCTTCGTTTAATTCATTTTGCGTTGCACATGGAAGAGCGATATCACAAGGAATAGTCCAAATACCTTGGCAACCCTCATGGTACTCGGCTTGAGGATGAAACTCCAGATAGTCTTTAATTCTTCTTCTTTCTACCAATTTAAGCTGTTTGACAGTAGCGAGATTGATGCCGTTTGGATCATATATATAACCGTTGGAATCACTTAGGGCAAGAACTTTGGCTCCGTATTGTTGGGCTTTTTCGGTGGCAAAAATAGCAACATTGCCCGAGCCGGAGATAACAACTTTGGCATTTTTAAAGGATTTACCCTGGTCTTTCAGAGCTTCTTCCATAAAATAAACTAAGCCGTAACCGGTAGCTTCAGTACGTACCAGGCTGCCGCCATAAGTTAGCCCTTTTCCTGTAAGGATGCCTTCAAAAAGATTCTTAACTTTTTTATATTGGCCAAACATATAGCCGATTTCTCTGGCGCCTACCCCGATATCCCCGGCGGGGACGTCAGTATCCGCTCCGATATGGCGAGCTAATTCGGTCATAAAGCTTTGGCAAAAACGCATAACTTCATTATCTGATTTACCTTTAGGGTCAAAATCGCTGCCGCCTTTGCCTCCTCCAATGGGCATGCCGGTCAAGGAGTTTTTAAAAATTTGTTCAAAACCTAAAAATTTTATAATCCCAAGATTAACTGAAGGATGAAAACGTAAGCCACCTTTGTAAGGACCGATGGCACTGTTAAATTGAACCCGGAAACCGCGGTTGACCTGCACATTGCCTTGGTCGTCAACCCAAGGAACGCGGAAAATTATTTGGCGTTCCGGTTCAACCAGACGTTCAAGAATTCCGGCTTTTTCATATTGAGGCCTTTGGGTAATTACAGGTTCCAGTGATTCAAGGACTTCTTTTACGGCTTGGTGGAATTCAGGCTCAGCCGGATTCCTTTTTAGGGTTTGTTCGTATACCCGCTCGATATAGGACATGTTTTTACCTCCCAGAAAATTCAAGTAAATTCATATTTAGTATTCTACAGCATTCTTTTTTTCTTGAAAATATAAAATAATATAAAGTTCGAAAAAAATTGTATTCTTGATCATTTCAGGGGTTTAGCGTATCCTAAAAAAGTAGCTTAGAACCGGTAATACTGGGCAATGAAATTTTTGGGGAGGAACTAATGAAACAGGTTAAATTATATAATGTAATATTTCCCTTTTGGTTTCTTCTATTCTTTCCGCCTGTGATCTTGGTTACTTTGGCAGGCAATTTTCTTATAGATTCAGGTGTCTTGCTGGCTTGTTATTTCGTCTATAGGTTAGCTGATTGGCAAGTGGAATTAAAATCCTTTTATAAGCAGAGTATCCTTAAAGTTTGGTTCTTTGGTTTTTTGGCTGATATTATCGGAGCCGCTTTTTTATTTATTACCGGTATTCTCGGTGAACGTTGGGGAATTCCTTATGAAATATCTTCAGCCATTAATTTTGATCCTTTCAGCCATCCTCTGGCGGTACTGATTATTATTACAGCCACGCTTATTTCAGCTCTTTTGATCTTTTGGTTCAACTACCGGGTTACCTTTAAAAATCTAATCAAGGAGCAGCAGCTTAGGTTTAAAGCTGCTGTGACTATTGCCCTAATTACCGCTCCCTGGACATTCTTACTGCCAACTAAGTGGTTTTATTATTAATGTTTTACTGCTGAAATAATTACTATTAAAAATTTCCAATGATTATTGGGGAAAAAGAACTTATTGCACAGGTTGCTTTCTTCATTTATACTTTTAGATATACTTTTGGAAGGCCAGAGAATAAGTATATAGTAAAGTTTAAATAGAAAGTGATTTTTTAGCAAGGATGTGTGAAGTATGCAAAAGAAGTTGAAAGTCGGTTTAATTGGAGGTACTGGGATGGTTGGGCAAAGGCTTGTCTCTCTTTTACACAATCATCCCTGGTTTGAGATTGTGGCGATGGCGGCCAGTGCCAGCTCGGCAGGCAAATCTTATGAGGAAGCAGTTGAGGGCAGATGGAAGCTGGACATTCCCATTCCGGAAAACGTCAAATCTTTACCAGTCCAAAACGCAGCTGAGGTTGAAAAATTCAGCGCTGATGTGGATTTTGTTTTCTGTGCGGTAGACATGAAAAAAGAGGAAGCCAAAGCTTTAGAAGAGAGTTACGCCCGGACGGAAACGCCTGTTGTTTCCTGTAACTCCGCCAATAGGATGGTACCCGATGTCCCCATGGTTATCCCGGAGGTCAATCCTGATCACATTCAAATTATTGAAGCCCAAAAGAAAAGATTGGGTACTAAAAACGGTTTTATTGCCGTAAAACCCAACTGTTCCATCCAAAGCTATGTACCGCCTCTTCATGCTTTACTGGAATATAAGCCTAAAAATGTCTTGGCTTGTACTTATCAGGCAATTTCCGGTGCCGGCAAAAACTTTGCGGAATGGCCGGAGATGGTGGATAATATAATCCCCTTTATTAGCGGCGAGGAAGAAAAGAGTGAAAATGAACCGCTGAAAATCTGGGGACATATTGAAAATAACGCTATTGTCAATAGCCCTTCTCCTGTTATTACTACCCAATGTATCCGAGTGCCGGTCACGGATGGCCATTTGGCGGCAGTTTTTGTCTCTTTTGAGAAAAAACCCACTAAAGAAGCAATCATAGAGTTGTGGAACAATTTCCAAGGCAAACCTCAGCTTTTGGGGCTGCCTAGCGCACCGCAACCTTTCCTCAAGTACTTTACTGAGGAAAATAGGCCCCAAACCAAGCTGGACCGGGATTTCGGCCAGGGGATGGGTGTGACTATGGGGCGCTTGAGAGAAGATAAGCTGTATGACTACAAGTTTATTTGCCTCTCTCATAATGTATTGCGTGGAGCAGCAGGGGGAGCGGTTTTGATCGCCGAATTGCTGAAAGCCGAAGGGTATTTGCAGGCCAAATAGTTTTGCAAGCCAAATAGCTGCTTTAAGAGCTTCGCTTCAAGGTCAAAATTTTTAAAGGACTTTGATTTAAGGAAATAGAACCAAATAAAACTAAAAATTGAGGAAATTCCTTCCTGTGGTAAAATTAAAGAAGTGCCCAAGGAAGGAATTTTTTATGAAATTAATATTTATTAAAATAAACATTTATAATGGTAATAAAGAGAGGTGGACATATGGATTTTAGGCAAATTGAAGCCTTTGTCTCTGTTTATCGCCTGCGCAGTTTTTCCAGGGCGGCAAAGGTACTCTATTTGTCCCAGCCTACCGTCAGCAGCCATATAAGTGATTTGGAAGAAGAACTGGGAGTAAAACTCTTTGATCGCTCCAGCCGCGAAGTGCTTGCTACGGGTGCTGGAGATGCTTTTTACCAGTACGCGGTTAATTTGCTGGAAACGAGAGAAAGCGCTATTAATTCCCTGCAGCAGTATGGCCGGCAAATTGCCGGCAGGTTAGAGATTGCTACTTCCACTATACCCGGCCAGTATTTACTTCCCCGGCCGCTCAAAGGTTTTCGAACTAAATATCCGGATATTCAGGTCATGATCCGCCAAGGAGACACGAAAGAAGTAATCCGCGAGATGGAAGAGAAAAAGTTCCAGATCGGTATAGTTGGTACTCGTCTGGAAGGGGAAAAACTGCATTATGAGGTGCTTTGTAGGGACGAGCTCCTATTAATTACCGCCGCTGAGAACGATGTTGCCTATGATTCCCTGGAGGGGTCCGGGACCCAGCCTGTGCGGGTTGATTGGCAAGACCTCCAATGTATTGGAAAGCAAAGCAAAGCAAGGCGGAAATACCCGGTTATTTCCTTGGAAGAAGTTCTGGAGCAGCCCTTTATTCTTAGGGAGCAGGGCTCAGGAACCCGCCAGGAGTTCGAAAGTGCCTTGAAAAAGAAAGGGATTGATCCAGATAACACCTTAAATATTGTTGCTGAGATGAACAGTACAGAAGCTATCAAATATGCAGTGCGGGAAGGTTTGGGGGTCGCAGTGGTTTCCTCCTTGAGTGTGGTCGATTTTTTGGAATGGGGGTTACTCAAGGCTTTCACCATTGAAGGACTGGATTTAAACCGTTTCTTTTATCTGGTTACGCACCGCAATCAGCCTTTAGCCCCAAGTGTCGCCGCCTTCCGGGACTATCTGTTGGAGTACTATCACACAAGTTCCGATGGGATCTAAATATAGCCCTTATCCAGAGGACAGCCGGTAATTTCCTGACATCCTAAGGGCAATGTCTACTATTCCCGGGCTTTCACTTCGTAAGATTCTTCACTACGTTCAGAATGACTTAAAGAGATTGCTTAGGACAGGTCTTGTGTGACTATTTTGTGAAGAGCATCCAAAGTATATTTGATTTCCTGCCTGGTATTGAAATGGTTAAAACTGAAACGAACAGTGCCATGGGGAAAAGTGCCCAGGGTTTGGTGGGCGGAAGGGGCGCAATGGAGGCCGGAGCGGGTCATAATCCCGTAATATTTTTCCAGTTTATAAGCAATCTCTCCATTGTCGCGTCCCGGAAAATCTAAGGATACAACGGCTGTTCTGTTTTCTAGGCTCTTAGGGCCGACCAATTGGATGCCTTTGATGTTTTGAACCTCTTCCAGGAATAAGCCTGTTAGCTCCATGGCTTGGCTGTGCAAATTGTTGATTCCTTCTTTTTCTAAGTACTTCAGGGCGGTGTGCAAACCAAAAATTCCCGGGATATTGGGCGTGCCTGCTTCATACTTATCCGGCAAAAAGGGTGGAACATCTTCCCGGTCGGAAAGGCTGCCGGTGCCGCCGGTAATTAGGGGCTCCATGTCCGGTACAAGCTTGGGGCTGATTAAAAACCCGCCTATTCCCTGAGGACCGAGCAGCCCTTTATGTCCCGTAAAGGCCAAGGCGTCTATATTTAAGGCCTCAAAGTCTATGGCCAGGGAGCCGGCGGTTTGAGCGCTGTCCACTATAAAAATCAGTCCTTTTTCCCGGCATATTTGGCCAACTTCGGCTAAAGGGAGAATTGTGCCGCAGACATTGGAAGCATGAGTTAAGACTACAACTTTGGTATTCTCCTGAAGGGAATGCTGAATATCAAGGGGATCGAGAAAACCTTCCTTGTCAGCTTGGACTCTGGAAAAGCTTACTCCTTGAGAGGCCAATTGGCATAAGGGTCTGGTCACGGCATTATGTTCGAGAGAGGAAATAAGACAGTGGTCGCCGGGTTTTAAAAGCCCTTTTAAAAGCATATTGAGGGCCTGGGTGATGTTTAAAGTAAAAATAACGTTTTCCGGCGGATCGAAATGGAAAAGACGGCCAAGGGCTTCCCTTGTCTCCAGAATTACCTCTCCGGCCTCTAAGGCACTGCCGTAAACGCCTCTGTTAACGTTAACGCCTACATTTTCCAGATAATTTTTCATTGCGTCTCCTACACCCGGAGCTTTGGGGAAAGAAGTTGCTGCTTGGTCTAAATAAATACTGGGCATGGCGCACTCCTCTCAATTAATTAACTTTATTAAATAGCTTTATAATAATGTTTTATACTATAGCTTTAAACATATTTAAAAAATAGCCTTAAATACATTGTATACGCAAATCGCTTAGTTCAGCAAAAATATTTAGGAAAACTATAGAAAATATCTATGTGACTTAAAGTAGTATTGGCAATTGGAATCACTAAACATTCATTGGCAGTTATATAATTTATTCGGCAGTATTAGAGTACATTAAGAAAATGTAAAGAACACTGCAAAAAAAGATCAAAGCTATTTTAAGGAGGAGAGGAGAATCTTGCAAGGTAAAAAAGGTATTATCGGAGCAGGCCTTTTAATTGGAGTTATTGCCGTGATTCTTGTCCGTTTTGGCAATCCCGTCAATATGGGGATTTGTGTCGCTTGTTTTATTCGGGATACCGTCGGCGGCTTGGGCTTCCAGCGGGCGGAAGTAGTGCAGTATATCCGGCCTGAGATTATGGGTATTGTGCTTGGCGCTTTTTTCATGGCTCTGGGTAAGAGGGAGTATAAGGCCAGAGGCGGTTCGGCGCCCTTCAGCCGTTTTATTATGGGTATGATAGTCATTATTGGTGCTTTGATGTTTTTAGGGTGCCCTTTAAGAATGGTTCTTAGACTGGCCGGCGGAGACCTGAATGCTATTTTTGGCTTCTTGGGGTTTGCGGCAGGAATAATTGTTGGAATTCAGTTCTTAAACAGGGGCTTTACCCTAAGAAGGACCTATAATTTGGCTGCTTTTGAAGGTTATTTGTTCCCGGCTGTTAATGTTGGTTTACTTATACTGGCGATTACCGCTCCAGCTTTTTTGTTTTTTAGTACCCAGGGGCCGGGATCTGCTCACGCCCCATTTGTTATGTCTCTGGCTGCGGGCTTAATCGTCGGTATGCTGGCTCAGCGCACCAGGTTGTGTATGGTCGGCGGGATTAGAGACGTAATCCTCTTTAAAGATTGGTATTTGCTTTCCGGTTTTTTGGCTATTCTCGCAGCTGCTTTAGTGGGCAACATGCTCTTTGGCCAATTTAAACTGGGTTTTGCCGGGCAACCTGTGGCTCATACTGACGGTTTGTGGAATTTTTTAGGCATGGCTTTAGCCGGTTGGGCTTCCGTGCTTTTGGGAGGATGCCCCCTTAGGCAACTTATTCTTGCCGGAGAAGGCAATATAGATTCAGCTGTGACTGTTTTAGGGATGGCTACCGGAGCATCTCTCGCTCATAATTTTGGTTTGGCCTCGTCGGCTCAAGGACCGACTTTAAACGGCAAGATTGCCGTGGCGCTTGGCTTTATTGTTATTTTGGCAATAGCTTATTTCAATCGGGATAAAAGTACTGAGGTTACTATTAAAGGAGGAGTCAAAATTGATTTACCCTCAAATTGATGCCAGGGGGAGATCTTGCCCCGAACCGGTGCTTATGACAAAAAAAGCATTGGAACAGTCCCCGAATGGAATCTGCGTTTTGGTGGATAATGCTGTATCTCGCGACAATATTACTAGGTTTGGCAAGAATTTTGGGTATCAGGTCAGCACGGAGTTGGACGGTTCTGATTTCAAAATAACTTTAAGCAGGTAGTATGGCTATGAATTTTTTGGCGACTTTTTATACTCATAGCGGAGCAGTTAAATATCACCGTTATTTGCAAAAAAGAGGCATCCCAGCTGAGACAATGCCTGTACCCCGCCGTTTTAGCTCTAACTGCGGAATAGGGGTCAGTTTTACAACGGAGGAAAACATAGAAGGATTAATTTGTGAAGATGTGGAAAAACTATTTTTACTGCAGGAGGAGCAAGAAAAATTAATTTACGAGAACGATAATTACTAAAACATTACAATTTTCGCCCTTTACATCTGAAACGAGTTTAATGGCAGAGCAGTAGAGGATAAAACTTGAGAATGGGCAATTCTATTGGAAAAGGGGGGTAATAGGTGAAGGAGAAAGAAGAAAAATTGAGATTGACTCAAATGACCTCCAGTTCGGGTTGAGCGGCTAAAATGAGCCCGTTGGCTCTGGCACAGGTCCTGTGCTCTTTACCAAAAGTTGATAATGAAAATTTGTTGGTAGGTTTAGACACCTGTGATGATGCAGCGGTTTATAAGCTTAACGACAGCCAAGCTGTTATTTTGACTCTGGACTTTTTTACTCCTGTAACTGATGATCCCTTTACTTTTGGCCAAATTGCCGCCGCTAATGCCTTGAGCGATGTTTATGCCATGGGTGGCAGCCCCTTGGCAGCCTTAAATATTGCGTGCTTTCCGGATTGCCTCTCCCCTGAAATCCTAAGGCAAATAATTAGAGGAGGG
The DNA here is from genome assembly GCA_012839895.1 of Peptococcaceae bacterium. Taxonomy (GTDB): domain Bacteria; phylum Bacillota; class Desulfitobacteriia; order Desulfitobacteriales; family Syntrophobotulaceae; genus DUML01. The sequence continues at coordinate 18,054 of DUML01000062.1, read as the reverse complement.
GCGGAAAAGGTGCAAGAGGCCGGAGCTATAATTGTCGGCGGTCATACCATTGCAGATAAGGAACCAAAGTATGGCTTATCGGTTTTAGGTCTTGTTCACCCGGAAAAAGTAATTGCCAATAGCGGGGCCAAACCCGGGGATTGCTTGGTTTTGACCAAACCTCTAGGTAGCGGGATAATAAATACCGCTTTTAAGGGAGGCCTGGTCAGTGAGGAGGCGTACCGGAGATGTGTGCAGGTTATGTCCTATCTGAATAAAGATGCCGGGCAAGCGATGCTGAAAGTAGGAGTGTCCGGCTGTACTGATATTACCGGTTTCGGCTTCTTAGGCCATGCTTCAGAAATGGCTGCCGCCAGCAGTGTTACTCTGGAAATTTGGTCTGACAAGCTGCCTGTCATGGATGAGAGCCTGGAATTGGCTAAAATGGGTATGGTTCCGGGGGGAGCTTACCGCAATAGAGACTATCTGGAGGGTAAGGTTAAATGGTCTCAGGATATTCCTCTGGAAATCCAGGATATCCTTTGTGACCCTCAGACTTCGGGAGGGCTTCTAATCGCTTTACCGGAGAACAAAGCAGACCGGCTGTTGGAAGAATTGGCGCAAACAAATAAGACTCCTTATGCTTTGGTAGGCAGGGTTATAGAACAAAAATCATATTTGGTGGAAGTTAAATAGTTTAAATTTAGTTTCACTTGGTTATTTGAATAGTTTAATTAATTTCTTTGCTTTGGCGTGAAGGCTTTTGCAAGCCTTCACTGCCAAGCAAAAATAAAGTATCTACAGCACTAAAGTATTTGCATGTTTACCGTTTGTCTAAAGTAGGTTTACCGGATGAATAAACAGGAAGTAATTAAAAAGTTTGCCCCGGACGAGGAAGGAAAGCTTGTCTTGGCCAGGGTGCTGGATAAGCTTACAGAGTCGGAAGAAAAGGATATACTTACTTATACTAAATTTCTAAATGAACAGCAGCAGCACTTAGCGTCTTGTATGCTAAAAAGCCTAAAAAGTTCACGGCATTTCTTTGCCGGCGGTTATGAAGGAGCCCAGAGGGTTATCCTGTATTTCCTGCCTACTTACCTTGAACCGGAGCTGATCAATGCCAATGATATCTTGCCTTTGGCAGCTGTCCGGGTGGAGTACCCTGCGGAGTGTACCCTTTCCCACCGGGATTTTTTAGGGAGCCTTATGGGTTTAGGTCAAACCAGGGAAACTGTCGGCGATATTCTTGTTGGCCAAGGCAGCTGTGACCTGGTAGTCCTGGAAGAAATTAAAACTTACTTATTGGCTAATTGGGAAGCGGTAGGACGGGTGAAAGTAAAAACAACCGCTGTTCCCTTGGCGGACTTAAGGGTTCCGGAAGAAAAATATGTTTTAATTAAGGATACCGTGGCTTCCTTGCGCTTGGATAATATAATATCCGCCGGCTTTGCTTTAAGCCGCAGCAAAGCCGGGGAGGCCCTGGCGGCAGGCAGGGTCAGGCTTAATTATTTAGAATGCATGAAAAGCGATAAACTTGTCCAAGCGGGGGATGTTATCTCTTTAAAGGGTAAGGGTAAAATTAAGCTGGAAGAAATAAGCCACCAGACCAAAAAGGGCCGGATGGCGATCGTGATTAAAAAGTATCTTTAGGGTTACTCCTTAAAAATATAAAGAAACTATTAAAAACCCAATAAGTTAACAGTATCTAAAGGCTCATCATCTTGGCCAGATAGGAATTATTTCTTTTAGAATCATCTTAGCCCTTGGCTTACTAATTTTGATAATAACTTGCTCACTGCTTTGCCAGAAAGGATCATTCCTATCTATTTCAAAGCCAAAGCCAAGGTCGTCATTACCAAAAATGTTGCCGCTCCAAGAACCGCCTGAATTTTGCTCTAACTTTTCTCCCATAGAGTTAGTTATTTCCGGATAATAGTTTGTGGGTTCGATAACAATAGGCTGCTCTTTAGCCGTAGGATTGTCAATTTTAAAGCTTAAACCCTCCTTTTCTATTTGCCAAAGACGGATTGTAGAATCATAACAAACTTGAGGAGCCTGGTTTTCCGGTTCAATTTGCTTTCTTTCTTCGCTTTCTTTGTATTTCGCCCAGGGGAAGGGGAAAGTTAGGATATCTGAAGTTTGAAATTTTAAGCCTTCCAGGTGCAGCTCCGTCGGGACCGGCCAGGCATTAAAAGGTTGGGTAATGGCGATAAATTCATAGGTGTTTGGTTCTGTTAAAGGTTCTGTCTTTTGTTCGGTTATCCAGGCCTGTTGGTCTCCGGCTTTGAAGTAGCCCTGCAGACTGGGGTTATTTTCACCGGGAGGCAGTTTTATTTTTCCATAAAGGGTATTATGGGAAAAGCCAATTTCTAATTTTTCAAGCATAACTTGCCTTTCTTGCCATTGCAATGTTTTATTCAGAGCAATGGTTTCAGTTTTTTCCTGCAGGTACTCTCTTTTTAACTCCAGGGGAATAGAGACTTCACTGCTTATTTCTCGATAACTTTTGTAGTCTTTGGGAGAGAAAGGCCCTTCCTGCCACTGGGGAACGGTGAGAACCAGCGGTATGGTTTTCCAATCGTCTGCCAGGTGAGAACCTGTAGTTCCCTTGGCAGTTTCAGGGTACTGGGCCCCAATTTGGAAATTATTGTAACCCAAAAAGACCATGATGTTATGCAGGCCCTTGTCAGAAATACCGCCATACCTGTTGCCAAAAGGGTGCATGCCGGAGTTGCGAGCCATTGTTCGTTCGGGAGAGATGTCTATTTCCTCTCCGGAGGTCAGATAATACTTTTTATCGGGATCGGTTACGGTATAAAGAACAATAGTGTATTTTCCACTAAACCACACTTTCTCAAAAGTAACCTTAGCTTGAGTACCTTCGATAGGTTTGGTGATATTCAAGGGAATAATCTGGCCGCTTTGTTCTGCTCTGCTCCAGCCGGGGACAACCTGCGCTGCATATTCATCGGCAGATTTAACTTTAAGGGGTTTTTCCGTGAAGGATGCTTGCCCCAGCCAAAAACTGGTCAGTGTAAAAAAGATAAAGCCAAATAAGAGAACAAAGCCTAAAACCTTGGTTCTCCGGCGAAAAGCCAGGAGAAAGCGGCGGGCTGATTCATAGCGGGCTTCTTCCGGCAAAGCGGTAAGGTTTTGATCTTCCGGAAGGGCAGAAGCTAAAGCTAAATGCTTCTTACGGCACTCGGGGCACTGCTCTAAATGCCCCTCGACAAATTCTTTTGTTTCAGGGGAAAGAAGGTTATCTTGATATAAGGGCAGGAGATCTTCAGTAATTTTACAATAATTTATTGACATTTTTGACTGCCTCCTTCCTTGGCCTGGTAAAGTTCCTTCAGCAATTGTTTAGCCCGGTAGTAATTGACTCTTACCCAGTTTTCTGTTTTAGCCAGGAATTGAGCCAGTTCCCGGTATTCCCAGCCTTCGTATTCCCTTAAAATAAGGACAGTCCGGTAGTTTTCCGGCAATTGGCCTATTAGCCTGGAGATATTAGCACTTTCCTCAGTTCTTATAATCTTGGTTAAGGGATTTTCGGCATATCCTCCGGCAGGGGGAAGAGCGGACTGGGTAAGTGGACGGTTATCGTTAAGATTGACAGTAAGCAGCCGGCTGCTTTTCTTTTGGTTTTTCAGATAGGTATTGCGGGCTATGGAGAATAACCAGGTTTTTACGGAGCTGTCCCCCCTGAACCTGGCAAGGGAGATCAAAGCTTGCATAAAAGTTTCTTGGGTTAAATCTTCAGCTAAATCCGAGTCACCGGTTAAATAGTATAGATAGCGGAAAACAGGATCGCGTAATTCCATATACAGCTCTGTTAGATTTTCCATGTGGGGATTGACCACCGCCTCTCTGCCCACTGAGCCAAGGTCTGACAACAATAATAGTAACTTTTTGGATAGTTTTATTACAGGCTTAGGCCCAAAAAACACAAAAAATAAGAAAAACGGGAAATAATGAGTAAAGTTTTAATTTTTAGCCGACTCCCAAAAGGGAAATACCAAGATGTGCTGAATTATTATAAATAATGCCTATTACTAATGCCTATTACGTAAGTAATACCTATTATACAATAATGGCTATTATTGATTTTACCGAAAGGCAGGATCTAAAGTTTAATTTGTAACATTATCAAACCGGATAAATCTGATATAATTAATAAATCTTTATATATTTGAATCTTGATAAAAACAATTTGCTCAACCTGCCTAGAAAATTAAAGTAAAAAAAAAATAAGGTAGTTTGAGGTTCAAGTAGTTAAGGGAGGGGAGTGGCTTGATGAATATTAAAAAACCAATCCTGGTGTTCGTTATTGTTTTGCTCAGTATCGGTGTGCTTTTCACAACCTTTAAGACTTTGGAACGAAAAACAGGATTGCAGGGTAAAACCGAAACGGAAGAATTGCGGGAAGATACTTTAGAAACCGCCAAAGTATTGCCATCCCCTGACAATAGCTATACCGCTTTTGTTCTTGGCGACCAGGAACAAAGTCTTTATGTCGGTCAAGGCAAAGACTTTACTAAAGCCCAAAAAGTAAACACAGGTTTTAAACATTACACTAATATTAGTTGGACTCCGGATTCTCGCTATCTTTTTGCCGGCAGCACCGACTTAAATAGGGGAGTGCTGGTACGGGCTTATGACTTAAACCTTGAAGTAGCCCTAGCGGGCTATATGTCCGGGCCCTTTTGGTCCCCGCGGGGAGATAAAGCCTGTTTTACGGTGAAAAACAGTATCCGTAAAGAAAGCGGCCTGGCGGAGGAAACTACCGATATCCTGGTTATTGATTTTAATAAAGAGTGTATCGGGGTGCGGTTTGCCAGAGGGACCCTTGACTATTATTATAAGGTAGACGGTTGGGAAGCCGATGGCACAATTAAGTTCAGTAAGGTATCCAGCCGTGGGAACAAGGTTATTGAACAGCTTTCTTCTCAATTTGCCCATTACCTTTTTACTCTGGATTTAGAAAGCTCAAGCACAAAAAACCTGGCTTTAATTCAGGATTTTGAGTACCGTTATTTTCTTCCTTCGCCGGATCGGATGTGGCTCTCCATGGTAGAGCTGACGTTAAGTTCGGGGGAAGGAGAAGAAGGTATTCCGTTTTTTTACAACCTACAAACAGGGAAAAAGCTGAGCCTTGGGGAGAAATACAGTACTACAAATTGGGATCCCCAATGGTTCAGCGATTCAACTAGGATAATGCTTAATCCTCAAACAGTTTATAATGTTTTGACTGAGGAAAAAATTATATTCAAATATCCGGAGGAATTGGTTGTCCTAGCCGGGAAACCTTCCCCGGACGGCAGTAAAATTGCAGTCCTGGCTTGCAACCAAACCGCTGAAAAGGCGGACCAAACAGAGCCCTACAAATTATTGGTAGTTAACTGCGAGACCAAGGAAATTGAGAAAACTATCGAAACCTCTTTTAAGCCCAGAATTGGGAAGTCAGGGTTAAGAGAACCACCGGGATTAACCTGGGTAGATAATCAAAGCCTGATCGTTGAGTCCTGGGTGCAAGAGGACTATAGCCTTTCTTCTTTATGGAAAATTAATATTAATGACGGTTCCTGGTTTAAGTTTTCTGAAGCCGGCTGGAACCCTCTGCTTTCGCCTGACGGTCAGAAAATCGCATCATTTGCCTATAAGTACATCGAAAAAGAAAAAGTTCCCCAAATTATTTTAAATATTAATTCTTCGGCGGGAACTCCTTTAAAAAACCTTAATCTTGCCGAACATGGCTTATATTCCTGGGGAGGAAAAATATTTTGGGACAGCTCCAGTGAATTACTAATTTTCACTGCTTATGGCTATGAAGAAGGTGTGGCCAATAAATATCTTGTTAAATGGGCTGGGAAAGAAGGTAAACCCCAAATAATTAAAATTGACCAAGGGATTGAACCCCTCTACTTGGAAGAAGATAAAGCAGTTTGTATTAATGGTATCATTTTCTAATAAAAGTACTCCCACAAGTCTTAATACAAGCAAATGTCTTTAAAAAAGCAAGCAATTTTTCTTTAGGTAATTAAGTCAGGTAATTAGTAAGGTAAGGGATGGAAATGATTAAACAAGCAAATTTGGACAAGAGGTATGATGTTCTGCGGGAAATTGTCAGGGATAAAATGTCCTATGCCGCTCACGATTTGGACCATACGGAAAGGGTTACAAACCTGTGCCTGTACTTGGCTGAGGGAGAACCGGGCATTGACCTGGAAGTGTTGATCCCGGCAGCTCTTTTGCATGATATTGCCCGCCGGATTGAGGATGAAGACCCGACGGGCGAAGTTGATCATGCTCTTTTAGGGGCTGAGATGGCCGGCGAAATCCTGCAGGATTTGGGTTATGAAAAGTCATTAATTGAGAAGATTAAGTACTGTATTAAGGCTCATAGGTTTCGCAGCGGCACCGCCCCGGAAACCAGCGAGGCTAAAATCCTTTTTGATGCCGATAAATTGGATGTAATCGGGGCTATCGGCATAGCCCGTTCCTTTATGCTTGCCGGCAGGCACGGGGAGAGAATGTATAATGATATCCCTTTAGCCGAGTACCGGCGGGAAAACATAGGGCAGAACGGCAGGGTCAAGGATGTCTCCAAGCATACGGCATACTTCGAGTATGAGCTTAAACTTAAACATATACCGGAGAGGCTTTTTACTCTCAAGGCCAAAAAAATAGCCGAAGTAAGGGTTAAGTATATGGAAGAGTTTTTTCAGAGATTGAAAGAGGAGGTAGCCGGCCAGGTTTAATTAATGTTAATTAAGCTTTGCCTATAAAATTAATTGCGATTCCAGCTAACGAATAAAGAATTGTTTGCTACCAAGCTATTAAATACCAGGAAATCATTATCAAGTGTTAAAGCTAAGTAGTAAGCAATCTTTTTTTTATTATAGGTTTAAGAATTCTTTTTACTTCTAAAGGCAACCATGCATGACCTTAGTCGCAGAATAAGAATTATTTCTCAGAATAACACTGAAAACTCAGAACAAAGCGCTATAATGCCTCTTTTTTGGCTGGTCTGATTCTTGCACAAGTTAAAAAATGATTTATTGGTTAAGGAGGTAAAAAAATGGGCAAAAGCCAATCTATGATTAAAGTTGATTTGTTTATTAATAACAGGGACGTGCGAACTGCGACCTATCAGGAAATCAGAGATCCCGGCAAGCTCAATGATATTGTTGGAAAGGTTGCTATAGGTTCTGCGGAGAATGTGGATCAAGCTATACAAGCCGCCCATAGAGCATTTTTTCACTGGAGAGAAACAAGTATCGAAGAGCGGATAAAACTTTTAATGACAGCGGCAGAAATCTTGCGCGAGTCTATTCAAGATCTTGCACCGCTATTGTCTCGTGAACATGGTGGTTTATTAAAAGAAGCTCAATCCGATTTTATGGCCGGTTATGGTAATTTCCAGAATTACGCCGGTGTTGTTGCAGATTTTATGAAGAGTGAGGAAAAGGAAGATAATACTAGCTGGATCAGTATTGAAAAAAAACCTAAAGGGGTTGTGGCTGCAATTGTACCTTGGAATATGCCTGTGGTACTTACCATGATGAAGCTGGTTCCGGCGCTGATGACCGGTAATACAATAGTAGTTAAGCCTTCACCCAACGCTCCGTTAGCTTTGACTTTACTGCTCAAGAGAATGGCAGCTGCTGTTTTACCGGAAGGAGTGGTAAATGTTGTCCATGGGGATGCTAAAGTAGGTATAGCTTTAACCCGTCATCCTCTAGTTAAAAAAATAGCTTTTACCGGTGGTAGCATAACCGGCAAACAAGTTAATATCAATGCAGCCGAATCTTTAAAAGGAGTTACTTTGGAATTGGGCGGTAATGATCCGGCTATTATTCTTGATGATGCCAATCTCGCAGAAATAATGCCTCGAATTGTAAAAGGAATTTTTACTCGCTCCGGGCAAATATGTTATGCTATTAAACGAATTTATGTCCAGGAGAAAATTTTTGACGATTTTACCGATCTCCTCTGTCAACAGGTTGCTCAATTCAAAGTAGGACACGGCTTGGATGAACGGTCAACACTTGGGCCTGTAAACAATTTCCGGCAATATCAATTTGTGCGGGAACTAATTGAGGAAGCTAAAAGTAAAGGAGCTTCAATCTTTGAACTAGGGTCAAAGCTGGAACCTGAAAACTGGAATAACGGCTACTATATTCTTCCACATGTTGTTATTGACAAAGAACATAATACTCGGCTCGTTCACAGTGAACAATTTGGCCCGGTGATTCCAATTACACCCTATAAAACTGTGCAACAAGCAATTCAGTTAGCAAATTGCACTTCTTATGGACTGGCTTCTTCCGTTTGGTCTACTGATCCGGAGCGAGCGAAGAAAATAGCTCGGCAGCTGGAAGCGGGTTTATCCTTTATCAACACCCATGGTTTGGGCTCAGTGGTTTTCGGGATGCCTTTTGGTGGCATAAAAGACAGTGGTATAGGTAGAGAAAGCAGTCCTATCCCAACTCTTTTAGCCTATACGGATTATCATGCTATAAGGTATTTAAAATAGAGCGATCCTTAATACTAAAAAGCCCTTCTCAGTAAAGTCTAGAACTGATTCAGAAGAATTTTTTTATTAGTCCATTCTTAACCATTGAAAGGTAGGGCGAGAATGTATTAAAATAAAACTGTAAGGACAAAAAGATTACAGTTTTTGAAATAAATGACTGTTTATAAATGCCAATTTGAGACATAAGTTTATTTTTCTTATTTTCATTCAGGGAATGCTTTTTATTACATTTTTTGTTTATCATATGAAGCCTTTGATGCAGGACTTGACTCGGCCTAGTTTACTAACCCTTGCAAGTTTTAGGTTAGAGTGTGAGGAGGGCGTTGTCGTGATGGGAATTCCTAAGGTGCATCAACAGGAGCAGACTTTTATACCCGATTATTTTAGCTGGACTAAAGAACGCTGGGAAGGATTAATAGAGTTTAAAAAGCGATTTTTGGAAGATTCTAATCTCAATCCACTTAAATGTCCTTATCTCCGGGAAGAAGTAGCCCGATCATGGTTGAAGTCCCGAGAGTTAGGAATTGATCCTAAAGGGGAAGTAATGCAACCCCATCTTAGCCCGGAACAATACAAGAAAGTGCTTGAGGATAACAGTCTTCTGATTAGCATAACCAAGCCGATAATGGATGCTTTTAGAGATATGGCTATTCTTAGTTCCGGTTACATATTATACATGCAGGATTATAACGGAGTATTTCTTCTCCAGCAGGGCGATATGTTGAGAAGGAATATCGATGGCCTTATCTGGGATGTAAATACCATCGGCACTTGTGCTCATTCTCTTTGTATGGAACTAAGAAGGCCTATTCACATAATGGGGCCGGAACATTACTCTTTAGCCCTGATGAACATTATGGCTGCCGCAGCTCCAATTGCAGATGAGAATGGAAAAATTATTGCTACATTAATTCTTGGCCAGCCTACTATCGAAAATCCTTGTGACGAACATTTTCTTAATTTATGTTCCCATACCCTTGGGCTTGTAACTTCCCTTGCCAGTGCAGTTGAAGCTCAATATAAACTTAATAAAAGCAATGAGGAGTTAAAAGCCAGTTACCGGAAATTAAAAACTGCCAACAGAAATTTAACCACTGCACATCTAACTTTGGAAACAACCTTTTCGTTAATTGATGAAGGGATAATTACAATAGATGAAAAGGGAAAGATTTTAAATTTCAATCAAGAAGGAGCACGGATTTTAAAACTTAAGAAGGACGAAGCCGGGAAAAAGAGTATCCAGGAATTTCTTTGCCGGCAATCCAATCTCATGCCACTAGTTTTAAAAGGGAATAATATTGACATTGAAGAAACGCTTGTGGTAGGAAACGATGAACATTCCTACTTTATTAATATTAGGCCGGTAATCAACAAAGATAGCCAGGAAGTTGACGGGGCTATTTTGAGGCTGACCAGCACCGAAAAACTCAATGCTATCGTGGCCAGTAGATCCGGAGGGATAGCCAATTATACTTTTGATGATATAATTGGTGAAAATCCCAATTTTAAAAAAATTATTTCCTTAGCTAAGAAATTTGCCCGATCTCCTGATAATATTCTTATCACGGGCGAAAGCGGTACGGGTAAGGATTTATTTGCCCAAGCTATTCATAATGCCTACTGTCCACAAGGTCCCTATATGGTGGTCAACTGTGCGGCAATGCCACGGGAATTAATTGAAAGTGAATTATTTGGCTATGAAGGTGGCAGCTTTACGGGAGCAGAGCGGAGTGGAAGGCCGGGTAAAATTGAACTTGCCCACGGAGGTACTTTATTTTTGGACGAAGTAGGAGATATGCCTTTAGAAATTCAAGCCGTTCTTTTGCGAGTTTTGGAAGATAAGCAGGTAATGCGAGTTGGCGGCCGTCGCTATAAAAAAGTTGACTTTAGATTAATTGCCGCGACCAATAAAGATTTATATGAAATGGTAAAAGACAACCAATTCCGGGAAGATCTCTATTTTAGGTTATCTGTTTTAAATATTAATATCCTCCCTTTAAGAGAAAGGAAAGAAGACATCAAATTATACTGTAAATACTTTATTGAAAATTATTGCCAAAAACTTGGTTGGAAAGTTCCTGAAATTGAGGCTAGCGCTCAAAAAATAATCGATGAATACGACTGGCCGGGTAATGTCAGGCAGTTGCAAAACGCCATGATTTACGCCGTAAATTCAGCTACAGAAGACTTAATAAAGGTTGAGAACCTGCCGGGATATATTCTTTTCGATTCCCTTCAGGGACAAAATAACTATTCTCCGACAATGGAAACACTCAATTTAGAGAATCTGGAAAAGGAAGCGATAAAAAAGGCTATGTCGCAGGCCAAGAATTATGTGCATTTGGCTGCTCAGATCTTGGGTATCAGTCGTTCGACTTTATATAGAAAATTGAAGTATTATAATATTGAATACTAATATATAGAGTACTAAAAATTATCAGAATAAAGGGATATTCAGATAACAAAACGAGATAAATCAAGCTGATTTTTGTCTTTTTTTAAAGGTAAAATCAGCTTTAATTTTTTTGAATTATTAGTTTAGTGGCTTTTCACAGTTCCGAAAATGACACATTGATTGCAAAATAGGAATATAGGCGTCTAAATAATTTCGCATGCAAATTTCACTTTTTTTCAAAAATACAGCCCGTTTTCCCATCCTATAATGAGATTAATACTTAATAGACATATAAGCTATCTCTCCTAAAAAAGCTTGATAATAAGCCATTTTTTAATCTAGCAATCAAGCAGGCACGATAAATGCAATAGTAAATTGTACAAGTAATTATCCGAATCTTTAAACACTACACCTATCTAAATACCACTTTTCACAATTGCCAGAACTTGAAAGGTAGGTGGAAACAAAAGCCTTAGCAAGGAGGTGTCTGCGGAAACTTCAACAAGCAAAACCCAATCGTTTACTATGAGGTTGTAAGCTTATTCTTGAAAAAGGAGAGGTAGTCATGGAAAGAGAATGGAAAAAACAACTTGATGATGGGACTCTAGTTGTGAGAACCTGTGGCTGGTCGCCCCCTGGAGACCACCCTGTCGGCTGCGGTATGAAATTATACATTAAAAACGGCAGGTTGGTAAAAGTTGAGGGAGATGAAGAGCATCCTATCACTCAAGGAAGGTTATGCCCAAGATGTTTGTGCTTGCCGGAGTATGTGCATCATCCCCAAAGAATTATCTATCCCATGAAGCGCGTTGGCAAAAGAGGGGAAAATAAATGGCAAAGGATTTCTTGGGATGAAGCCTTAGACATCATTGTGGAAAAAGTGAAATATTATAAAGAAAACTATGGTGCCGAGTCAATTATTGTCTTTGGCGGAACAGGCCGTCAAGCCTGCCTGTATTATTATCCCCTTGGTTTCTCATCCCTAGGAACTCCTAACGTTTGTTATTCACTTAGCGGTTGGTCTTGCTATGGACCTCGCTGTTCCATTACTGACTATATCTTGGGAGCAGGTTATCCGGAAATCGACTTTGCAGGTTATTTCCCGGATCGTTATGATAACCCTAATTATACACCTCCTAAATATGTTGTACTTTGGGGTAAAATGCCGCTAATGTCCAACCCGGACGGTTTCTTTGGGCACTCTTTAATCGATTTGTATAAGAGAGGTACCAGATTTATACACGTCGATCCCAGAATTACCTGGTTAAGCACCAGAGAAGGCAACATGACTCTGCAACTAAGACCCGGTACAGACACTGCTTTGGCTCTTGGCCTCCTTAATGTCATTATTAATGAAGATCTGTATGATCATGAATTCGTCGAAAAATGGTGCTATGGTTTCGAAGAATTCAAAAAACGCGTTCAAGAATATCCGCCCGAGAAAGTAGCTAGTATTACCTGGGTACCCAAAGAAAAAATTATTGAAGCTGCTCGGCTTATTGCTACAAATAAACCTACAGCCATTCAATGGGGTCTGGCCGTTGACACCAACCCGAACGGTGTCCAGCTCGGTCACAGCATACTTGCAATCGGTGCAATTACCGGAAACCTTGATGTGCCTGGAGGCATTACCTTAGGTCCGCCGGCTGCGTTACTTGGTAAGTGGCGTATGGAAACCCGTAGCCAATTGTCGGATGAACTTTGGCTGAAGAGAATTGGCGCTGAACAATGGCCTGCTTTAAGTACGGCTATGGCAACGACTCACCCGGATGAGACTTTAGATACTTTAGAAACCGGTAAACCTTATAAACTCCGCATGGGTTGGTTTAATAGTTCTCAGCCAATCACACCTACCAACACCGCCGCACCGCAAAGATGGTATAAAGCTTTGCAGAACTTAGAATTCGTAGTAGTTCAGGATTTGTTCATGACTCCGACAGCAATGGCTTTTGCAGATATCTTCCTGCCGGTTTCCACCTTTGCTGAGCATGACGGTATTGTCCTCACTCACTTTGGCCGCAACGCAATCTTTGCCGGTGCAATTAATAAAGCGCTGGAAGTTGGTGAATGTAAATCTGATATTGAAGTTTGCATTGAACTTGGCAAACGGCTCAATCCTGAAAATTGGCCTTGGAATACGGCTGAAGAATTCTTTAGCGATCAACTTAAACCGGAGTGGGGATTTGACTTTAACGAATTAAGAGAAAGAGGAGTATATCAGCCTGAGTACACTTATAAGAAATATGAAAAAGGTCTGCTACGCTTTGACGGAGAGCCTGGATTCAACACCGTGACAGGAAAAGTAGAACTCTGCTCTACACTCTTTGACGCTTGGGGTGAAGATCCGTTACCGTACTATAAAGAGCCTCCCTATAGCCCTGTCAGCACTCCGGAACTCTTTAAGGAATATCCGTTTATCCTGACTACAGGTGCCCGTACCTTTACTTCTTTCCATTCCGAGCATAGACAGATTTCCACTTTAAGAGAAATTACACCTGATCCTATTATGGAAATACATCCTGAAACTGCTGCACAACTCGGTATCAAAGAAGGCGATTGGGTATACATGGAAAATATGTTTGGCAAGGCTAAAGAAAGAGCGCATCTAACTCCAACTATTCACCCGAAAGTCGTTCACGCTACACATGGCTGGTGGTATCCGGAGAAAGACGGAGAAGAGCCAAGCTTATTTGGAGTATGGGAATCCAATATCAACACTATGGTGCCGCATAAACACATTGGCAAGCTTGGTTTTGGTGCTCCGTTAAAACAAATGATCTGCAAAGTTTACAAAGCCGAAGACTAGGAGATATGAGTATAAGCTAGAACCAAAAATACGACTGGAGGGAAAAAAATGTCAACTAACGGTTTGTTGATAGACTATGAATTTTGCACAGGCTGCCATAGTTGCGAAGTGGCTTGCAAGTATGAACTTAATTTACCCCATGGCCAATGGGGAATTAAGCTGACGCAAGTAGGCCCTTGGCAAATCAGTGATGAAAAATGGCAATGGGAATATGTGCCTGTCCCGACTCAACTTTGCAATCTTTGTGAAGAGCGGGTAGCTCAAGGCAAAAAACCATCTTGCGTTCACCACTGCTTAGGGCAAGCTATGGAGTATGGACCGGTTGAAGAGCTGGCCAAAAAATTAGCCGCTAAAGGTAAGAGAGCAGCATTATTTGTTCCCTAAGACTATGCCTTAAACAGCTCAAGGTTACCTTAATGATCATGGATGCCACTCCCATGGGGGAGTGACATCCCAACCTCTTAAATTTCAGGATGAATTAGAGGAGGATCGCTATGGATAGAGAAGAGTTTTTAAAGTTAAGCGATGATGAAAAGTTCAACTTTCTAAATGCAGAGGCTTCAGCGGGGAAAAGTTTTAACCAAATTCAAAGTGATTTAGGTGTTTATAAAGAAGAGCTGGCTAGAATTGGCTTTTACTATGTCGGTAATAAATTTATGCGTAAGCCAATGAAGGGTTATCGGACTACCCAGCGCAGCGGGAATGAAAAGCTGGATTAACGGGAGGTACATCTATGTGTTTTAGACCGACTTCTGCAGCCAAGCCAATAGAATGCCCCAATTGCAAAAAGAAAATACCCGTAGTTGGCGGAGTTAAGCAAAAAAAATGTCCTCACTGTGGGACAGATTTAACCGGAATAGATTCAACCGGAGGTGAAGAAGCGAAAAAAGAAGAGTAGTTTTGGGAATATAAGTGCGGCAGTTATTATTTTTTCAAGCTTGTGAGTCAAACCTGAGGTGAATTCCTACAATTCCCTCTTAATTCAAATTCTTAATTCTAATTAAGAAATGATTCATGGTTCGGTTCTATTAATGTATTAAAAAGAGGAAAAACGCCTCAGACAGCAAGCTTGTAAGCAAAAGTAAAGGGAGGCAACCCAATAGAAAGAAAATAAAAGGGTTGCCTTTTTAAAAAATTATGAGGGACGTTTTTATTTATAAGATATAGCTAAGATAATAGTTTAACATATTGAAGGAGGAATTAAAAGTGAGGAAATATAGCGTTTCCGAAGTAATTGACTCCTTCGGAGTCAATAAATTTACTTGGCGCATGTTTTTCTTCCTTGGTTTTGCGATGGTCTTTGACGGCTATGATTATATGATCGTGTCTTATACCATGCCGCAAATAAAGGCCGAATGGGCTTTAAACGCAGTTCAAACAGGCAGTTTGTCTTCTTGGAGCCTCTTCGGTTTGATCCTAGGGGGAGCAATTTCTGGTATTATTTCCGATAAGATAGGGCGTAAGAAAACTTTAACAGGATCAATCGCTCTTTATGCCTTGCTTACTATACCAATTTATTTTGCTCCTAGTTTTGTTTTCTTTGCAGTTTTCCGGGTCTTAGCAGGTATTGGTTTAGGTGCTTGCATCCCTGTAGTAACCACTTATTTTTCCGAGTCTACACCTACTAATCGCCGAGCTTTGTTTATTACCTTCGGGATGGCCTGGATGATTGTAGGCTGGGTTACGGCCGGTTTAGTAGCAACTGCTGTTGTTCCTGCCTTCGGCTGGCGGTTATGTTATTTGATCGGTGGTATACCTTTCCTTTATGCTTGTTTCTTATTCTTCAGAATGCACGAAACTGCTTATTGGTTCGCCAATAAGGGGCGCAACAGGGAAGCTGTCGAAACTTTGCAATATATTGAGCAAATTGCCAAAGGGACCAAAACTGATTACGATCCTACGCTCTTAACCGTTCCGCCTAAAGCCAAAGTTGTTGGACCCAAAGCATTGTTTACAAAAGATTATCGGACAGTTACAGCCGGTGTATGGATTACCTACTTCTGCGGTTGCTTTACTGTTTACGGTATTAACGCCTGGCTGCCTTCTATTATGCTGGAAAAAGGTTTTGCTTTAAGCTCCGCCTATGGTCTGGCGATCGCGCAAAATGCCGCTGCCGTTATAGCGAACTGCTCGACCGGATTTGTGGCTGAAATAATTGGACGGAGAAAGAACCTGATTATGAGTTATTTTATTGCAGCGGGTGCTGTAGTCCTTGTAGCTTTTGTCGGCAGTAATTTTACCGCTATTCTCGCTGCGAACATCTTTATGGGCTTTGCTATTAACTATGCCATCACTGCCGTCCAGCCTCTGATGGCCGAGGGTTACCCAACTGAATTCAGAAATACCGGTGTTGCCTGGTGTCAAGCTTTTGGCCGGCTAGGAGGAGCAAGTGCACCTATTGTTGCCGGTGCGGTCATTGGTATGGGCCTTGGGTATTCAATGTCTTTCTTATTCTATGTCATTCCTTCACTTATCGGAGCCGTTGCTGCTATTCTGTTTGTTAAGAGAGAGACTAAAGGTAAGTCGCTGGACCAGCTGGCCGAAGAAAAGGCCAAACTTGCGGGCTAGGTATTTTCAGGCTAGGAGATTAGTTAAGGTTGTAGTGGGCTAATAATTTTTTATCGCTGATTTGTCTTGGAAAAAGATCGGAGTGCTCATGTGGGCGCCCCGGTCTTTCATTTCAAGCTATTGGCTTTCGGCCTAGATGATTTTATGAGGAACAGGAATGATGTTAAAAATTTAAGGAGGAAAATATGAAAGAAAAGTCCAAAACCAGAGCATTGACTGTACTATGGGCGGCAGCCGGCCTAAACTTTCTTACCGGAATTCTCTATATTTGGAGCATTCTCAGCAAGGCTTTAATAACTGATTTCCATTGGAGCAGTAAAGAAGCATCGCTCCCCTATACTATGGCTACTATCTCCTTTGTTATCTTTATGATGATTTTTGGCAGGCTGCAGGATACTAAAGGGCCAAGGTTTACGGCGACTTTTTCGGCAACATTAATGGGTGTGGGTCTAATACTTTCCGGTTTTGCCACTAACCCGTTATTAATGCTAATTAGCTTCGGTGTGCTTACCGGTGCCGGTATTGGTATCGGAAGCATCTCGACAATGCCGCCTGCCGTTAAGTGGTTTCCGCCCGAGAAGAAGGGATTTGTAACCGGGATTGTGGTTGCCGGAGTAGGAGCTTCGTCCATCTTTTTTGCCCCGGTAACCAATGTTTTGCTTAATGCCGTTGGGGTTTCCCGTTCTTTTATCATAAATGGCGTTGCTGTTTTGTTATTAGGTTTAATTTTTGCTTCGCTTTTAAGAAATCCGCCGGCAGGCTATATTGCACCAAGCCAAAGCCGCACCGAAAAAAAACAGCAAACACCTGTTGGTTTTGCTAAAGACTTAACAACTAAAGACATGCTAAAAACCGCCAACTTTTATAAGCTTTGGCTTATGTTGGCTTTCTCATCATCAGCCGGACTCATGATGATTGGCCATGCCGCGAATATTGCTAGGATTCAGGTTAATTGGGAAGGCGGTTATCTACTGGTTGCTCTTCTAGCTATTTTTAATGCCTTGGGCAGATTTTTAGGAGGGACGGTTTCCGATAGGATTGGGAGAATTAATCTAATGCGCATCATTTTTTCCCTGCAAGCCATAAATATGCTTTTATTCGGCTCTTATCAGTCTGTTGCCATGCTGGCATTTGGCGTGTCCTTAGCCGGGCTTAATTACGGAGCTACCTTTTCCGTTTATCCTGCCACGGTTGTCGATTTCTACGGCGTGAAAAATGTCGGCGCCAACTACAGTGTTCTATTTACCGGTTGGGGTGTTGCCGGTATAATTGGTCCAATGACAGCGGCAGCTATTTTTGACGCTACCCAGAGCTATAACTCGGCTTATTTGGTTGCTTTTGGGTTGTTAGTAGTATCAATTCTCATAACCTTTACTTTTAGCCGGAAAAGCATAGAGTTAAATACTCAATTGAAAGGGAGAATGTTTAAAAGTTAAAGATTTTTGTGAAGGTTTTTAAGGGTGAAGGAATAAAGAAGGTGTTTGTATGGCGGAAGATAAAGTGTCTTCCCAGAATGAAGAAAATGAATGAAGGTATAATGGCAGCAAATGAATCCCAAAAATCCATTCAAGAAATCAATAAAGTTATAAAAGCTATTTCCGAGATTTCTTTTTATTGAAAAGCTTTATAGAAAAAATTATTGCTTGACCTTACCGCGATTTTATGGACACACAGAACGTGTGATAAAATAAAATCACGGAGGTGTCCCATATGAGAACTTTTGATAAAGAGTATAAGTTAATGGCTGTCAAACGTGTAAAGGAAAGCGGG